>JAGQUO010000049.1 GCA_020438445.1 Solirubrobacterales bacterium
AGTCGAGCCCGGCCGCGAGCAACGCATCCTCACCCCAGCTCGCCTCGCCGACCGGCGCGATCATCCCCGCCGCGACCTCGGAGGCGCACTCGCCCGCCTCCGCGTCGACCACGACCGTCTCGAACCCGCTGCGGGCGGCCTCCAGCGCGCACGCGAGCCCGATCAGCCCGCCCCCGGCGACGAGCAGGTCGGCGGACGCGCGCGCCGGTCCGCCGCCGTTGCGGTTCCGCTCCTGCTCGTCCATGCCGCTGCATCGCCTCCAGTCGGATTGCCGGGGGGCGGGATCGTCCATCCCTGCGCCGGTACTACCCGGATCAGGTTCGGACGGTCGGCGGCGCCAGCCACCCTCTCAGCCGGTCGCTTCCGGCTCCCGTTGACAACCGGATCGTAGCGCCGCCCGGACCGCTCCCGGCGGCCGTTATCTACGCTTCCGCCCGATGCCGAATCCGACCGACAAGCTCGAGCGCTCCCGCCTCTACTTCGTCTGCGAGGGCGGAGAGGACGGCGAGCGACTGGAGAACCTGCTCGAGGCCGCGCTCGCGGGAGGGGCCGACCTGATCCAGCTTCGCGACAAGGACGCCGACGACGACCGCCTGCTGGCGGCGGCGCCGCTGTTCCGCGCAGCCGCCGATCGCCACGGCGCCCTGTTCCTCATCAACGACCGCCCGGACCTCGTCGCCGCCTGCGCCGCCGACGGCGTCCACGTCGGTCAGGACGACATCCCCGTCGCCGAGGCGCGAGCGCTCGCCGGCGCCGAGGCGATCGTCGGGCTGTCCACCCACTCGCCACCGCAGCTCCGGGCGGCGAACGACGCCGGCGGCGACGCCCGCCCCGACTACATCAGCGTCGGTCCCGTCTGGGCGACGCCGACCAAGCCCGGGCGCCCCGCTGCCGGTCTCGGCTACGTCGAGAAAGCGGCGAAGGACTCGGAGATCCCCTGGTTCGCGATCGGCGGGATCGAGCCGGGCAACCTCGCCCGCGTGGTCGCCGCCGGCGCGACGCGGGTGGTCGTCGTGCGCGCGATCCGCGACGCCGACAGCCCCGAGGCGGTGGCGGCGAGCCTCCGCCACGGGCTCGGCGCAGGCCGTCCGGAGATCGGATGAGCAGTCGCGAGCGCAAGCGCGCCGAGCTGCGCAAGCGAAAGGAGCGCGGCGGCGGAGCGGCGGGACAGCCGGACGGCGGCACGGAAGAGCTGGACGTCGGCGCCGAGGAGGCGAGAGACGCCGAGGCCCCCGTCCGGAGCGGCACCGATGCGCAGGAGGTGCCTTCGCCGGCCGACCTCGCGGCCGCCGCCGAGGTTCCGGCGAGCCGGTCCGAGGCCAGAAACGAGGCGGCCCGCGAGCGCCTCGTCCCGCTCGAGGAGGGTGAGCGGCCGCTCGTCGTCACGATCGGCGCGGTGCTCTCGCTGCTGATCGCCCTGAGCATCGTCGGCGCCTGGATCGCAGGCGTCGAGGTCCAGGTCGGCAACACCGACATCGAGGAGCGGCCGAGCGCGTTCCAGGTCTTCCCCCCGGCGATCCTGTTCGCGGTGATGGGGCTCGGGATGCTGCGCGCCCGCTACTGGGCCGTCCTCGGATTCCAGGCGATCATGGCGATCATCATGATCGGCGCGTTCATCACCCTGATCGCCGCGACCTCCGTCTTCCAGGCCGTCTCGACGTTCCTCGTGCTGGCGATCGCGGGGACGCTGTTCTGGTTCACCGTGAAGGCGCTGGCGCGAATCCAGATGCCCGCGCCGGGCGATCCCGGGCCGGGTCGCTAGAGTCGCCCGCATGGCTGATTCCCCTTATGACGTGATCGTTGTCGGCACGGGGCCGGGCGGATACCACGCCGCCGTCCGGGCCGCCCAGCTCGGCCTGAAGACGGCGGTGGTCGAGAAGGACGAGACCGGCGGCCGCTGTCTCAACTACGCCTGCATCCCGGCGAAGACGCTGCTGCGCACGGCGGAGATCTACGAGCAGGCGAAGAACGGCGAGGGAATCGGCATCGTCGCCGACAACATCTCGATCGACTTCACGAAGCTGAACGAGCGGCGTGAGGAGGTGCGCAAGGGCCTGACCGGGGGCGTCGCCGGGCTCTTCAAGAACCACAAGATCGACCAGATCGAGGGCGAGGGCTCGCTGACCGCGGGGGGCGACGTGAAGGTCGGCGACACGACGTACGAGACCGAGAACGTCATCCTCGCCACCGGCTCCGTCGCGCTGCCGATCCCCGGCACCGAGTTCGGCGGCCGCATCCTCGACACCTGGGGGGCCTGGTCGCTGCCGGAACAGCCACAGAGCATGGCCGTGGTCGGCGCCGGCGCATCCGGCTCGGAGATCGCTTCCGCCTACGCCCGGTTCGGGACCGACGTGACGCTGCTCGAGATGCTCGGCCAGATCCTGCCCGCCGAGGACAAGGACATGGCCCGGGTCGTCGAGCGCGCGTTCAAGAAGGAGGGCATCGAGGTCGTCACCGGCGCACGCGTCGAGAACGTCGAGGCCGGCGAGGACTCGGTCAAGTTCAGCTACGGCGATGAGACCAAGGAGGTCGACTACCTCGTCATCGCCGGCGGCCGCGGGGCCGACGTCGGCCCCCTGAACCTCGAGGAGGCCGGCGTCAAACGCGACGACGACGGCAAGATCGAAGTCGACGAGTCCCAGCGGACCTCGGCTGACGGCATCTACGCGATCGGCGACCTCACGCCCGGCCCCGCCCTCGCCCACAAGGCGCAGGAGGAGGGCATCGTCGCCGCCGAGGCGATCGCCGGCGAGGAGGTTCATCCGGTCGACCGCGAGTCGATCCCGGGTGCGACCTTCACCCATCCGCAGGTCGGCAGCGTCGGGCTCACCGAGGCACAGGCCAAGGAAGCCGGCCACGACGTCAAGACCGCCAAGTTCAAGCTCGGCGGGGTCGGCGCCGGCTCCGTCTACGACGACCGCGACGGCATGGTCAAGCTGGTCGTCGACGGCAGCTACGGCGAGATCCTCGGCGCCCACATCGTCGGCAACCGCGCCTGCGACATGATCGCCGAGCTGGTCGCCGTCCGCGACCTCGAGGGCGGCTACCAGGAGCTGCAGCGGATCATCCATCCGCACCCGACGATCTCCGAGGCCATACCCGAGGCGGCGCGGGCGATCGACAAGTGGGCAATCCACGCGTAGGGGACAACCGGCGCCTGCTGCGGGCGCGCGACCTGATCGACCGCTGCTACGCCGACGCCCTCGACGTCGAGGCGCTGGCCCGATCCGCCCACCTGTCCCGAGCCCACTTCATCCGCAGCTTCCGGGCCGCCTTCGGCGAGACGCCGCACCGCTACCTGCAGCGACGCCGGATCGAGCGGGCGATGCTGATGCTCCGCGAGACCGACCGCCCGGTCACCGAGATCTGCCTCGACGTCGGGTTCGCGAGCCTCGGGTCGTTCTCGACGACCTTCGCCGAGGTCGTCGGCTGCAGCCCCAGCGAGTACCGGCGCCGCGAACACCCACGGGAGCGCCTACGCGTGCCCTCGTGCGCCGTCCGCGCCTGGACGCGCCCAGCCGGTGCATCGGGTGCAGCGGGTGCATCGCGTGCAGCGGGCAGACCGGGCGGATCGAGCACTTTTCGAGAAGCGGGCCGGGCCGGCCGGGGCTAGGTTGGGCCCATGTTCGATTCGATCTCACACGCAAGCATCTACGTGACCGACCAGGACGCCGCGCTGGACTTCTACGTCGGCAAGCTCGGCCTCGAGGTCCGCGCCGACGTCGAGATGGCGCCGATGCGCTGGCTCACCCTCGGCGTTCCCGGCCAGGACGATTTCCAGGTCCTGCTCGAGACGCCGATCGAGGCGTTCATCGGGGCCGAGTCCGCCGGGCAGGTCGAGGGCCTGCTCAGCAAGGGCGCGCTCGGCCTCGGCTTCATCCTCAACACCGGCGACTGCCGGCAGACGTTCACCGAGCTCGTGGACAAGGGGGTCGAGGTGATCGAGGAGCCGACCGACCGCTTCTACGGCGTCGACTGCGCGATCCGCGATCCGTTCGGCAACCACATCCGGATCACCGAGCCCAAGGACCCCGAGGACTGGGGCGAACCGAGCTGGGAGTCCTCCGGCGGCGGATGAGCGAGCTCGAGGTCCTTCGCGGCGGCGCGGCTTCCGGCCCGGATCGGGAGCCGACCGTCGCCTTCTACTTCGATCTCGGCTCCCCATACGCGTACCTCAGCGCCGAGCGGATCAGTCGCCTGTTCACCGACGCCGAGCTGCCGCAGCCCGAGTGGAAGCCGGTCCTGCTCGGCGCGCTGTTCGCGCGGTTCGACCGCGGGTCCTGGGCCGAGACGGCCGCTCGCGAGGAGGGGATGCGCGAGGTCGAGCGGCGGGCGCAGGCGCAGGCCCTGCAGCCCGTCCGCTGGCCCGATCCCTGGCCCGGCGACATGCTCTACGCGATGCGGGTCGCGACCTACGCGAAGTCGATCGGGCGGACGATCTCGTTCGCACTCGCGGCGTTCCGGCAGGCTTTCGCCGGCGGGCGCGACCTGAGCCTGCCCGACAACGTCGCGATCGCGGCCGCCGCCTGCGAGCTCCATCCGAACGCGATCGCGAAGGCGGCGGCGAGCGAGTCGGTGAAGCGGCGGCTGCGCGAGGAGACCGACCGCGCCGGCGATCGCGGCGTCTTCGGCGTCCCCGCGCTCGTCGTCGGGGGCGAGGTGTTCTGGGGGGACGACCGGCTCGAGCAGGCCGTCGCCGCGGCCGGGCGCGTCGGCTGATCGGCGCGCCACCCGCCCCCGGTTGGGTGTATAGGTAGGTCCCGATGGGAGCTCCGCAGAGACCGCGCCACCGGGTGAGCCGGGTTCCCGATCGCGCCGACTACGACCTCGGGACGGTCGGTGCGATCCTCGACGCGACCACCGTCTGCCACGTCGCCGTGATCGACGACCGCGGCTTTCCGGTCGTGATCCCGACCCTCCACGCCCGCGACGGCGGGACCCTCTACCTGCACGGCTCCTCGGCCAGCCGGCTCTTCCGCACCGCGGCGCGCAGGGAGGTCTGCGTCAGCGCGACCGCCGTCGACGGCCTCGTCCTCGCCCGCTCCGTCTTCCACCACTCGGTCAACTACCGGTCGGTGGTCCTGTTCGGCGAGCCCGAGGCGATCGCGGACGCCGACGAGAAGACCGAGGCGCTGCGGGCCTTCACCGAGAAGCTGATCCCGGGCCGGTGGGGGGATGCCCGCCCGCCGGCGCCGCAGGAGCTCAAGGCGACGGCCGTCCTCAGGATGGCGATCGACGAGGCCACCGCGAAGGTGCGGACGGGGGGCGCGGTCGACGAGCCCGAGGACTACGAGTTGCCGGTCTGGGCGGGGACGATCCCCCTGCGGACCGTCGCCGGCGAGCCGATTCCCGACGAGCGCCTGCTCGACGGCGTCGCCGAGCCGGGCTACGTCGCCGAGTACCGCGCCGCGCGCTCGTAACCGCAGCCGGGCGGCGCTATCGTGGCGCCATGATCGAGAAGCTGGACTTCATCGGGGTGCCTTCGACCGACGCCGACCGATCGCGGGCCTTCTACGTCGAGACGCTCGGGCTCCGTCCCGACCCCAAGTCGGACTACGAGTTCTGGGTCGGGGACACCTGCTTCGGCATCTGGGAGCCGGCGAAGATGGGCTTCGAGTTCCAGCCGTCGCGGAACGCCCACCCGGCGTTGCACGTCGACGACGTCGCGGCCCGGCGCCGGGAGCTGGAGGACAAGGGCGTCGAGTTCCTCGGCGACACCTTCGACACCGGCGTCTGCCACATGGCCCTGTTCCGGGACCCGGACGGCAACGACCTGATGCTCCACCACCGCTACGCCGACTGACGGGGCGGGCACGGGAGCGGCCGCACCACCCTCGCGCTTGACGCGAATGCGCTTGGGTAATGTGACTGAGAGTGGCCGATAGCGATCAGACGAGCGAAGTGAGGACTCCGGCCGGCGTCCTCAACAGCTCGCGGGGTCGCGCCTTGCCGGACGCGGAGACCTCCCGGGACCTGCTCCGGCAGATGGCGCTGATCCGCCGCTTCGAGGAGGAGGCGGGCCGCCAGTACCAGCGCGCGAAGGCCGGCGGCTTCCTGCACCTGGCCATCGGCGAGGAGGCGACGATCGTCGGCACGACCTCCGTGATGGAGGAGCGCGATTACCTGATCGGCACATACCGCACCCACGGTCACGCGATCGCCCGCGGGACCGACCCGAGGAACGTGATGGCGGAGCTCTTCGGCCGGGAGGACGGAACCGCCCGCGGTCGCGGCGGCTCGATGCACATCTTCGACGGCGACCGGCGCTTCATGGGCGGCTACGGGATCGTCGGCGGCAACCTCCCGATCGCGGCCGGGCTCGCGCTCGCCTCCGACTACAAGGGGACCGACGAGGTGACGGTCTGCATGTTCGGCGACGGCGCCTCGAACACCGGCAACTTCGGCGAGACGATGAACCTCGCGGCGCTGTGGAGCCTGCCGATCGTCTTCCTCGTCGAGAACAACCTCTACGGGATGGGGACCGCCATCGCCCGCCACTCGGCGGTGACCGACCTCTCCCACAAGGCCGAGGGTCTCGGCGTCCCGGGCGAGCGGGTCGACGGCCAGGACGTGGTGGCGATGCGAGAGTGCGTGGCCGACCATCTGGAGATCGCCCGCCGGGACCGCAGGCCGACCCTCGTCGAAGCCTTCACCTACCGCTACCGCGGGCACTCCGCCGCCGACCCGGAGGTCTACCGCGACAAGGACGAGGTCGAGGAGTGGCAGCGGCGAGACCCGATCGAGATCTTCGCCCGCCGCCTGATCGACGCCGGAACGATCGCCGAGGCCGACCTCGAGGCGATCCGCGAGGAGGTCGAGGCCCAGGTCCTCGACGCGGTCGAGTTCGCCGACGCCTCGGAGGAGCCGCCGCTCGACTCCCTCTACGACAACCTCTACGTCTTCGGCGCCGACCACGAGGGCTGGTACGCGGTCGACGAGCGCACGCCGGACCCGTTCCGCGGCGAGCGCGAGCGCGAGGCCGCCGAGGACGAGCGGGTCCGCGAGCTGCACGAGGCGGGGGCGTCCTACGGCGGCCAGGTCCGCCGCTCGGGCGGCGGCAGCGGCGAGGGTCCCGAGAACGGAACCGACGCACCCGCCGACGAGGCCCAGGCGGACGAGGAGGGAGGCACCGACGGCGGGCAGGCCGAGGAGAGCCGTCAGCAGGGCCCGGGGGGACTGGACTGATGGCGACGATGCGGATGCGGGAGGCACTCAACGAGGCGCTCCGGGAGGAGATGGAGCGGGACGAGTCCGTCTTCCTGATGGGCGAGGACATCGCCGTCTTCGAGGGCGCCTTCAAGGTGACGCAGGGGCTGATGGACCAGTTCGGCGAGCGCCGCGTGCGCGACACGCCGATCTCCGAGAACACGATCGTCGGCACCGGCGTCGGTGCGGCGATGGCGGGCCTGCGGCCGGTCGTCGAGCTGATGACGGTGAACTTCTCGCTGCTCGCCTTCGACCAGATCATCAACCACGCCGCCGCGATTCCCTACATGTTCAACGGCCAGGTCAGGGTGCCGCTGGTGATCCGGATGCCCGGAGGCGGCGGGCACCAGCTCGGCCCGACGCACTCCCACAGCTTCGAGGCGATGTTCTTGCAGATCCCCGGCATCCTCGTCGCCTGCCCCTCGACCGCCGCCGACGGCAAGGGCCTGCTGAAGACGGCGATCCGCGACGACAACCCGGTCATCTTCGTCGAGCACGAGACCCTCTACGGAATCCGCGGCGAGGTCCCCGAGGACGACCACGTCGTCGAGTTCGGCAGCGCCGCGGTCCGCCGCGAAGGGAGTGACGTGACGATCGTCGGGATCCTGAAGATGGCGCACGAGGCCGAGCGCGCCGCCGAGACGCTCGCCGCCGAGCACGGGGTCGAGGCCGAGGTGATCGATCCGCGGACGCTCCGCCCGCTCGACCTCGACACGATCCTCGACTCGGTCCGGAAGACGAACCGGGCGGTCATCGTCGAGGAGGGCTGGCCGCACGGCGGCGTCGGCGCCAACCTCGCGGCCCTGATCCAGGAGCAGGCCTTCGACCACCTCGACGCTCCGATCCAGCGGGTCACCGGCGCCGACGTGCCGATGCCCTACTCGAAGCGCCTCGAGCAGAGCGCGATCCCCCACCCGGAGCACATCGTCAGCGCCGTGCTCGAGACGACGTCCGGAGCGCTGCCGTGAGCGAGGTCGTGATGCCGCGCCTCTCCGACTCGATGGAGGAGGGGACGGTGCTGGCCTGGATGAAGGCCGTCGGCGACGAGGTCGCGGTCGGCGACGAGCTCGTCGAGATCGAGACCGACAAGGCGAACATGGTCTACGAGTCCGACGTCGCCGGCACGCTCGTCGAGATCCTCGCCGAGGAGGGGGCCACCCTCCCGATCGGGTCGGTCATCGCCCGCGTCGGCGATCCCTCCGAGGCCACGGCGGGCGACGGCAACGGCGGCCCCCCGCGGACCGAGGCCGAGCCGGAGGCGCCCGCCGAAGCACCTGCGGAGGATGCCGCCGGCGGTGCCGGCGGCGAGGAGGGGGTCACTGACGAGGCCGCAGCCGCTCCCCGTCGCTCGGGCGAGCGGATCAAGGCGAGCCCGATCGCCCGCCGGGTCGCGGCCGATCGGGGCCTCGACCTGGCCGGGCTCACCGGATCCGGGCCGGGCGGGAGGATCATCAAGGCCGACGTCGAGCGGGCCGGCGAGGCGGCACCGGCTCAGGCGGCGGAGCCAGCAGCGCCCGCTCCCGCGGCGGCGGCCGAACGACCGGAGACTGCCCGGGGCAGCATCGAGACGGTCGAGCTGACCCGCCTGCAGCAGACGGTCTCGCGGCGGATGGCCGAGTCGAAGGCGACCGCTCCCCACTTCTACCTGACGACGGAGATCGACATGTCCCGCGCCGTCGAGGCCCGGGCGCGGATCAAGGCCGCTGCGAGCGAGGGCGACGTCGTCCCCTCGGTCAACGACATGGTCGTCAAGGCCTGCGCTATCGCACTCCGGGAGTTCCCCCGTGCCAACGGCTCCTACCGCGACGGTCACGTCGAGGAGCATTCCCGGGTGAACGTCGGGATCGCCGTCGCCGCCCGGGATGCGCTCGTCGTCCCGACCGTCTTCGATGCGGACGAGAAGGGGCTGCGGCAGATCGCCGCCGAGAGCCGCGGGCTGGCCGAGCGGGTCCGCGAGGGGACGATCACGCCGCCGGAGCTGTCCGGGGGAACGTTCACCGTGTCGAACCTGGGGATGTTCGGAATCACCAGCTTCTCCGCCGTGATCAATCCGCCGCAGGCGGCGATTCTCGCCGTCGGCTCGATCGAGGACGTGCCGGTCGTGCGGGACGGGGAGATCGTGCCGGGTAGGCGGATGGCGGTGAACCTGGCCTGCGACCACCGCATCCTCTACGGCGCCGACGGGGCCCGTTTCCTCGCCCGCGTGCGCGACTTGCTCGAGGAACCCGTGTTCTTGGCTTTGTGAGGAGCTCGATGACCGTCGGCGACGCGACTGCAGTGAACGGGGCCGGAAAACCCCGGACCATCGACGTCCCGCTCGAGATGCTGCCGCCGATCGACGAGCACGCGATCGAGGTCGACGCGCCCGCCGAGGCCACCTGGGAGGCACTCTTCCCGACCCTCGAGCACGCGTTCAACAGCCGCACCGCCCAGCGGTACGCCGAGCACCTCGAGACGGCGGTGACGGCCGCCGAAGGCGACCTGCACCACCCCGGCGGCATGCTGCCCGGGTTCACGGTCATCCGCGCGATCGAGCCGGTGATGCTCGCGCTCGCCGGCAGGCACCGCTACTCGCAGTACGCGGTCGTGTTCCGGATCGATCTGCTGCCGGGCCAGCGCTCGCAGGTGAGGCTCGAGACCCGGGCGGAGTTCCTGGGCCGCAAGGGACGCCTCTACCGTGCCGGCGTGATCGGCACGCGCGGGCACGTCATCTTCGTCAACCGGATGCTGCGGGCGATCAAGCGCCGCGCCGAGCGCAGCATGGCCGGCGCCTGACCCGAGGCGCCGGCCTCCGATGCGAATGAGTGCTCTCGGTCTCAGCAAGACCCTGCTCGCCGCGGTGCTCGCGCTCTCCCTCCTCGGCTTCGGAGCGGGCGAGGCAATGGCGGTCAAGCCCGCGCCGGGCATCTACTCGGCCGAGCCCGCGAAGCCCTCGGGGCTCTATCAGCTGGGCGTCTTCGCGGTGGCCGGCGAGGGCGGGAAGCGCCGGATCGTGGCGGCCGAGAACTACGACGGGATCTACTACCCGGACCTGGGCAAGTGCGATTCCTTCGAGGTGCCGCTCGTGACTGCGAGCATCCCGGTCTCCGCGAAGGGCCGGTTCAGGGTCCGGGAGCGGACGCCGGTCCGGAAGGGATCGATCCTCGTCGTCTGGAAGGGAGCCTGGTCCAAGCCCAGGCGCGTTCGCGGGACCCTGCGGATCAGCTACGGCGACTGCCGGTCGAAGATCGCCTGGACGGCGCGGCGGGCGAAGCTGACGGCGCGCGCCGGGAAGGGCGTGCCGGCCCTGCGAGACTGAGGCGATGGAAGGCGCCTCGCTTCGCTCGTGCCGGCTCGGGATCGTCCCCTACGCGGAGGCGAGCGCGCTGCAGCAGCGGCTGGCCGAGGCCCGCCGGGCGGGCGAGCTGCCCGACACGATCCTCCTGCTCGAGCATCCGCCGGTCCTGACCAAGGGCCGCCGCGCCGACCCGCGAGAGCTCGGGATGGGCGAGGAGTGGTACCGGGCGCAGGGCATCGAGGTCGCAGACTCCGACCGCGGCGGTCGCGTCACCTACCACGGGCCCGGCCAGCTGGTCGCCTACCCGATCGTCGACCTGACCGGGCTCGGGCCGGGCAGCGCCGCGGACGTCCGCGCCTGGGTGGCGATGCTCGAGCGGGTGATGATCGCTGCGCTCGAGCGCAGCGGCGTCCCCGCCCAGGTGTTCACCGGGCTGACCGGCGTCTGGACGGCCGGCAGGCCACCGATCCCCGAGGGCGCCCGCGGCCCAGAGGGCGCCGTCGTCGCCGCGACCGACCCGGCGCGGGCGGTCGGCGCCGAGGCCCGGAAGATCGGCTCGATCGGGATCCACGTCAGCCACGGCATCTCGACCCATGGGCTCGCCGTCAACGTCAACAACGACCTGCAGCCGTTCGAATGGGTCGTCCCCTGCGGGATCGAGGCCGCGCGGATGACCTCGGTCGCCGCCGAGCTGGGGGCGCTCCAGGACCTGGACCGCTTCGCCGGCGAGGTCGAGACCGCGTTCGCCTCGGAGCTCGCGCGGCGACTGGAGCCGCTCGAGCCGGCGGCGCTCGGCGCCTAGGCCGCTCCCCCCTCCCACTCGGCCTCGGCGCGGCCGAGCTCGGTCTGCGGCTCGTCCCCGTAGATCCACTCGCAGGCGATCCGGTACCAGTTCGCCTCCGCCTCGAGCTGTCCGAGGACGGCGAGGGTCAGCAGCTCGAGCCGGCGGCCGAACAGGTGCTCGGGAACGATGTCCTGGTGCCGGGCTGTCGCGAAGTGGGTCGAGCGGACGTCGGTGGTCTGGATGAAGGCGCGGTTGACGATCTCCTGGTCGATCCGGATTGGCTCGTCGGTCGTGTACCACCAGATCCCGTCGCGGACGAACTCGATCAGCTCGGTGGGGTCGATGACGTCCGCCCGCGGCAGGAAGCCGGCGTCGCTCATCAGCCGGTGCAGTCCGGCCGCGTCGCCGTCGATCGTCGCCCGCTGGCACGCGAGCTCGAGCGCCGCGACGTCGCGGTCGATCGACTTGAACAGCCCGAAGTCGAGGAACGCGATCCGGCCGTCGGCGAGCCCGATCATGTTCCCCGGGTGGGGATCCCCGGAGAACCGCCGGTAGCGGTACATCGATCCGAAGTAGAAGCGGAAGAGGACCTCCCCGACCCGGTCCCGCTCGGCGGCCGGGCGGCTTCGGAGCTCGTCGAACCGGGCTCCGGCGACGTACTCGGTGACGATCACGCGCTCACGGCAGAGCGACGTGACGACGGCGGGGATGGCGATGAACGGGTGTCCCTCGTAGATCCGCGCCATCGTCCGCTGATTCGACGCCTCGAGCTCGTAGTCGAGCTCCTCGACGATGCGCTCCCGGATCTCGTCGCCGACCGCCTTCGTGTCGAGCTCGGGAGTGATCGAGCGTGCGAGCCGCAACAGGACGCCGAGGTTCTTCATGTCCGCGCGGACGGCGTCGCCGATTCCCGGGTACTGGACCTTGACCGCGACGTCGCGGCCGTCGGGAAGGGTCGCCCGGTAGACCTGCCCGATCGACGCGGCGGCGATCGGCTCGGGATCGAAGTCGGTGAAGGCGCTCGACACCGGCTCGCCGAGGTCCTGCTCGATCACCTTCCGCATCCGGTCGAACGAGACGGCGGGCGCGGCGTCCCGGAGCGAGGCGAGCTTCGCCTGGAAGCGCTCGCGGTGCTCGGGCGGGACGATGCCGAGATCGACGAACGACAGGACCTGCCCGAGCTTCATCGCCGCGCCCTTCATCCCCCCGAGCACGGTCACGATCTGCTCCGCGGCCTCGAGCTGCCGGCGTTCGAGCGCCGCCTGCGCCCGCTCCTCCGACCGGGTCACGTTCGCCGCCCGCGTTCCCGCCTGTCGTGCAGCCTGCCCGGCGGCCGCGTACCCGACCCGCGCCAGTCGCCCGATCCGGCCCCGCGGCAGCCGGTCGGCCATCAGCCGACCTCGTCGGACGCCGCCAGCCGTGCCTGGATCTCCTCGGCCGACCCCGGGGCGATGCGGTCGTCGGCTCGCGGCGCCGGTCGCCTGTAGACGGCGTAGAGCAGCAGCGCGAGCAGTGCCGAGCAGACCGCGTACCCCGCCTCGACCGCGAGGAAGGGGTCGCCGTTCGCCGTCAGGTTGATCACCACGAACAGGATCGCGCAGATCACCCACCGCCACGCGGCGCGATGCGCCTGTCCCTGCGCGAGCGCGGCCTGGTTGAGCGAGGCGGCGACGAGGTAGAAGCCCATCCCGACCGCGACGATGGCCAGGTCGATCCGGTCGTAGTCGAAGTTGTCCCCGAACGCGAGCTGCATCACCTGGGGCCCGATCGCGAGGACGCCGATCGTCGTGGCCCCGGCGAACGCAGCGATGAGCCACATCGTCTTGTGCAGCGAATCGCGGAAGGCGTCGTCCCCCTCGGCGTCGCCGCGGGCGCGCTGCCGCGTCAGGTGCGGGAGCAGGCTCGCGGCGATCGCCTGGAACAGCACGAGCGGCGCCCGGGCCACGAGCAGGATGTTGAACATGAAGCCCGCCGCCGCGGCACCCTCCGCGGCGCGGACGAACAGCGCCCCGGAGCTGACCAGGACCTGCTCGCTCAGCATCATCAGCAGGACCGCGCCGGCGAACGCCCCGCCGGCGCCGAGGGTGAGATCGGAGCCGCCGGGCAGCTCGCCGGTGGCCGGGCCGGCGGGAGCGCGTCGCATCATCAGCGGGATCGGGAGCAGGCCGAAGAACGGGGCGAGCGCGATGCCGAGCGCGATCGGGCCGGCGCCCTCGAAGATTCCGATCGCGACGAGGACCGCGAAGACGAGGCGGAACCCCGTCTCCCCGATCAGGAGCGCCGCGTAGATCGAGAAGCGGCCCCTGCCGGCGAGGAAGCCGCGGGCGAAGTAGGCGCAGGCGAAGCCCGCGAGCGAGACCAGCATGGCCCAGTAGAGGCCGGGGTTCTCGCTGAAGAGGCGGTCCTCGAGCGTGCCGCGGAAGACGAGCAGGACGGCGAGGGTCGCCGCGCAGATCCCGAGCTGGATCACCGCCGCCGTCCGCAACGCGTCGCCGGCGGGCGCGCCGGCGTGATCGCGCTCGGCCAGGGTCCGGGCGAGCAGCTGCTCGATCGGCCGGTACAGCGTCGACGCGACGATGAACACGACCGACCAGAGGACGACGATCTCGCCGTACTGGTCCTCGCCCAGCGAGCGCGAGGCGAGGATGAAGAAGACGTAGGTGAGGACGCCGCCGGCCGCCAGGGCCATCGTCAGCCCCGCGGCAGAGCGTCCGTAGGCGCCGGTGGACCCGCTCACGCCGTCTGCTCCGCCGCGGTCGCGACCACGACATTGTGGGCGCAGAGCCGGCGGACGAGCGGCGTCCGTTCAACGATTTTCTCGAAACCACGCGCCGCCGAGAGCAGTGCCGGTGGGGTGAAATCAGGAACGAAACCCAGTGGCTGGGAATGCAGTGGCAGCCCTCCGCCAGCCCTGATCCCGGCAAGAACCTCCGACTTCGGGATCAGCCGTTCGGTTCCGTCGTCCTGAGGTACACGAGCCATCAGGAGCTTCCAGTAGGGGTTTCCCGGATTGTGGTCCCAGATGATGATCCGGCCGCCGGAACGGCAGACCCGAACCATCTCGCCCAACGTAGCCCGAACCGCGGCCGGTTCGGCGATGTGATGCAGGGCGGCGACGGTGAGGACGAGGTCGAAGCTTCCGGTCTCGAACGGCAGCGCGTCGCCGGATCCGCGCACGGCATCGACCTCGGGGTGCTCGGTCCGCATCACGTCGAGCATCCCTGCGGATGGATCCAGCCCGGTCATCTCGTATCCGCGGGTGGCGAGGCGAGCGGCCAGGACACCCGTTCCGCAGCCGACGTCGAGACCGCGGCAAGGAGGGCAGCAGCGGGCGATGTAGTCGATGCGCTTGTCGAGGTAATGAGCGACGACGTGAGCCGGAAGTGCCTCGTCGTACTGGTCTGCGATCCGGTCGAAGGTCGCCTCGGTCATTCCGCCCCGCCTCCGGGCCACCGGGTGCTGTGTGAGAGCCGCTCGGGCCGGACGATCGGCCGCGGCGTCCTGGCGCGAAAGCGCATGATCATCGCGATCATTCGCAGTCCGATCACGACCGCCGCCAGCGGGCTGCCGGTTGCGGACGAGGTGCCGACCCGCGGGAGGTAGTTGACCGGGATTTCGACGAACCGCGCCCCGTTCGTGATCGCGATCAACATCATCTCCGGGCCCGCGTGGTTGCCCCCAATCTCCATCTTCTCAGCGACAAGCTCGGCGACCTCGCGGGTCAACAGGCGATACGTGCAGCCGACGTCACTCAGGTGACTCGTGTTGAAGAGCACCTCCACTCCCTTGGCCACCGCCCAGTTCCCCCACCGCAGGAACCACTCCATGTTCGCCCCGTGCCAGATCAGCTCCCTGGTGGTACGGGTGCCGAAGACCGTGTCGCACTCCTCGCTGAACACGAGGAGCTTCTGGATGTCGGACGGCAGGAACGTTCCATCGGGCTCGGCGAGGACGATCAGGTCGCCGTTCGCCTCGTGCAGTCCGCGCCGGCTCGCGTGCCCGTATCCCTGCTTCTGCTCGAACACCTCTCGCGCGGGAGTCTTGGCGACCTCTTCGCTGGTCCCGGGCTCGGCGTTGTTGTTGACGACCACGACCTCGTCGACGAACCCGGTCGCGAAGAATCCCTCGATCACCTGGCGGATCGAGTGTCGCTCGGCGTAGGTCATCAGGACCACCGATACGCGCTTGTCTCCCCACATCGAAGCCCGACCTTATCCCGTGGCGCCGGGCGGAGACGGCGCTGCAGCGGGTGCGAGCTCCCGAACCACGTGCTCGGCGAGGTCGGCGGCACAGGCGACGGTCGGCCAGCACAGGTTCTCCGGCGTGTCGGACATGCGGTGGTAGTTCGAGAGCGCCTTGTAGCGGTCGATCGCCACCACCGTGGCGGTCGGCACCCCCATCCTGCTCGGCACCACGCTGTCGGTGCTCGTCCGCGCCCTCATCCCGCGCCGGAGCGGGATCCCCTCCCGGCGGGCCACATCGCCGATCAGGTCCCGGAACGGCCGGTCGAAGTAGTCCTCCATGACCACGCAGCCCTCCCCCTCGAGCAGCGCGAGCGACGGCCCGCCGACGGTCTCGACGTTGAGGACGAAGGTGCGCTCGCGGTCCATCGCGGCCAGATGCCGCTCGCAGTAGCCGTAGATCCCGCCCTGCAGGACCTCCTCGGCCCCGGCCGAGACGAGCTGGACCCTGAGCCCGCTGACCGGCCTGGCCGCGAGCGCCTCCGCGAGGGCGACGAGGACGGCGACCGCGGTGAGGTTGTCGTTGGCGCCGGGGACCGTCGGGCTCCGCTGGATGTCGGCCATGGTCGCCGCGGCGCCGGCGCTGATCACGGCGCCGGCCCGGGCGAGCCCCCTGCGGCCGCTGATCCCGCCGGCGGTGGCCAGCAGCGGGCCGGCGAGGACGGGCCACCAGAGCGGCAGCGACGTGTCGACCCGCTCGACGATTCCCGGGAAGTGGTCGATCAGCCGCTCCTGGAAGCGGGGGTCGAAGATGAAGCCGGTCTGGGCCGCGTCGTGGTGGGCGAGGACGACGACCGTCCGCTCGGCGTCCTCGTCGCCGGCCTCGGCGACCACGTCCCCGCTCCACCGCTCGCGGCGGACGCGCCGCCGGAACGCGCGGGCGCCGTTCGAGATGTCGTCCGCGATCAGTCCGGCGACGGCCGCCCCGGCGACGGCGCCGAGCCGGCGTCCGCGCTTCGTCGCCGCCGCGATCCCGGCGGCCGCCCCGGCCGCGGCGAGGGCGCCGATCACTCCGGCGAAATCACCGCGGAACCGCGCCTCCTCGACCCGGGCCGGTGCCCCGGCCATCGTCAGGCGCTCGGCGATCCAGTGCGCTGCCTCGCGCTCGCCGGCGGAGCCCGCTGAGCGCTCGATCGGCGCGAGCGCCCCGATGACCTCGCGCAGGGTCGCCTCCGGGGTCCGGGCGGCGGTGGCGGTCAGCTCCGAGTTGGTGGTCACGGGCGGGGAAGGCTAGTCGCCGGGATCGGCCGGCGGCTCAGCGGCTGAGCCGCTCGAGCAGGAAGACGAGCGACTCGTAGCTCTCGCCGGTCGCCCGCTGCATTCCGATCTCGCAGGTCCGGTTCGAGCAGACGTGCTCGGCTGCGCCGGCGGCACGGACCTCCGCCGCCTCCGGCGCGGTGGCGGCGGCGGTCAGCTCGGGATGCAGGAAGCCGCGGTCGCCGGCGAATCCGCAACAGGAGGCGGAGGGCGGCACGACGACCTCGTCGGCGAGGGCCGCGGCCAGCACGGCGAGCTCGCCGTTGAGGCCGAGGTGAGCTCCCGAGCAGGTCGGATGAACGACGACGGTCCCGGCCCGTTCGCGGACCTCGAGCTCCCCGATCAGCGACGCCGCCCACTGCACGGAGTCGAGGATCGTCATCTCCGCGAGGCGGCCGGCGACAGCGTCTCCGAGCCCGGCGGCCGACTCGGTGAGCCCGTGGGTGCAGGAGGTCGCATCGATGACGACCGGGATCCGGCCGCGATCGCTCCATTCCCAGAGCTCGGCGACCGTCCGCTCCGCCATCCAGTGCGCGCCGCGCCGGTAGCCCTTCGAGGCCCACGGCGTGCCGCAGCACGTCCCGGCGACGCCGGCCGGGATCCAGACCGGCCTGCCGGCGCGGAGCGAGACGGCGATCAGGGCCTCCTGGATCGACGCGGGGCCGCCCGGGTCGGCGGCGCGGCCGGCGGGATCGCGGCCGAACATCCGGTTGACGCATGAGGGCAGGTAGACGGCGGCGGCACCGTCCTTCACCGTCGGCGGGAAGGGGGCGTCGGCGGGAGGTGGCATCGGCGGCTGCCAGCCCGGCAGCAGCTCGGAGCTGACCACGCTCCTCGCGGCGGCGGCGATGCCGCTGACGGCGTCCTCCCCGATTGCGCCGGCGACGGCGGCCCCGGCGGCGAGACCCGAGCGGGCCCCGGCCTCGACGCGGTCCCAGCGCCGGGCCGCGCGCAGGGCCGCCCGCTCGCGGGCCTCCGTCTGCTCGGCGGCTCGGAGCTCCTTGACGAGGCTGCCGGTGTCGATCCCGAGCGGGCAGGTAGTGGCGCAGGTCCCGTCGGCGGCGCAGGTCTGCAGCCCGTCGTACTCGAACTCCTCGATCAGCTTCGCAAGCAGCGGCGAGCCCGCCGGCTGGCGGGCCATCTCGCGGCGGAGGACGATCCGCTGTCGCGGGGTCGTGGTCAGGTCGCGGCTCGGGCAGACGGGCTCGCAGAAGCCGCACTCGAC
>JAGQUO010000050.1 GCA_020438445.1 Solirubrobacterales bacterium
CGCGATCAGGGCGGCTGCCGCGCCGACGACGACGGCGAGCCGGCCCCACTGCCACGGGATCGGGAAGATCCGGCGGCTGACGCCGTAGATGAGCACGATCACGATCAGGTAGGAGACGATCAGCGCGACGCCGGCGCCGACGATCCCCCAGGCGGGAACGAGGATCAGGTTGAGGACGACGTTCACGACCGTCGCCACGATCGTGACCGGGAAGTTGTACTGCGTCTTCCCGGTCCGGCCGAGGATCACGACCAGCGCGAGGTAGACGCCGTAGAGGGCGGCGCCGAGCGCCAACGGCCCGATCGCCTCGTAGGCGTCGAAGAACTCGGGCGCGGCGAGCAGGCGGACGATCCAGCGCGCCTCCAGCCACATGCCGACGACGATGAAGCCGCAGAGCGCGGTGAAGGCGGTGACGACGACCGCGTAGGTCCGGCGGGCCTCCTCGTCGTCGCGGATCGAGTAGGCGAGCGGCGGCCAGGCCAGCTGGAAGCCGCGGACGACCACCTGGATGGCCTGGCTGAACTTGAAGGCGAGGCCGTAGAGGCCGAGCTGGGCGAGCCCGATCGAGTGGGAGATGATGATCCGGTCGATGAAGGCGAGCGAGTAGATCGAGATCTCCGCCGGCATCGTCGGCAGCCCGAACCGGAACATCCGCCGCAGCAGCTCGCGGTCGGGCTGCAGCGTCAGCCGCCGGCGCTCGGTCCAGATCAGCCAGAGCAGGAACGGCAGCCCCGCCAGGTAGGCGCCGAGCAGGAGGCCGTCCGCGCCCGCGTCGAAGCCCACGACCAGCGTCACCGTCAGCGGGATCGCGAGCAGGACGTTGCCGATCGTGAACGCGAAGTAGGCCTTCGCACGCTCGTCGAGCCGGAAGAGCGTGACCATGTACTCGTAGAGGGTCAGCACCCAGAGCCCGCCGATCGCGATCCGGACCAGGCCCGGGTCGAGCGGGTCGCCGCTGATCAGGTTCCCGATCTGCGAGGCGAAGGGGAGCGCGACGACTGCAGCTGCCGTCGTCGTCCAGAACAGCGCTCCGAAGCCGGTCGCGATCACGCGGTCGCCGCGCTCTCCCGGCAGGTAGTAGAAGCGCAACAGGGCCTCGATCAGCCCGAGGCGGATGACGATGCTCGCGGCGACGACCGTCGAGAACAGGAGCTCCGCCTGCCCGTAGTCGGCGGTGGTCAGGTACCGCGTGTAGAGCGGCAACAGCAGCACCGCGAGCACCTTCGAGGCGACGCTCGCAGCCGTGTACGCGAAGCCGGTGGTGGCGAGTCTGCGGAGGTAGTCGAGCACCGGCCGCCCCGATCAGCCGCTCGGTCGCGGGGCGCGGGCGAGGGCGGCGCCGGCGATCGCCAGGACGGCCCAGGTGATCGGGTCGATCAGGAACGCCGCATAGCCGAGGCTGTGGACGAGCATCAGCGCGTAGATCGCCAGCAGCGTCGCCGCGAGCGCCGGGCCGCGCGCGCGGCCGGAGAGCCCGAGCCCAGCCGCCGACAGCAGCGCCCCGACCGTGACGACCAGGAACGCGAGGTAGGCGGCGACCCCGACGGCGCCCTGCTCGGCGGCGACGGTCACGGGCTCGGTGTGGCTCTCCGCCGCGAACCCCTCCCCCTGGTAGTAGCGGTCCGTGAACTCCTCGCCGAAGCCGCCCGAGCCGATCCCCGCGACCGGGTGGTCCTGCGCGATCTCGAGGCCGCCGTCGATCAGCCCGGTCCGGCCGCTGGTCGTGTCGCTGTTCACCCCCGCCCCGGCGATCAGCGCGATCGCCGCGGCGAGGGCGATCACCGTCGCGATCGCCGCCCCGGCCCCGCGGACGATCCCCCAGCGGGCGGCGGCGAGCACGAGCAACCCCGCGAAGAGCGACAGCATGCTCGTCTGCGAGAAGCTGACGAGCAGGAGCAGCATCAGGAGCGCGAAGCACGCGGCGGCCGACCAGACCTCGCGCGGCCGACGGCCGTAGGCGACCACCGCGGCGAGCACTGTCATCGTCACCGCCAGGTAGCGGCCGAGGATGTTGGGGTCCCAGAACAGCGAGTTGACGCGGAAGTAGGTGTGGGCCTCGTTGCCGGAGATGACCTTGTCGTTCCAGAGCAGCTCGCGCGTGGCGTACTCGGCCGCCCCGACGGCGAGGAAGATCAAGCCCTCGATCGCCAGCACCCAGACGATCGCCCCGAGCGCGCGCCGGTCCCAGCGGGCCTCGGCGAGCAGCAGGTAGAGGGCGGCGAACGGCGCGAGGAAGAAGGCGACGTTCTGAAGGCCGTGGGTGATGTCGTCGGCGTAGGCCAGCTGGACGGCGTAGAGGGCCACGATTGCCGCGAGCGCCCAGCCGATCGCCTCCAGCCACGGGCCGCGGTCGGCGGCACGCACCGCCGGCACCGGCGCGGGTTCGCGCCAGGCGCCCCAGACCGTCGCCGCGAGCCCGCCCGGGATCACCGCGTACAGCGGCAGCAACAGGTTCGCATCACCGCCGCCGAGGTCGATCGGGACCCGGAACGGCATCGCGGCGACGAGCGCCGGAGCGAGCCAGAGCGGCCGGCGGCGGAAGATCCAGGCGAGGACGGCGATCCCGACGGCCGCCGCGAGCACGGCGACGGCGAGCAGGGGCGGGTGGTCGCGGAGGTCGGCCAGCTTCGCGCTCTCCCAGCCGTCGGCGAGCACCAGCACGGGCGCGAGCAGCACCGCCGCCGACAGCGCCAGGATCCGGGTGCGGCGAGCGAGCGGCGGGATGAGCCCGGCGGCGGCCAGCAGCGCACAGGCGAGGGTGCCGATCCAGAGCAGCGGCTCGTCCATCAGCCGTCCCCGGGCTGCTCGCCCGAGGTCTCCTGCTCGCCGTCGAATCGCAGCGTGTAGCCCCGTTCCGGCACCTCGATCCGCCCCGGGGGCTTGATGTCGCGGCCCTGCTCGCCCAGCACGACCTCGAGCGCGTAGAGGCCCGGAGGCGCCCTCTCGCCGTCGTCGGCGCGGCCGTCCCAGGTGAACGTATGCGGCCCGGCGGTGAGGCTCTCGCCCTCGGCGAGGGTCGCGACGACGTGGCCGTCGCCGTCCTCGTTGCCGTCGATGATGAGCACGTCGGCGTCGGCGTCGGCCTTCGCCAGCGTGAACGTCACGCTCGCCGCGCCGTCCTCGACGGTCGGCGACAGCAGCACCGTGTTGACCAGGTCGTCGGAGGTGCGGGCAGCGCGCTCGACGGCGAACGCGACGACGGACAGGGCCAGCAGGCAGGCGAAGAGGACCGCGCCGAGATGCGCCCCGTGGGGGGCCCGGCCGCTGCTCACGGCTCAGCCCTTGCCGCCGGCACCGGCGACGTCGTCGCCGACGAACGCGACGACCTCCGCCCGGTTGTTGGCCGCCGCCTTCGCCTCGTTGTCGAAGGGCTTGATCGAGTCGATGCCGAGCACCTTCGCCACGAGCTTCGCCTCGCGGTCCGCCCCGGGCGAGTAACGGACGATGCTCTTGCCGCTGCCGCCGTTGGCGACGCTCGTGCCGATCACGTCGAAGTCGCGGTTGGAGAGCCGGTCGGACACCTCGCCGGCGAGGCCGGCCGAGCTCGAGGCGTTGAGGACGACGACGCTGACCGTGCTCGGATCGAGCCGGTCCGGCGCGTCGTTGCTCTCCGCCCGGAGGAAGTGGGCGACGCCGTAGAAGATGCCGGCGGCCAGGAGGATCGCGACGATCGAGATCACCAGGGGATGGCGCGGGCCGCGCTCGATGACCCGGCGCCACCACGGCGCCCGCTGGAGCTCGATCGCCCGCTGCTCGGCGGTCCCGATGCGGGCGAGCGCCGGTCGCTCGGAGGTGACCCGATCGGCCGCCGCGGAGGAGCCGGTGTAGGCGACCGAAGCCGGAATCGCCCGGAACTCCTGCGTGCCGGCGTCCGGCTCCCGGTCCATCCAGCCCGTCAGGCGGGCGATCTCCCGGCGCTGGTTGAGGAAGATCGGGAGCAGCAGCAGCATCCCGAGCATCGCGAGGATCGCGGCGATCCCGCCGAGCGGCACCAGCAGGCCCTTGCCGAGCAGCGACTCGGTGGCGGCGGTGATCGTCAGCGCGGCGTCCATGGCGGGGCCGGCATCATCCGGCGATGCCCTGGTCGTCCTGGCCGACGACGACGGCCAGATCGGCGCCCTTGGCGGCGTCGGCGACCTCCGGCGTGATCGGGACCACTTCGAGATCGCCGAGCTGGTCGCTGAGATCGGAGGCCAGCGTCTTGGCATCCGACTTGAAGCCGTCCTCGAACATCACCGAGCTCGTCGGGAAGCTGCCGGCGTCGCCGACCTCGCCGACCTTCCACCCGGCGTCCTCGACGAAGACGCTCGCCGCCTTGGCGGTGCCGGGCACGCCGACCCCGCCCTCGGGCGCCGTCCCGTTCAGGACCGCGACCTCGGGTTCCTTCGACTGTTCGCTCTTCGCCGCCGTCGACTTCTCGGCGCCGCCGCCGCCGTCGTCGCCGGAGAGCAGCCCGAAGCCGCCGGTGAGGATGACGGCGGCGGCGATCAGCGCGAGCAGCCCGAGGCCGAGCACGAGGGGGCTGACCGGCGAGCGGCGGTCCAGCTCCTCGTAGCGGTACGCGACCTCGCCGCGCATCCGCGCGACCGCCCCCGGACCCGACTCGGCGGGCTCGTCCTCCGCGGAGCCGATCGCCGGCATCGTCGCCTCGGCGGCGCCGGTGTCGGCGCGGGCCTCCTCCGCCGCGGCCCGCTCCGGCGCCCGGCCTGCCCATTCCCGCAGCCGCCGCAGATGGCGCGCCTGCTGGAAGGTCATGAAGACGAGCACGGCCAAGCCGCCGAAGGCGACGAAGCCGAGGATCGCACCGATCTCCTTCAGCAGGTCCATTCTCAGCGCGTGATCTTAGAGCCGCCACCGGGGGCCAAACCGGCGCTGATCACGCCGACCACGCGGCGTCCCAGGTCCGTCTCGTCCCCGCTGCCGATCAGATCCCGCAGCTGCTCCAGCGTCTCCTCGACCCGCGCCGGCTCCAGCGGCTCCTCGCGGACCGCCTTGACGAT
Source organism: Solirubrobacterales bacterium (assembly GCA_020438445.1). Lineage (GTDB taxonomy): Bacteria > Actinomycetota > Thermoleophilia > Solirubrobacterales > 70-9 > RHKX01. The sequence goes on from JAGQUO010000050.1 coordinate 5,001, forward strand.
CCGCGCCTCGGCGGTCGGCTCGGCGTGCTCGCCGTCGGCGAGCAGCTGCTCGTGCAGCTGCTCCCCCGGCCGCGGCGCCGTGAACTCGATCGCGATGTCGGCCTCCGGCTCGTACCCGGCCAGGCGGATCATGTTCCGCGCGAGGTCGACGATCTTCACCGGCTCGCCCATCTCGAGCACGAAGACGTCGCCGTCGCCGCCGAGGTCGGCGGCGCGGATCACGAGCTGGACCGCCTCGGGGATCGTCATGAAGTACCGGGTCATCTCGGGGTGGGTGACGGTGACCGGGCCGCCCCGCTCGATCTGGCTGCGGAAGATCGGGACGACGCTCCCGGAGGACCCGAGCACGTTGCCGAACCGGACCGAGACGAAGCGGGTCGCCCGGTGGCGCGCGGCGGCGGCGCGGACGATCGACTCCGCCATCGCCTTCGACGCCCCCATCACCGTCCGCGGGTTCACCGCCTTGTCGGTCGAGATCAGGACGAACCGCCCGGTGCCCGCCACCGCCGCGGTCTCGGCGACGACCCGGGTGGCGATCGCGTTGTTGCGGACCGCCTCGAGCGGATTCGCCTCGACCAGCGGCACGTGCTTGTACGCGGCGGCGTGGAAGACGACGTCGGGCTTGAACCGCTGCATCACGTCAAGCATCCGCTCGCCGTCCTTGCAGTCCGCGAGCACCGACTCGACCCGCCCGAAGTGCCACTCGGAGGTCAGCTCGCGGTCGATCTGGAAGAGGTTGTCCTCCGCCTGGTCGACGAGGACGAGCAGGCGGGGCCCGACCCGGGCGATCTGCCGGCAGAGCTCGGCTCCGATCGAACCGCCCGCGCCGGTGACGAGCACGACCCGGTCCCGCAGGTAGCCGCCGACCCGGTCGAGCTCGATCACCACCGGGTCGCGGCCGAGCACGTCCTCGACCTGGACCTCGCGGAGCTGGCGGGTGAGCTGGACGCCGCCGCGGAGCAGCTCGAAGACGGTCGGCAGCGTCCGCACCCGGATCCCCCGCTCGCGGCACTCGGAGACGACCTTCCCGCGGACGGTGCCGGGCGCCGACGGGATCGCGATCACGACCTCGGCCGGCCCCTCGCGCTCGAGGATCTCCCCGAGCTCGTCGGTGCCGCCGAGCACCTTCAGGCCCAACAGCCGCATCCCCCGCTTGCGCGGGTCGTCGTCGACGAAGCCCACCGGGTTGCCGAGCTCGGGGTTGAGCCGGAGCTCGCGGACGACCATCTGGCCGCCGGAGCCGGCGCCGACGACGAGGACGTCGTCCTGCTTGCGGCGGCCGGCCCTGCGCATCCGGCGCTCGACGAAGTAGAAGCGGGCGACGCTGCGGGCGCTGACGAGCAGGCCGAGGACGAAGACGAAGTCGTAGATCATCACCGACCGCGGCATCGGGTTCGGGAACGGCTTCGCGAGGACGAAGACCGCGATCAGGATCGCGACGGCGACCGCGCAGGCCCGGACCACCGCCCAGATATCCCCGAGGTTGAAGTAGCGCCACCACTTCTGGTGCAGGCCCATCAGGCTGAAGACGATCGTCTGGCCGATCGCCACGTAGACGATCGAGCCGGTGAGCATGTCGACGTAGCGATCGGGGATCCCGCCGGGCTCGTCGATGAAGCGGATCTCGAACGCGAGGTAGTAGGCGAGAGCAGCGAGGACCGCGTCCGCCGCCAGCTGGAAGATCCGATGCCGGAGCACCGGCGAGCGCAGGCGGTTCATCGACCACAGGGTAGAGTCCCGGGCGAGCTCGCGATGCGCCGGACGCGGGTTTCGCAAGCCCTTCACCGCACCGCACGAAGCCGTTGCCGTACCCGTTCATCACCGCATCGCTCACCGATCCGATCGTCAACTTCGCGGTCGACGTGGTCGACGCGATCGGGGTCGTCGGGATCTTCATCCTGATGACGTTCGAGAGCGCCTGCGTGCCGATCCCGAGCGAGGCGACGATGCTGTTCGCCGGCTTCGCCGTCAGCGACGGCGACATGACCCTGTTCGCCGCCGTGGCCGCGGGGGTCCTGGGCAACGTGCTCGGCTCGTGGATGGCATGGGCCGTCGGCTACTACGGGCGCGAGGAGCTGCTCGAGAAGAACCGGCTGATCCACGTCAACCCCAAGCACCTCGAGACCGCCGACCGCTGGTTCCGCGAGCACGGCGAGGCGACGGTCTTCTGGTGCCGGATGCTGCCGATCGTCCGCACCTTCATCTCGCTGCCCGCCGGCGTCGCCGAGATGCCGTTCTGGCGGTTCACGCTCTTCACCTTCCTCGGCTGCGTCCCGTGGGTGCTGGGGCTGACGCTGATCGGGCGCTCGGCGGGCGACAACTGGGACGAGTGGAAGGACAAGCTCCACTACGTGGACTACCTGGTCGCGGCGGTGATCGTGGTCGGGGCGGCGTGGCTTCTGATCCGTTACCTCCGCAACCGCCGCGCCGACGCCCCCTCCCCCGGCGAGGGCCGGTGACGGGCGGCGGCGGAGCCTCCGGCGAGACGGCGGCGGCGCCCGCCGGCCTGACCACCTTCAGGGCCGCCTGCCTCGGGGCGGTGCAGGGGCCGACTGAGCTGCTCCCGGTCTCGAGCTCCGCTCACCTGCGGATCGTCCCGTGGCTGCTCGGCTGGGACCTCGACGAGATCGACCCCGAGGACCGGAAGGCGTTCGAGGTCGCCGTGCACGGCGGCGCCGCGCTGGCGCTGCTGATCGGTCAACGGCGGCTCATCGCCGACGAGCTCCGCCGGCTCGACGGCCGCCGCGTCGCGGTGATCGCGCTCTCCTTCCTCCCTGCCGTCGCCGTCGGGCTCGCCCTCGAGGAGCAGATCGACCGCCGGCTCGGCGGTCCGCGCTCGACGGCCGTCGGCCTCCTGGCCGGGTCGGTTGCGATGGCCCTCACCGACCGCTGCCCGCAGGAGCGGAACGCCGGCGAGGCGACCCCGCTCGACGGGCTGGCGATCGGCTGCGCGCAGGCCGCGGCGCTGGTCCCCGGCGTGTCCCGCAACGGCTCGACGCTCGCCGCCGCCCGCGCGCGGCGCTTCGGCAGGGCGCAGGCGAACCTGCTCTCGCGGACGGTGGCGCTGCCGGTGATCACCGCCGCCGCGGTCCGCAAGGCGGTCAAGCTCCGCCGCCGCGGCGACGTCGACCCGGCGCTCGCCCGCGCCGCCACCGTCGGCGTCGGTGCCGCCTTCGCCTCGACGCTCGCCTCGCAGGGGCTGATCAGGCTGATCGAGCGCGACCGCAGCCTCCTCCCCTACGCCGCCTACCGGACCGGCCTCGCCGCGCTGATCCTCCTCCGGTCCCGCCGCCGGCCGTGACCACCGGGCGTTGCGGTTGAATCAGCCGGACCGATGAGCCAGGACGCCTACACGCGCGCCGGGGTGAGCCAGAGCGGCGCCGACGCGTCGGTCGACGCTCTCGTCGCCCACCTCTCCCGGATCGAGACCGGCAAGCCCTCCCGCGTCGTGCCGCTCCCCGGCCACTACGCGAGCGTGCTCCGGCTCGACGCGACGACCGGCATCGCCTTCGGGACCGACGGCGTCGGGACGAAGATGGTCGTCGCCGAGCAGCTCGGGCGGTTCGAGACGATCGGGATCGACTGCATCGCGATGAACGTCAACGACCTCGTCTGCGTCGGCGCCGAGCCGATCGCGCTCGTGGACTTCATCCTCTGCCGCACCGCCGACCCAGCTCAGTGCGGCGCGATCGGCGCCGGGCTGCGACGCGGAGCCGAGCTCGCGGGGATCGAGATCCCCGGCGGCGAGATCGCTCAGGTCGGCGACGTCGTCAACGGCCTCGAGCTGGCCGGCAGCGCGATCGGGATCGTCGCGCTCGACGAGGTCGTGACCGGGGCGGCGATCGAGCCCGGCGACGCCGTCATCGGCCTCCCCTCCTCGGGCCTGCACTCCAACGGCTACACGCTCGCGCGCCGGGTCCTCGCCGACATCCCCCTCGACGACGACCGGCTCGGCCGGCCCCTCGGCGACGTCCTGCTCGAGCCGACCGAGATCTACGTCCGCCCGGTGCTCGAGCTGCTCGCCTCCGAGGTCGACGTCCGCGGGCTCGCCCACATCACCGGCGACGGGCTCAACAACCTCCTCCGGCTCGGCAAGGGCGTCGGCTACGCGATCGACGACCCGCTCCCCCCGCAGCCCGTCTTCGCACTGATCGCAGACCACGGGGAAATCGGCGAGGAGGAGATGCACGAGGTCTTCAACATGGGTTGCGGCTTCTGCGCGATCGTTCCCGAGGCGGACCTCGACGGGGCGCTGGAGCTGTTGCGGACGCACTATCCGGCCGCGCGCCGAGTCGGCGTCGTCACCGACCGCGACGGCGTCGTCACCCGCGGCTGACCTTTGCCCGAGCGGCGCTCGGCGCCGCTCGGTCCCCACAAGCCCTGCCTATACCCGTTTCCACAGATTTCCAGTCATCGCCGTCACCGGTTCGAGCACGCCCTCGCAGGCGAGCCTCCAGAGCTCGGCCTCGACCTCGGGCCGGGGCCGGCGGGTGACCTCCTCGACCTCCCGCGTCGCGGCCGGCCCGAAGCGGTCGATGACGGCGAGCGCATCCGGGGCCGGCGGCCCCGGATCTCCCGCCCCGGCGGCTGCGGCCGCCTCCGCGTAGAGCTCGTAGGGCTGCCATCCGTAGACGCCGCGCCGGGTCCCGTCGGCGCCGACGAACGTCAGGGAGGGGAACGTGACCCGCTCGATCGGGCCGGTGCAGCCGGTTGCGTCCTCGGCGATCGCCTGCTCCGGGATCCGCCGGGCCTCCTCGAGTCCGTCCGCGAAGTCCTCGAGGACCTCGTCGGAGCGCAGGTCGACCTCGAACCGAGCCGGGTCGATGCCCTCGCCCTCGAGCTCCCGCGCGAGCGCGATCAGCTCGGAGATCCGGTCGAGGCGCCGGCGGCCGAACATCAGGCCTTCGCGAATCCGCCGCAGCATCAGCTCGCCGGCGCGAGCGCCCTGCTCGGAGGCGGCGACCACGGCCTGACACGGCGGATAGCTCGACTCGATCCCGCCCTCGGCCCAGAGGCGCGGGTCGAACGGCATCCCCGACTCGACCGCGACGTTCGGCCAGACCCGGCCGTAGCGGGCGCGCTGGCCGGGGCCGACCTCGCGGACCATCCCGCCCATCACCCAGCGCCAGTCGAGGCGGTCGCCGAACTCCCACATCAGCCGCCGCAGCTTCGGCTCGCTCGCCCAGGACCAGGCGCAGGCCGGGTCGGTGACGGCGCGGACCTCGACGCTCAACGCCGGTTCCTCGCTGGTGTCGTCGCGGCTGCGCGCAAAGCTTCGTGTCGTCGTGCACCGTTTAGGCACTGCCGATGCGGCGTTGGGCCAAAATACCCTTCTCATGACCTCTCCCGCCTCCGCTGAGGTGCCGGCCAGTTGAGCAGCACCATGATCGGATCGATGCTGTCCGGCCGCTACCGGCTGGAGTCGAAGCTCGGCAGCGGCGGCATGTCGACCGTCTACCTGGCGGTCGACGAGACCCTCGGGCGCCACGTGGCGATCAAGGTGCTGCACGGCGAGATCTCCGACCAGGCGGATCAGCTCGAGCGCTTCCGGCGCGAGGCGCGGGCGGTGGCCCAGCTCTCGCATCCGAACCTCGTCGGCGTGATCGACGCGGGCGAGGAGGGCGGGCGCCCGTTCATCGTCTTCGAGTACGTCCCCGGTCAGACGCTGAAGCAGCGGATCTCGAGCGAGGGGCGGCTGCCGCTGGACGAGGCGGTCGCCTACGCGATCGAGATCGGCCGCGGCCTTCAGGCCGCTCACGCGGCGCGGCTCGTCCATCGCGACGTCAAGCCCCAGAACGTCCTCATCGACCCCGAGGGCCGGGCGAAGATCACCGACTTCGGGATCGCCCTGTCGCTCGAGTCGCACGGGCTGACGGCGACCGGCCGGGTGCTGGGGACCACCGACTACGTCTCCCCCGAGCAGGCGATGGGCAAGGAGATCGACCCGCGGACCGACGTCTACTCGCTCGGGATCCTGCTCTACGAGATGCTCACCGGCGAGGTCCCGTTCAAGGCGGAGACCCAGGTCGGCGTCGCGATGAAGCACGTCAACGAGACCGTGCCGAACGTCCAGCGCCGCCGGCCCGACGCCTCCGCCGTGCTCGCCGCGGCGGTCGAGCGGGCGACGGCGAAGGAGCCGCGGGACCGCTACCGCGACATGGGCGAGTTCCTCACCGACCTCGAGCACGCCCTCGAGGTCGAGGTGTCCCGGGCGGGCGGCGCGACCGGCGAGGCGACCTCGGTCCTCGAGTCGGTGCCCGACAAGCGGCGGCGGATCCTCACCCGCCGCCGGATCTCCTGGGCCGGGGTCCTGCTGCTGGTCGCCGCCGCGGCGGCGGCGATCGCGATCGCCGCGCTCAGCGGCGAGGAGGGCCCCTCGAAGGAGCCGCCGCCCGACAGCACCACGAGCGACGTGATCGCGATCCAGTCGGCGACCGACTTCGACCCCGCCGGCGACGGCGAGGAGCACGAGGAGGAGACCGGCCTCGCCTTCGACGGCAGCCCCTCGACGGCGTGGACGACCGAGGACTACACGGCGGGGCTCGAGGGCGCCGCCAAGGACGGCGTCGGCCTCTACGTCGACGCCGGGAGCTCGGTGACGCCGAGTCAGCTGGCCCTGCGCACCGGCGGCGGCGCCTGGACCTTCGAGGTCTACGGATCGGACCTGAAGACGGCCCCGACCGAGATCGACGGCTGGGGCAGCCCGCTGACCTCGGAGCTGACCGCCGAGCCGAAGATGGTCGTCGACCTCGACACCAGCTCGCCCAACCGCTTCTTCCTGATCTGGAGCACGAGCGTCGAGGACGGCACGCCGGCCGAGATCAACGACATCCGGTTGCTGAGCTGAGGCGCCCTCGGTCCGCTCGGCTCGGAGGTAACGAGCCGGGGCGCGGCTCGGGGGCGGTGAACGGCGGCGGGACCTATCGCAGCGAACCTGCGGAAACGTGACCCCACATCACGTTCCTGCAACTTCACGAGGACCGTCGGGCGGCGGCCGCGAGCCGGCTGGCTCCGAGGCCGGGCCGGGGGCGGCGTCCCGGGACCGCGCTCTCCGTCCCAGTTGCTGCAATAGGTCCCGGGACGCCGCCACCGTCCCGGCCGCGCCCCACTGGGAGACCGATAGGCCGGCGCCTAGAACCGGTACGACCGCTCGGCCGCGTACCGCTCGAGCGCCAGCTCGACGAGCCGCTCGCAGAGCGCCGGGTACTCGAGCCCGGAGGCCTCGAAGAGCTTCGAGAAGACGCTCGTCTCGGTGAACCCCGGGATCGTGTTCAGCTCGTTGACGAGGACGCGGCCGTCGTCCATGACGAAGAAGTCGCAGCGGGCGAGGCCGGTGCAGCCGCAGGAGCGGTAGACGTCGGCGGCGAGCTCGCGGACGCGGGCCACGGTCTCGTCTCCGATCGGCGCCGGCACGACCAGCTCCATGCCGCCGGGCTCGTACTTGGCGGCGTAGTGGTACCAGTCGGCCTTGATCACGAGCTGACCCGGGAGCGAGGTCTCGGGCCGGTCGTTGCCGATCACCGAGCACTCGACCTCGAGCCCCTCGCAGTGGGCCTCGATGATCACCCTGGGATCGTGCTCGAGCGCCGTCTCGACGGCGGCCTCGAGACCGCCCGGCTCGGTCACCTTGAGGATGCCGACGCTGGAGCCGAGCCGCGAGGGCTTCACCCAGACCGGCATCCCGAGCTCCTCGACCCGCTCCCGCCAGCCGTCCTCGCCCGCCTGGCAGAAGTCGACCTGCGCGATGCCGCGCTCACGCAGGAGGCGCTTGAAGACGAGCTTGTCGATCGTCACCGCAGCCCCGAGCACGCCGGGGCCGACGTAGGGGACGTCGAGGCACTCGAGCAGGCCCTGGACGGTCCCGTCCTCGCCGAAGGGGCCGTGCAGGACCGGGAAGGCGACCTCGCAGCCGAGCAGCCCCGACGCGGCGCGGAGCTCGACCTCGGTTCCGTCGCTGAGCCAGCGCCCGTCCCGCTCGATCACCACGTCGGCAGTCTCGAAGCCGGCGGCGCGGAGCCCCTCCGCCACGGCCTCGCCCGAGCGCAGCGAGACCTCGTGCTCGCTCGAGCGCCCGCCGCGGATCACGGCGACCTTCACGGCGCCGACCGCCCCGGCGTCGCCGCTCCCCCCGTGGTGGTGTCACCGCCGGTGTCGGGCGGAGCGGTGTAGTCGCCGACGGTCAGGGTCACCCGGTCGCCGGGGCTCAGGTTCGTGCCCCCGCTGGGCGCCTGCGCGAGCACGATCCCGTCCTCGGACTCGTCGTTGGTGTCGCGCTTGACGATCGATACCGAGAGCCCCGCCGCGGACAGCTTGCGCTGGGCGTAGCTCTGCTTCTGCCCGACGTAGTCCTCCAGCGTGATCGTGCCGACTCCGCTCGAGTAGACGATCGTGACCTCGCTGCCCTCCTCGGCCTCCTCGCCGGCGGCCGGATCCTGCTCGAGCACCTGGTCCTCGGGCTCGTCGGAGTCGCGCGGGTTGGCGTTGACCACGAAGCCGGCCTTGCGGAGCTGCGAGGTCGCGGTCACGCGGTCGAGGCCGAGCACGTTTGGGACCACGACCGTCTTGACGCCGGTCGAGGCGATCAGCCTCACGGTCGAGCCCGGCTCGACGCTCGTCCCCTGCGAGGGATTCGAGCCGATCACCTTGCCCGCGGGCACCGAGTCCGACGACCGCTTCTCGACGACGGTCTCGAAGCCCTTGTCGCGCAGCAGCGACCTGGCCTCGGCGAGCGGCAGGCCCGCCACCTTCGGGACCCTGACGGTGCCCGGCCCGAGGCTGACGGTGATCTGCACCGCCGAGCCCTTCTCGGCCTCGGCGCCGCCGGTCGGGTCCTGCTCGATCACCTCGCCCTCGGGGATGTCGCTCTCGATCCGCTCCGTCGTCACCTCGAACTCGGCGGATTGCAGCTCGATCGTCGCCGCGGTCTCCTGCTCGCCGGTGACGTCGGGCACGGTGACCATGTCCGGCCGGGTCAGGAAGTAGGCGAGGGCGCCGGCGGCGATCAGCAGGACGAGGATCGCGGCGATGATCCAGCGCCGCCGGGAGCGGTCCTCCGGCGGCGGCGCCAGAACGACGGGCTGGTCGGGGCTGCCCTCGGCCGCCTCGAGCGCCGCCGTCATCTCCGCGGCCGACTGGAAGCGCTGCGCCGGGTCCTTGGCGAGCGCCTTGAGGACGACCGCGTCGAGGGCCGGGCTCACCTTCGGGTTGATCGAGCTCGGCGCCGGCGGCTCCTCGCCGACCTGCTTCATCGCGATCGCGACGGCGTTCTCACCGTCGAACGGCACCCGGCCGGTCAGCATCTCGAACAGGATCACGCCGATCGAGTAGATGTCGGTCGCGGGCCCGACGGCCATCCCCTGCGCCTGCTCGGGGCTCAGGTACTGCGCGGTCCCCATCACCGACCCGGTCCGGGTGATCTCCGAGCCGCCGGCGCGGGCGATGCCGAAGTCGGTGACGCGGATCCGGCCGTCGCGGTCGATCAGGACGTTCATCGGCTTCAGGTCGCGGTGGACGATCCCGTGCTCGTGCGCGAATGCGGCGGCGGCGAGCATCTGCCGCGTCACCTCGACCGCCTCCTCGATCGTCAGCCCCTGGTCGATCAGCTCGCGCAGCGAGGAGCCCTCGACCAGCTCCATCGAGATGTAGTAGCTGTCCTCGTAGGAGCCGCGGTCGAAGACGCTGACGACGTTCTGGTGCTGGAGCCCCGCCGCCGAGGAGGCCTCGCGCCGGAACCGTTCGACGAACTCGGTGTCGCGGGCGAAGTTCTCGTGCAGGAGCTTGAGCGCGACGTCGCGGCCGAGCTCGGTGTCGCGGGCGCGCCAGACGTCGGCCATGCCGCCGGAGCCGAGCCGGTGCTCGAGCCGGTAGCGGCCGTCGACGGTTATCCCGGGCTCGAGCTTCATCCGCCGCCGAGGATCTCGTTCATGACCGACGTGGCGATCGGCCCCGCGTCGGTGCCGCCGAAGCAGCCGGTGCACGGGTCGGTGGTCACTGCGACGGCGATCTTCGGGTCGTCCACGGGCGCGAAGGCTATGAACCACGGCCGCGCGAGGTCCTGCTCGATGTTGATCTCGGCCGTTCCGGTCTTGCCGGCGAAGCCGCCGGGGACCGTGCCGCTGAGCGCTTCCGCGGTTCCCTCCTCGACCACGCTGGTCATCATGTCGGTCAGCTCCGACGCGGTGTCCTCGCTGATCACGTCGCTCTGGACCTCGGGGTCGAGCTCCTCGGTCACGCGGCCGTCGGGGTCGACCACCTGCTGGACGAAGGTCGGCTTCATCAGCTTGCCGCCGTTGGCGATCGTCGCCGCGACCTCGGCCATCTGCGTGACCGTCGCGAGGATCTGGCCCTCCTCCCCGCCCTGGCCGATCGCCACGCGCGCGATGTCGAAGCCGGAGTCGACCTGCTTGAACCCGCCCTTGCCCGCCGTGGCGAAGATCCCGCTCGGGGTCTTCTGGTCGTCGGGGAGCTGGACCTCGGGATCGCGGCCGAAGCCGAAGCGGTCCATGTACTCGAGCAGCGTGTCGGCGCCGACGTCCTCGCCGAGCTGCGCGAAGTAGGTGTTGACCGAGTTCGTCAGCGCCGTCCGCATGTCGATCACGCCGAACTGCTCGCCGCCCGCGTTCGCCAGCGGCACCCCGCTGAAGTCCTGCGGCGAGCTGGAGTCGTAGGTCTGCTCCGGCGTCGCCGTGCCGGAGTCGAGCGCGGCGGCGGCGGTCACGACCTTGAACGTCGAGCCGGGCGGGTAGGCGTCCTGGATCGCCCGGTTCGTCAGCACCGGCGGATCGGCCTTGTTGAGCTGGTCCTGGTCCTCGGGGACGGTGTTCGGGTCGAACCCGGGCGTGCTCGCCATCACCCGGACCGCCCCGGTCGAGGGCTCGATCGCGACGACGGCGCCCGGGCGGCCGCTCGCCTGCAGCTGGTCGGTGGCGAGCTGCTGGGCGGAGGCGTCGAGCGTCGTGACGATGTCGGAGCCCTGGCGCTGCTGGCCGCGGATCTGATCGATGATCGAGATGAACTCGTTCTCCTCGCCGGTCAGGGTCGCGTTCTCGGCCCGCTCGAAGCCGCTGGTCCCCTGGGTGATGAAGCTGTAGCCGATCGGGTTGCCGAACAGCGATCCCTTCGGGTAGCGGCGGACGTACTGGTAGTTCTCGTTCTCGCCGACCTTCTTCGAGTTGGCGATCACCTGCCCGTCGGAGGTCGTGATCTTGCCGCGCTTGATCTGCTGCGCCTCGAACAGCGGCCGCTTGTTCTCGGTCTTCGCCTCGAGCTCGGAGGCGTCGAACACCGACCAGTTGCTGGTGAACCCGACGAGCAGGGCGAACAGGATCAGGACGACGGCGAGCAGGCGCCGGATCGGGACGTTCATCGCGCCTCCCCCGGCTCCGGCCGCCGCGCCCGGTCGGAGATCAGCAGCAGGAGGGCGACGAGGACCATGTTCGCGATCACCGAGCTGCCGCCGTAGCTGATCAGCGGCAGCGTCACGCCGGTCAGCGGGATCACCCGGATGACCCCGCCGATGATCACGAACGCCTGCAGGGCGAAGACGGCGGTGAGGCCGGCTGCGAGCAGCTTCGAGAAGCCGTCACGCGCGAGCGACGCGATCTTGAACCCGCGGGCGGCGATCAGCGCGTAGATCGTGATCACGCCGCAGCCCCCGAAGAGGCCGAGCTCGTTGACGATCAGCGCGTAGATGAAGTCGGTCTGCACCTGCGGGATCAGCGTGTTCTCGACGGTCTCCTTCGCTCCCGGCGCCCACAGCAGCGACTCGCCGATCCCCTTGCCGAAGAGGCCCCCGTCGGCCTGGGCGAACATCGACTGCAGCACTTGATAGCCGGTCCCGTTCGCGTCGGCGTAAGGATCGAGCCAGGTATCGATGCGGTCGCCGACGTGGCCGACCGTGGTCGCGAAGAACCAGGCCCCGACGAGGAACATCGCCAGGCCGATGATCACGAACGAGATCCGGTTGGTCGCCGTGTAGATCAGCGCCAGGAACGCGCCGAAGAACATCAGCGAGCTGCCGAGGTCGCGGATGAAGACGAGCATCACCATCGCCGCCCCCCAGACGACCAGCATCGGCCCGAGATGCTTGATCGGGGGGAACGTGATCCCGGCGACCCGGCGCGCCCCGACGACGAGGACCTCGCGGTGCTCGCGCAGGTAGCTGGCGAGGAAGATGACGATGGCGAGCTTGCCGAACTCGGCCGGCTGGAACGCGAGCGGCCCGATCTTGATCCCGAGATAGGCGCCGTTGACCTGCGATCCGATCACCGGCATCCGCGGCAGCAGCAGCAGGACCAGGCCGGAGACGACGATGATGTACCGGTAGCGCTCGAGGACGTGGTAGTCCTTGAGGAACGTGATCGTCAGCACGAAGAGGATCAGGCCGACGACGAACCAGTTGGCCTGATCGCGGGCGAGGCTCGCGTCGATCCGGTAGAGCATCACCAGCCCGATCGCGGCCAGCAGCGCGACGAGCGGGAACAGGTACGGATCGGCGTTCGGCAGGCGGATGCGCAGGAAGATGTGCGCGGCCAGGCAGATCGCGAAGAAGTAGGCGCCGAAGATCAGGCTCGTGTTGTCGAGCTGGGCGCTGCGGACGCTGAAGACGGCCGCGAAGCCGGCGATCAGCAGGCCGGCGACCGGGATCAGCCCGAGCAGCTCGCGGTTGCGAGCGCTCAACCCTTGCCCCCGCCGGAAGAGCCGCCGCCTCCCCCGGA
>JAGQUO010000051.1 GCA_020438445.1 Solirubrobacterales bacterium
GCTCTGCATCCTCTTCGTCGTGCCGTTCGTGGATCCCCGGCGCCCGTTCCGGCTCATCCACCTCGATCTGCTCGTCCTGCTCTCGTTCTCGGTCTCGCAGTTCTTCTTCAACCGGGGCGAGATCGTCTGGTCGGTGCCGCTCGTCTATCCGGTCCTCGGCTACCTGTTCGTGCGGATGCTGGTCGCCGGGTTCCGGCCGAGCGTCCGCGCCGGGCCGTTGATCCCCCGGATCCCGGTCCGCTGGCTGATCGTCGCGGCCGCCGTCCTCGCCGTCGTCCGAATCGTCCTCAACGTCGTCGACTCGCAGGTCATCGACATCGGCTTCGCGAACGTGGTCGGCGCGCACCGGATCGCCGATGGTCAGGGCGTCTACGACGGCCAGTTCACCCCCCTGATCGACCGCGGCGACTCCTACGGCCCGCTCAGCTACCTCTCCTACGTCCCGTTCGAGCGCCTGTTCCCCTGGGGCGGAGGCCTCGAGGAGCTGCCGGCGGCGCACCTGGCGGCGATCGTCTTCGACCTCGCCGTCGCCGGGCTGCTCCTGCTCGCTGGTCGCCGGCTGCGGGACGGGCGGGAGGGCCGCGATCTCGGCGTCGCGCTCGCGTTCGCCTGGCTCGCCTACCCCTACACGCTCTACGCGCTGAACGCCAACGGCGGCAACGACGCGCTCGTCGCGGCCTTCCTGGTCGCCGCCCTGATCGTCTTCGCATCGCCGTGGAAGCGGAGCCTCGCGGTCGCACTCGGCGCCGCGGTCAAGTTCGGCCCGCTGGCGCTGGCGCCGCTGTTCGCCGCCGGACCGGGTGAGCGGCGGTTGCGATCGACGGTCGTCTTCGGCCTCGTCTTCGTCGCCGTCTGGGCCGCGGTCCTGCTGCCGCTGCTTCCCGACGGCGGCATTCGCGAGTTCTACGACCGCACTTTCGGCTACCAGGCCTCGCGAGGCTCGCCGTTCAGCGTCTGGGGGCTCGAGCCGTCGCTCGGGTGGCTTCAGGACCTGGCCCGCGTCTTCCCGGTCCTGCTCGGCGCCGCCCTCTACTTCATACCCTGGCGCCGCACCGCGCTGCAGGCGGCGGCGCTCGGCGCGGCGCTGCTGATCGCGACCCAGGTGGGCTCGACGCACTGGTTCTACTTCTTCATCCTCTGGTGGACGCCATACGTCCTGATCAACCTCTTCTCCACCCAGGAGCGGGTCAGCGGAAGGCCAGGGGACGCCGGATAGTCAGCTTGACGGGGGGCGATGAAGGGGGAGGGGCCGTGCCGCACGGCGAACTCCGACAGCGCCGGAGCCGTGCGGCGCGGCCGCTCCCCCGCGGCGACGTAGCTCTAGGACCGAGCGATCGTCGTCCGCAGCGAACCGAGCTCGGGCGAGCTGACGACGAGCTCGTCGCCCGGCTGCAGCCAGACGCGCGGCTCGCGCGCTCCGCCGACCCCCGCCGGGGTGCCGGTCGAGACGATGTCGCCGGGGACGAGGGTCATCAGCCTCGACAGGTGCGCGAGGAGCTCCGGGATCGGGAAGATCAGATCGGCAGTCGTCGCCTCCTGCATCCGCTCGCCGTTGAGGTCGAGCGCGATCCCGATCCCGTCCGGGGCCGCGGTGACCTCGTCGGCCGTGACGAGAGCGGGGCCGCAGGGTGCGGATCCGTCGAAGACCTTGCCCGGGATCCACTGTGGCGTCTGGAACTGCAGGTCGCGCGCCGAGAGATCGTTCAGCAGCGTGTAGCCGGCGATGTGGTCGAGTGCGTCCGCCGCGGACACCTCCCTGGCGGTGCGGCCGACGACGAACGCGACCTCGGCCTCGTAGTCGACCTTGCTGCTTGCGGCCGGGAGCTCGACGACGGCGCCGTCGGGGACGAGGGAGTTCCTGAACTTCGCGAAGAACGTCGGCACCGGAGGAGGCTCCTGGCGGCCCTCGGCGGCGTGCTCACGGTAGTTGAGGCCGATGCAGACGATCTTCTCCGGGTTCGGGATGACCGGCAGGAAGGTCACGTCGGCGAGCGGGACCGCCGCACCGCCGGCGTCGGCGAGAGGGCCGAGCAGGTCGTCCGTCAGAAGACCGCGGACGGTCGCGACTTCGAGCCCGAGTGCATCGCCGGCGTCGATGACTCCGCCGTCGCGGAGGATGCCGGCACGATCGCCGCGCCCGGATCGGTAGCTGATCAGCCGCACGAGGTCAGCCTATCCCGTGCGAGGTGCCATAATCGCCGACCCCCGGGTCCTTCCCGATGGATCCGGAACCGTTGGGGGCGTAGCTCAGTTGGTTAGAGCGCCGGCCTGTCACGCCGGAGGTCGCGGGTTCGAGTCCCGTCGCTCCCGTCCTCACGCTGCCCCGCGGCCGCCCGCGGAATAGATTGCCCCGCATGAACGAAGCAGCGCAAGGCAAGACCGTCCTGATGACCGGCGGCACCGGCTTCCTCGGCGGCTGGTGCATCGCGACCCTTCTCGACCGGGGGTACACGGTCCGGACCACGATCCGCGACCTCGCCCGCGAGGGACAGGTGCGCACCCAGGTCGCCGCCGCGGGGGCCGACGCCGGCGACCGGCTGACGGTGCTCGCCGCCGACCTCCTGGCCGACGACGGCTGGGCGGAAGCGGTCGCGGGCTGCGACTACGTGCTGCACACGGCCTCGCCGTTCCCGCCGAAGCAGCCGAAGGATCCCGACGAGCTGATCGTCCCCGCCCGGGACGGAGCGCTGCGGGTCCTGCGCGCCGCCCTCGACGGCGGCGTCGAGCGGATCGTGATGACGTCCTCGGTGGCGGCGATCCGCGGCGGTGGCGATCCGATCGGCGGGTCGGCCTACACCGACGAGGACTGGACCGACAGCAGCAACACGAACCTCACGCCGTACACGCGGTCGAAGACGATCGCCGAGCGCGAGGCCTGGAAGCTCGTCGACGAGCGCGATGCCAGGACCCGGCTCGCGGTCGTCAATCCCGGTGCGATCATCGGACCGGCGCTCAGCGACGACGTCTCCTTCTCGCTCGAGCTGATCGAGCGCCTGCTCAAGGGGATGCCGGCGGTGCCGAAGCTCGGGTTCAGCTTCGTCGACGTCCGCGATGTCGCCGACCTCCACGTCCGGGCCATGGAGCAGCCCGCCGCCGGCGGAAAGCGCTACATCGCCACCGACCGCTTCATGTGGATGGCCGACGTCGGGGCGATCCTCCGCGAGCGCCTCGGCGACCGGGCACGGAAGGTGCCGACCCGGACCGCGCCGAACCTGATGGTCAAGGTCATGAGCCTGTTCGACCCCGGCGTGCGGACGATCG
Source organism: Solirubrobacterales bacterium (assembly GCA_020438445.1). Lineage (GTDB taxonomy): Bacteria > Actinomycetota > Thermoleophilia > Solirubrobacterales > 70-9 > RHKX01. Next base: position 3,262 of record JAGQUO010000051.1, read on the forward strand.
TCAGCGAGCTCGACCAGCGCCCGGAGTACTCGAGCGAGCCCGCCCGGACTCAGCTCGGATGGTCGCCGCGGCCGATCGAGGACTCGGTGACCGAGACCGCCGAGAGCCTGTTCGAGTACGGGATCGTCAGCGTCTAGGCGGGCGCCGCAGCCGGCTCCGCGGCTGGCGGCTGCTCTGCCCGCCGCTCGCGCTCGTTGCGCGCCAGGGTGCGGACGGTGATCAGCAACACCACGTCGAGCCCGAGGCCGAAGACCGCACCGAACTGCGACTGCACGAACAGGAACACCTGGGTGATGAACAGCGACACGAGCAGGCCGCGGGCGATCCACTCGTAGCCCTCCTCGCGGGCGCCGCGCCTGATCCGAAGCAGCCCGATGACGACGAACACGGCCGCCACGCCCGAGGACACCCCGATGGCAGTCCCGAGGAACGTCCCGTTCTCCTCCAGCAGCGCCGACTCGACGTCCGAGCTCGCGAGAGCACCGATGACGGTCGCGAGGTTGAGGATCGTCACCGCGGCCCAGACGGCGAAGAATCCGACGATCGCCCTGACGAACCAGCGCTTCGCGGCGACCTCCATGTAACGCCGGCGGACCCGTTCCGCCAGCAGCGACCAGCGGGAGCGGGCCGGCGCCGGCGCCGCCTCGATCCGGTGAACGAGCTCGCGCAGCGGCACGACCATCGGGTTCGTGGCGTCGACGCCGTCGAGGAATTCGAGCGTTCGCGCCCGGTCACGGGCATCGAAGTTGCCGTGGGTCGCGCCGCCGAGACGTTCCATCGCGTTGCGGAGGAGGTCGGCCTCCGAGAGCCGCCGGCTTCGCTGGAGATGGCGGGAGACTAGGAAGAGGGCGACGAAGCAGATGTAGATCACTCCCGCGGCGGGCTTGAAGAAGTAGTCGTTGTCCTCGGTGATGAACTTCCCGAGCTCGTCGATGAAGAAACCGAAGCCGATCCCGCCCAGCACGGCGGCGGGAACGCGGGCGCCGCGGCCGAGCAGCGTCAGCAGGATGCCGATCGTGATCACCATGAACAGCCCGCCCCAGAGCAGGTGGGCGATGTGCAGGCCGCTGCCTCCGAGCTGCGGATAGTTGGTCAGCCAGAGCTGGGTGCGGATGACCAGGATCATCGCCACGGCCGACACGAGGAACGTCTCGTGGAGCTGCCCCATGTCCGCGTTCGTGGGGAGGTTGCGCAGCGGGTTGAGGTGCTTGACGTCCACGGTCGCTCCGGTCGGCGCGAGTCTATTCGGGCAGAGACGAAACGACACCCGCCGGGCGGATGTCGTTTCGATCTCTCCTCCTCCCCTCCCCGAGAGCGGGGATCGCCTGAAGTCGACGCCCGAGGACGAATCTGACGGCGATCTCGCCGGGGGGGCGGTAACCGTACCCGATTTCGGCGAGCTTCGTGCGGATTGGTACACGGGCCTCCGCGGGTCACGCGTCAGAGCTTCGCCAGTACCTCCGCGGCGGCTCGCTGACCCGACTGGATCGCGCCGTCCATGTAGCCGCCCCACTGGGTTGCGGACTCGGTCCCGGCCCAGTGGATCCGGCCGAACGGGCGCCGGATGACGCCGGGATACCCGGTGATCGCGCCCGGGGGAGTGATCCCCCCGTAACAGCCGCGGCTCCAGGGGTCGGCCGCCCACGACTTCTCGACGTAGCCGGTCATCCGGCTCTCGGCCTCGGAGCCGAAGTAGCGGGCGAAGCACTCGACGACCGCCGCCTTGCGCTCCTGGTCGGTGGCGCCGGCGAGGTCGCGGGCGTCCTGGCCTTCGATGAACCCGAGCAGGACTCCGGGGCGGCCGTCGGGGGGCGAGTTGTCGTAGGTCAGCCTGACCGGACCCTGGTCGGAGGTCGTCATGCCGTTCAACCCCGCCTCGCGCCAGAACGGGGCGTCGTAGAACGCCATGCACTTGACGACGGTCCCCATCGGCATCCGCTGGTCGAACTGAGCGCGGTTGGCGGGCAACGGCGGCTTGAAGTCGATGCCGCCCATCAGCGCCGGCGGCACGGTGACGATCGCCCGCTTGGCCGGCCAGGTGCCCGAGGGCGTCCGCACCGAGACGCCGGTGCGGGTCCGGCGGATCAGACCGACCGGCTGCTCGAGCCGGACCGCGTTGCCGAGTCGCTTCGCGAGCTTCAGCGAGATCAGCTGCGAGCCGCCGACGATCCGGCGCTCCTGGGCGCCCCCCGTCGTGTTGATCAGGTTGTTGAAGTCGGCGCCCGCCATCGCGATGTAGAGGAGGACGAACAGCATCGAGACGTCGCGCGGCTCGACCGCGAACACCGAGGTGATCCCGAGCTCGACCACCATGCGGGCCTCGGCGCTGAGCCCGAGGCCGTCGAGGTAGGTCTTCAGCGTCTGGCCGTCCCAGTCCTCGGCCTCCGGCGCGTTCCACGGGGCGTCGACGGGCACCGTCGCGGCCTTCGCGTTCATGTCGTTGATCGCGGTCAGGATCTCGACGAGGACGGGGCCGGCGACCGGGGGGATGATCCCCTCGTATTCGCTCCTGGAGCCGTTCCGGTAGTAGACGCTCTTGCCCTCGACATAGGTGTCGAACGTCTCGATGCCGAGGTCGTCGATCATCTCGAGGACCCTGGTCTGCCCGGGCCCGACCCACTGACCGCCGATCTCGACGACCTCCCTGTGGCCGATCGGGTGGTTGAGCGTCCGTCCGCCGACGCGGTCGCGAGCCTCGAGCACCACGACCGACCGCCCCGCTTCGCGGATCGACCGCGCCGCGGCGAGCCCGGCCAGGCCGGCTCCGACGACGACGACGTCGCGGCTGCGCTTGCGGCCGGGTCCCTTCGGCGGCTTCGCGCCGGCCGGGTCAACGCGGGTCGCCGCGATCCCCGCCGCTCCGGCGACCGCTCCGCCGAGCGCACCACGGCGGCTGATCGCACCGCGGCCGGCCGGCTCCCCGCCGGCCATCAGAGCGCTCCGCCCGCGGTGGGCGGCGCCGTCGGGTCGTCGCCCTCCTCGCCGAGGCCCTCGCGCGCGAGGTACTCCTCGGCCAGCAGCGGGTTGTCCCGCGAGCGTTCGACCACCTTGAGCAGGTCGGACATCGTCGACACCTCCTCGACCTGCTCCTTGATGAACCACTGCATGAACTGCTCGCCCTGGTAGTCACCCTCGTCACGCGCCTTCGCGGCGAGGGCGCTGATCTGCGCCGTCACCCGCTTCTCCTGCGCGAGAGCGAGCTCGACCGGCGCGACGATGTCGGCGAAGCCGGTCTCAGGCGCCTCGACCCCGGGGGTGTGCACCTCGAGATCGGCGTCGAGCAGGTACTGGGTGATCATCATCGCGTGGTTGCGCTCCTCCAGCGCCTGCCGATAGAAGAACGACGCCATCCGCGGGAGCGTCTCGGCGTCGTAGTGGACGGCGATCGCGACGTACTGCTGGTGCGCGGCGAACTCGTTCGCCACCTGCTCGTTCAGCGCTTCACCGAATCTCGATTGGCTCATCTTCCCTCCGTCCGGTTTTCGTGGTTCGCCGCGACCGTAGCCCAATCCGCGGCTTCGGCTTGCCGAACCCGTGCTTCGGGTGTCCGAACGATCAGCCCCAGCGGAAGCCGGTCGCGGACGGCACCGGAGCCATCGGTGAGGTCGGTAGGCCCGGCGGCACCGCCGGGTCGTTGTAGCCGGAGGGCGCGGTGTCGTTGGGCGTCCCGGCGTGGAACAGCGACGCCAGGTACTGGATCTGGCCACGCCCGACCTCGACCTCTCCCTGTCCGCCGCCGTAGATCGCGATCCCGTTCGCCGCACAGTGCTCGTAGACCGCGAAGAGCTCCTGCAGCGAGCCGAACCGCGACGGCTTCGAGTTGATCGCCTTCGGAGTCCACTCGAGCGATGTGATGTCCGCGAGCGAGTGCAGGGGGGCGTCCCAGGTGACCCGATCGGCGATCGGCTCCAGCAGCGGCCGGGTCTCGTCGTTGACGTCCGGATCCTCGAGATACGCGCCCGGGAACGCCTCGGCGACCTGCCGGTAGAGCTCGGGGTCGGTCTCGACGTCCACCGGCGTCCCTTTGTAGAAGCCCTTGAGGTCGAGCGAGTCGACGGTCGCGATCTCGGCGATCTCGGCGATCAGCTCGGGCGTCCAGTCGTTCTCGGGGTCGAGCTTGAACTCCAGGCCCGGGTACCTCTCCAGGCGCTTGCGGATCGCCTCGGTCGACGAGCCGCCCTCTTCGTCGAATGTCGTGAGGCGAGTCGAGCAGACGAACTCGAGCGGCTGGGGATCGCGGCCGACCGCCTCGTGGAAGGGAAGGCCCGCCTGGCGCAGGGCGAGGTCGAGCGCGGCGCTCTCGAACGCCCAGCGGCGGTAGTGCCGCGAGGCCTCCATCCCGGGCGCGGCGACGGGGAACAGGTCGAGCTCGCCGACGAGGGCGGAGAACTCGCCGAGGGTCGAGACGCCGCCGAAGTCGTGGACGGGACCGCCGTCGCGGTGGGCGATCTGGTCGAGGACGTCGTAGACCACGTCCTCCCCGATGCCCTCCTCGCCCGCTCCCCGCAGGTGGATGACCGTCGACGGGCGGGTGAAGCTGCCGTAGTCGCGGTCGTGACCGGTCAGCTCATAGGACTCGACCCGCAACGGCAGGCCGGCGACCCGCTCCCAGTGGGATCCCCGCTCCACCTCAGGAGTCCTCGCGATATGGGACGACGAGGATCGGGCGGCCCGCACCGTGCAGGAGCTTGTGGGGGGTCGAGCCGAGGATCGCGCTGCGCAGAGGGCTCTCGCCGTAGCTGCCGACCACGATCGCGCGGGCGTCGTAGCGCTCGGCGAGCGATGCCAGCGCATCGGAGGGGCGCTCGGGCACCAGCGCGAGCTCGGCTTCGATGCCCAGCTCGGCCGCTTTCTCGATCGCCTCGGCGGTGACCTCCTCGCCCCGGTGTCGCACCGCCTCTCGGTATGGCTCCATCTCCTCTCCATACCCCGGCGGTTCGTAGCCGAACCCGATGACGAGCCGATCCCCGGTCGCCTTCGCCATCTCGACCGCCTCCGCGAACGCGGCGACCGCGCACGGCGAGCCGTCGTACCCCACGATCAGCGTCCCCATCGGCCGCTCACCCCTTCCCGTCGAGGTCGGTCTTGCCCGCATCCGCATCCTACTCGCTCAGCCCGATCGCATCGACGCGCCCGCCGCCGTCGATGACGTCGCGCGGCACTGCTTCGAAGGCCTTGCGCCGGAAGAACTCGGTGCCGCCGGTGAACCGCCACGCGATCAGGCCGACGATCCCGGCGATGAAGAAGAAGAGCGCGATGGCGAGGGGAACCCCGATCCCGAGGACCGCCGTGCCGGAGTAGGAGTCGGCGGGGTCGGCGAGCTGCAGGATCGATTCGTAGAGGAGATAGGCGAGGGCGCCGGCCCCGATCAGAGGCGCGATCCCGACGAAGACCAGGTTCCGCACCGACCTCAGGAGCTCGTGCCGGTAATAGATGGCGCAGGCGACCCCGGTGAGCGCGTAGTAGAACGCGATCAGGAGCGACAGCGCCGACAGGGAGTCGAACAGGAAGTTGTCGCTGACCGCGCTCGCGCCGACGTACCAGATCGTCGCCACCACCCCGATCAGGATCGTCCCGAACGCCGGGGTCAGGTAGCGGGGGTGGATCTCTGCGAATCGCTTCGGGAAGGCGCCGGCGACGGCCATCGAGAGCGAGGTCCGGGATCCCGGGAGGATCGTCGTCTGGGCGGAGGCGATGCCGGAGATGATGATCGACAGCACCAGCAGGAAGCTGAGGCCGCCGAGGACGTCCTCGCCGACGGCACCGAGGACGCCGGCGTCGTCGTCGAAGCGCCCGATCTTGTCCAGCCCCGCATAGGCGATCAGGCAGTAGGTGACGCCGACGTAGGTGCCGAGGAGCGTGATCGTGCTGACGATCCCGGCGAGCCCGGGAGCGCGCGAGCTGTCCTCGGACTCCTCGGTGAGGTTGACCGCGCTCTCCCACCCCCAGTAGATGAAGACGCCGAGCAGCACGCCGGGAATGAGCTGCTCGGAGAAGTTCTCGATCTCGAACGGGTTCAGCCACGAGAGCGAGGGGTCGATCGACCTCGGGCCGCCGTCGCCCGCGATCAGGTCGAATGCGGCGACGACGACGAAGAGGAGGAGGGCCCCGATCTGAGCGAACGCCATCACCCGCTGGACCCGCGCGGAGAGCTCCGTGCCGATCACGCAGATCGTGGTCATCACGGCGATGATCACCAGCGCGAGGAGGATCACAGCGGTGCGCGAGTCGCGGAGCCCGTCGAGTCCGAACAGGTCGTAGATGTAGTAGGCCGATACGTCGGCGAGTGAGCCGATGACGAGGATCCCGGTGGTGAAGATCGCCCAGCCGCCGATCCAGCCGGCTGACGGGCCGAGGGTCCGCGTGACCCAGGAGAAGGTCGTGCCGCAGTCCTGGTCGACCTTGTTCAGGTAGTAGAACGCGGCGGCGATGAAGAACATCGGGATGAACGAGACGAGGAGGACGGCCGGCGCCTGGACGCCGGCGATGACGACGATCGAGCCGATCACGGCCGCCAGCGAGTAGGCGGGCGCGGTCGAGTCGAGGCCGATCGCCAGCCCGTCGAGGAAGCCGATCGAGTTCTTCTTCAGGCCCTTGTCGCCCACCGCCTCGGCCTCGGCGACCTCGGCGCTGATCGCCGCGGCCTCCATCAACCGGCGTCCGGCATCGTCGTCTCGGGACGGTGGCCGCCGAGGCGTGCCAGCCCCCACAGACCCGCGCCGAGGATCAAGAGCAATCCGGCGCGGAGGAAGATCTCGGCATCGTTGTCCACGATCAGCACCGCGCAGACTATTGCTCCGAGGACCGGAGCGGCGGTAGGTACCCGGAAATGAGAATGAGGTACCTCATCGCGCCGGAGGACGAGCACCGCGACGTTGACGATCGTGAACGCGCAGAGGAGCAGGAGCACGGTCGTGTCGGCGAGCGAGGCGAGATCCCCGGTCGAGACGAGGACCAGGCCGATCGCGGTCGTGAAGGCGATCGCGGTGATCGGCGTCCGCCGGCCCGACAGGACCCGCCCGAAGAAGCCCGGGACGATTCCCTCCTCGGACATCCCGTAGACGAGCCGCGAGGCCATGATCATGTTGATCAGGGCGCCGTTGGCGAGTGCGAACAGGGTGATCGCGGCGAAGACCTTGGGATCGACGCCGAGCGGGCCCTGCTCGCCGACGAGCACCAGCGGCGCCGATGATCCCGCCAGCTCCGCGGTCGGCACCGCGCCGGAGGCGATGAGGGTCACCAGCAGGTAGAGGGTGCCCGCGATCGCGAGCCCGCCGAAGAGGATCCGCGGGTAGTTGCGGGAGGGCTCCCGCACCTCCTCCGCGATGTTGACCGAGTCCTCGAACCCGATCAGCGCGTAGAACGCGAGCCCGGCTCCCGAGAGGATCGCGAACAGCGGCGCGACACCCTCCTTGAACTCGAGGTTGCGGCTGAAGTCGGCGTCGGCGTCGCCGAGCGCCGCGAATCCGATCACGACGATCAGGATCAGCCCGCCGACCTCGATCAGCGTCAGCGCGGCGTTGACCCGGACGGACTCGGCGATCCCCCGAGCGTTGATCAGCGCGACGACGATCAGGAACGCGATCGCGACCGGGACGACGCCGACGTCGACGAACTCGCCCAGGGCGTCGCCGGCGAAGCCGCGCGCCAGGGTGCTCGCCGACGTGATTCCCGAGGCCATGACCGCGAAGGCGACCATGAACGTGAAGAAGGGGCGGTGGAACGCCTTGCTCGTGTACAGCGCGGCGCCCGCCGCCCGGGGGTACTTCGAGACCAGCTCCGCGTACGAGCCGGCGGTCAGGGCGGCGAGGATGAAGGCGGCCGCGAACGCGGTCCAGATCGCGCCGCCGACCTCGCCGCCGACCTCGCCGACCAGCGCGTAGATGCCGCCGCCGAGCATGTCGCCGACGACGAAGAGCAGGAGCATGACCGGCCCGACCCGGCGCGCGAGCTTCGGGCCCGCCTCACCGTCCGCCGGCGCCTCGCCCGAATCGGTCGCTGCGGCCTCCGCCATTCGCTGCCTCCCTCTCAGTCGGTCCCGGGCGGCTCCGTGAGCACCGCGCCGGCCAGGGCGCCGTACGCGGCGATCGCCGCTCGCAGGTCATCGTCCCGGCTGTCTTCCTCCCTGGCATGGCTTATTCCCCCGACGGAGGCGGCGAAAACCATGGCGACGGGCACGCGCCGCGCCATCTCGGCGGCGTCGTGAAGCGCTCCGCTCGCGATCGCCGAGGCTCTGCCCCCCGCCCGTGACGCCGCGGCCTCGGCAGCTCGCACCAGCGCCGGGTCGAACGGAATCGGCTCGATGCTCCAGATCGGATGCTCGGCGAGCCCGCAGTCCCGCTCCGCGGCGATCCGGCCGGCGGCATCGCGCACGTCGCCGAGCATCGCCCCGAGCTCACCGGAATCGGGATGGCGGAGGTCGACGGCGAGCTCGGCTCGGCCCGCGACCGCGGTGACCACCCCCGGCTCGAGCGCGAGGCTGCCGGTCGTCCCGACCCCGCCGTGGGCCCGCGCCACCCCCTCGACGGCCAGGGCGATCTCGGCGGCGGCGAGCCCGGCGTCGCGACGGTGGTCCATCGGGGTCGTTCCGGCGTGTGACGCCTGGCCCTCGAGCTCGAGTCGGAAACGCTCGACGCCCGCGCATCCGGACACCGCCGAGCAGCTCTCCCCGGCCGCATCGAGGACCGGCCCCTGTTCGATGTGGAGCTCCAGGTAGCTCCCGATCGAGCCGATCCGGCGATGGGCGCGAGGCGCCCGCTCGAGGTCGACTCCGCAACGGTCGAGAACCTCCGCGATCGTTTCGCCGGCGGCGTCGGTGAGCCCGGCGAGCTCGGCCGGGTCGAGCGTGCCGGCGACCGCCGAGCTGCCGAAGAGGCTGCGGCCGAAGCGCGAGCCCTCCTCGTCGGCGAAGTCGATCAGGACGAGATCGCGCGGCGGCCGGCCGTGCCCTTCCCGGGCCCAGGCGCGGAGGACGCCGAGACCGGCCATCACCCCCAGTGCCCCGTCGAGCGGGCCGCCGGCCGGAACCGAGTCGAGGTGGGACCCGAGGGCGAGTGCCGGAGCGGAGCCATCCTCACCCGGAAGCCGTGCCCAGAGGTTCCCCGCCTCGTCGATCTCGACGTCCTCGACTCCGATCGAGGCGAGCCTCCCTCGCAACAGGTCCCGGGCGGCCACCCATTCGGCGGTCCAGCAGACCCGCCTCGCCCCGCCGGGCCCGCCGGTCAGCTCGGCGAGCTCGGCGAGGTCGGCGAGGACCCCATCGGCGTCGACTGTCGGCGGGCCGGAGTGGGCGCTCACCCGACGCGCTCCCGGCGGAGCGCCTGCGCCAGGCAGTGGGCGCCGCCACCGCCGAGAGTGAACATGCTCAGGTCGGGGTCGTAGACCTCGATGCCGCGCGCGCGGAGCTGCTCGTTCAGGCTCTTCGAATACTCGGCCGAGAGCGCCCGGTCGTCGCCCAGGGAGATCGCGTTGACCCCGAGCGCGAAAGCCTCGGAGGCGGGGACGTCGAGGATCTCGAAGCCCGCGTCCTCGAGCCAGCGGACGAGGCCGCGGCCGGCGACGTCGAGGCAGACGGCCGCGAGCTTCGGCGCCAGGATCGCCAGCAGGACGTCGATGTGGATGAACTGGCTCGGGATCATCTCGATCCGGACCTCCCAGCCGAGCTCCTCCATCCAGCCCGCGAGCTGACGGGCCGCCTGGACCTGGGTCCGTTCCTCGCCGTTGCCGATGACCATCTTCCCGGGCTCGACGATGACGACGTCGCCGCCCTCGATGGCGGCCGCGGTGATCATCCTGTGGATCGGGATCCCGGCCTCCTGGTAGAAGCGGATCACCGGCGCGTACTCGCCCCGCCGCCACTGCTGGTGCATCTGCGTGACGACTGCGCCGGCCGGCGTCGCGACGCTCGAGTCGCGGGCGAACACCTGATAGGGCAGGACCGGATCGGGCTCGAGGAAGTGGACGCGGACGCCGGCGCTCTCGTACGCCGAGACCATCTCCGCGTGCTGGGCGAGTGCCGTCGCCCGGTCGAAGCTGCGATCGCTCTCGAGCGTCGCCTTCGAGATCGCGCTGGTCGGCAGCCAGCGGAAGTTGTCGGGCGGGCACAGCAGCACGTCGAGGAGCCGCCCATACTCGGAGTCGGCCCCCCAGGGGACCTCGCTCGCCTCCGCATCGGTCATTCGATCACCACCCTGATCGTCGAGAGGGTCCGGTCGCTGGCGCCGCGCACCTGGCCGCCGTGGGCCAGCGAGTCGGCGATGAAGTCGAGCGTCGCGCGGCTGAGCCGTTCGCCGGGCAGGACGTTCGGGACGCCGGGCGGGTAGGCCGCGAGCGACTCAGCGGCGATCCGCCCCTCGGCACCGTCGAATCCGACCGTCTCCTGGGGGCCGAGGAACGCGGTCCTCGGCGTCATCACGGTGGGGCCCCAAGGAGGCGGCGGGGCGAACGGCGCCTTCGGCTCGTCGGGTTCCGTGCGCAGGGCCGTGACGGCGTCGGTCAGCCCGGAGATGAGCCGGCGCGCGGGCTCGGCGACGGGCTCCCGGAGCGCGAAGGCGGGGGCGGCCACGTTCTCGGCGTAGAGCTCGAACCAGATGTCGTGTTCCTCGCGCATGTACTTGGCGATCCGATTGCCGGTCGTGCCGGTGCCCCGGACGTCGATCGAGACGCGCAGCGGATCCCAGGCGAAGACGCTCGCCGCCTGCGTGATCTCCCGGCCGAGCACGTCGAGGCCGGGGATCTCCCTGATCGAGCGGCGCAGGTCGCGCAGCGACTCGATCGTCTCGGCCAGCAGCTCTGCCCCCGACACCGCGTTGAGGCGGCGGGCCGCATCGAGCGAGGCGGTCAGGAGGGCGCTGGGGCTGGTCGACTCGACCAGCGTCACCGAGCGGTCGACGATGCGGCCGTCGATCCTGCCATCGGGATGATCGTCGTCGGCTCCGAGGTGGAGGATCGCCGACTGAGTCATGCTGCCGCCGAGCTTGTGGACCGAGTTGAGCACGACATCGGCTCCGCAGGCGAGGGCATTCGCCGGGAGCAGGTCGGAGAAGGCGAGGTGGGCGCCCCACGACTCGTCGACGACCAGGGGGACGTCGTGAGCGTGCGCGACCTCCGCGAGACCGCCGATGTCGGCAACCGCGCCGAAGTAGGTCGGGGACACGGCGAAGACCGCGACCACGTCGGGTTGCTCGTCGAGTGCACCCCGCAGGGCCTCGACCGAGAGGCAGTGGGCGACCCCGAGGTCGTCGTCGATCTCCGGCGCCAGGAACGTGGGTCGCAGGCCGCTGAGGACGAGGCCGTCGATCACCGAGGAGTGGACGTTGCGCTGGACGATCGCCCGCTCCCCCAGGTGGGCGAGCGCCATGCAGATCGCATGGTTGCCGCCGGAGGCGCCGTTGACGAGGAACCAGCTCCGGCGAGCGCCCCAGGCATCGGCGGCGAGCGCCTGCGACTGCTGGAAGGGGAGGTCCAGCGGATCGGGCCCGACGTCGACCCCCTCGATCCCGGACGGGAAGTCGAGCCGGAGCGCCGCGTCGCCGATCGCCTCTCGGAGCCCGGGGTCGGCCCCCGCTCCGCCCTTGTGCCCGGGAATGTGGAAGCGGCCCGGATTCGTCGCCGCGAGCGCCACCAGCGCATCGAGGTAGGGAGTGCGCGTCTGGTCCATCCGAGCACCGTAATACCCGCGCCGCCATCCGGCCATCCGGCCACCTCGGCCGCTGCTAGCCTTGCGGGCGTCGCCCAGTGACCGACGACGACCTACCTCGAAGTACCAGGCTCCGCGCTCCCGCAGGGGCGCCGCTGCAGCCGGGCCGCCGCAGGCGGGAGGACGCCGCACGCCCGCGCCGGGGTGATGCCCGATGACGACCGTCATCCTCCTCCTGCTCGTCCTCCTGTTCGTCCTCGTCAACGGCTACTTCGTCGCCGCGGAGTTCGCCGTCGTCCGGACGCGGGCTTCGCGGATGCAGCACCTCGCCGACGAGGGCGACCGCCGCGCCAAGGTCGCGCTGGCCCAGCTCGAGCACGTCGACGAGTACGTGGCGACCTCGCAGGTCGGGATCACCCTCGCCTCGCTGGCGATCGGCTTCCTCGGCGAGCCGGCGATCGCGCAGCTGCTCGAGCCGGCGCTCGACGGCTGGGTCGGGCACGCGGCCTCGGTGATCATCGCGATCGCGATCGCCTTCACGATCGTCACGCTGCTCCACGTCATCCTCGGCGAGCAGGCCCCGAAGATGCTGGGGATCGCCCGGGCCGAGTCGCTGATGCTCCGCTTCTCGCGGCCGATGACGTTCTTCCGGCGGATGTTCGCTCCGCTGATCGCGATCACCAACCCTCCCGCGCGCTTCCTCGTCGAGCGGGTGTTGAGGATCAGACTCGACGAGGAGTCGGAGACCTCCCCCGAGGAGCTGCGGGTGCTGATCAACCGCGGCTACGAGCAGGGCGGCCTCGAGGCGAGCGAGGCGGGCATGCTCGGTGGCGTCTTCCACCTCCACGAGCAGGAGGCACGGGAGGTGATGACCCCGATCCCGGCCGTCGTCACCGTCGACTCCTCGGACACCGTCGAGGACGCGCTCCGCCGCTGCGTCGCCAGCGGCCACACCCGGCTCGTGGTCATCGAGGACGACAACCCCGACCGCGTCCGCGGGATCGTCCACAACAACTCCCTGGTCCGCCTGATGATGAGCGCCGGCCCCGACGCCTCGATCGAGCCCGCGATCCGCGACGCGCCGATCATTCCCGAGACGAAACCGCTAGACGACCTCCTCGCCGAGCTCCAGCGCCAGCGCAGCTCGATCGCCGTGGTCGCCGACGAGTACGGGCGGACCGTCGGGATCGCCACCGTCGAGGACATCCTCGAGGAGGTGGTCGGCGAGATCGAGGACGAGACCGACCCGCGCGCGCAGGAGCTCCGCAGGCTGGCCGACGGCGACTGGTACGTGCGCGGGCACGTCTCGCTCGGCGACCTCGAGGACGCGAAGATCGAGCTCCCGGTCGACACCGACGCCTACAACTCGATCGGCGGCTACGTCTTCAACGAGCTCGGAAGGCTGCCGAAGCGCGGCGACTCGATCCGAGCCGGCGGCTTCACGATCCGCGTCGAGTCGGTGAGGGAGAACCGGATCGTCGCGCTGCGCATCCATCAGGAGCCGGAGACCGAAGGCCCGCTTCCGGGCGACTAGTACTCGTAGAAGCCCTCGCCGCTCTTGCGCCCGAGCTTGCCGGCGGCGACCATCGATACGAGCCGCTGCGGCGGCGCGTGGCCCTCCTTGCCGCTGGCGGCGTGGAGCTTCTCGCCGATCGCGACGGAGACGTCGAGGCCGACGAAGTCGAGCAGCTGCAGCGGGCCCATCGGCTGGCCGGCGCCCTTCGACATGCAGGCGTCGACCTCGATCGGATCGAGTCCGAGCTCGTCGAGTAGACGGACGGCATCGAACAGGTAGGGGAAGAGGAGGCGGTTGACGACGAAGCCCGCTTCGTCGGGGACCTCGACGACGTGCTTGCGCAGGGCGCTGCAGAAGGCGCGGGCCCTGGCCCCGATCTCGGGGGCGAGGGTCGCGGGAAGGCAGAGCTCGATCAACTCCATCCTCGGCACCGGGTTGAAGACGTGGAGCCCGTAGAAGCGGTCGGCGATGCCCGCCCGCTCGCCGAGCTCGGCGATTCCGAGCGAGGAGGTCGTGGTGGCGAGGTCCGCGTCCGGGCAGATCTCGCGGAGCCCGGCCAGCATCGACGCCTTCGCATCGGCGTCCTCGACGATCGCCTCGACGACGAGGTCGCAGCCCTCGAGGTCGTTCGGGCTCGTGGTCACCTTGATGCGCGAGGCGTCGGCGCCGTCGGTCTTGGCGCACAGCCTCTCGACCCTCTCCTCGGCCCGCCAGGCGGAGCCGTCGGAGCGGGCGAGGACGCGAACGGGTCCCAGGATCGACACCGAGGCGGCCACCCCGAGCGCGATCGCACCGCTGCCCGCGACCGCCGGTGCCTCGTAGCCGTGTTCGTGCACGTCGGCCACGTCTCAGCCCGTCACGCGCTCGCGCTCGCCGTCCGCTTCCCTCGCGAGCGCCGACGGCCACCAGGTGCGGGCGCCGAGGTCGAGGGCGACGGCGGGAACGAGCACCGAGCGGACGACGAAGGTGTCCAGGAGCACCCCGAATGCGACCACGAATCCGAGCTCGGTCAGGAACACGAGCGGCAGGACGGCGAGGGTCGAGAAGGTTCCGGCGAGGACGATTCCCGCCGACGTGATGACGGCGCCGGTGACGGCGAGGCCGCGCAGCATCCCCTCCCGGGGACCGCTCTTCGCGGTCTCCTCCCGGACCCTGGCCATGAGGAAGATGTTGTAGTCGACGCCGAGCGCGACGAGGAAGAGGAAGCTGAAGAGCACAACGTTGACGTCGAGCGCAGGAAAGCCGAGCAGCGTGCTGAAGAGCAT
>JAGQUO010000052.1 GCA_020438445.1 Solirubrobacterales bacterium
CCGTCGGGTGGTCGCGCTGCGCGATTCGCTCCGCTGACCGGCCGGCCTAGGGGATGTTCTTCCTGCGCTCGCAGGTGCCGTCGGCGGTGTCGTGGTTGCCGCCGCCGCCGTTGCAGGCGTCGTTGCCGTTCTCGCCCGAGAGCGCGTCGGTGCCGTCGTTGCCAAGCAGCGTGTCGTCGTCATCGCCGCCGTGGAGCTCGTCGTTGCTGCCGCCGCCGTCGAGCCGGTCGTCGCCGCCGCCACCGCGGATGATGTCGTCGCCGATGTCACCGAAGAGGAGCTTGTCGCCGGCGTTCGAGCCCGTGATCCGGTCGTCGCCGATGGAGCCGTCCATCTTCTTGACCGGCTCGTCCTTGGTCTTGGTCGAGAGCCGGTCGTTGTCGGCGCCGCCGAGCAGCGAGTCGAACCCGCCCGCGACGAGCACATCGACGTCGAAGCTCCCGTCGAGGAAATCGCGGCCGTCGGCGACCGCTCTTCCGTGCCTCTTGCCGAACCCGGCGAGGCGGTCGCGACCGGCCTGCCCGTTCATGTAGTCGTTGTCGGCGCCGCCCTCGAGGTAGTCGTTGTCCTCCTCGCCGTAGACCTTGTCGCGACCCTTGTCCCCGTAGACCCGGTCGTTGCCGACCCCGCCGCAGACGACGTCGTTGCCGCCGCCGCCGTGGACGACGTCGTTGCCACGGCCTCCGTTGATGATGTCGTCCTTGGGCCCGCCGAAGATCCTGTCGTCGCCGTCACCGCCGTTGTAGAGGTGGCGGCCGCCGCCGAGATGAACCGTGGTTCCCTTGTTCGAGCCCTGCTCGCTGTGCTTCCTGCAGATCTTCGCGTCGGCGGGCACGTGGTCGGCCGCCGCCGCCGCAGCTCCCCAGGCGCCGGCGAGGACGCTCGCCGCCAGCACGATCCCGACCCGCAACCTCATTCCCCGCCGACCTCCGCGTCCTCGGCAACGTCGGAAGCGTCGGCGAGCTCGTTGATCGCCGACGTCCGCTCGCTCCCCGAGCGCCCGAGGGCCGCGATCTCGCGCTCCATCTGCGGCACCCGCACCGCCGACTCGGCGCCGGTGATCCTCTCGCCGGCGGCGCTGGTGATCAGGGTCCGCAGCCAGTAGGTCAGCACCGCGGTCCGCGGCACGAAGACCCGCGCCCGCCGCTGCTCGAAACCTTCGACGATCGCCCGCGCGCACGCCTCGACCGACGTCGTGGCGCGAACCGGCCACGGCAGCTTCGCGCGGGCGGCGCGGAAGCTCGGCAGGTCGAGCTCGCTCTCGCGGACCATGTCGGTGTCGATCCACGAGGGGTGGATCGCGCCGACGTCGACGCCGCGGAAGCCGACTTCCTGGCGGACCGCCCGGACGAGCGCCTCCGCGCCCGCCTTCGAAGCGTTGTAGGAGGACATCCCGGCCAGGGGCGCGAAGGAGGCGATCGAGCAGACGACGCCGATGTAGCCCCGGCGCTCGATCACGTGCGGAAGCGTCGCGTGCAGCGTCCGGTAGACGCCGCTCAGATTGACGTCGACGGTCCGCAGCCAAGCTCCGGGGTCGCCCTTCTCGGCGGTCCCGTAGGTCCCGATCCCGGCGTTGGCGAGGACAACGTCGATCCCGCCGAAGCGCTCGACGGTGCTCGCGACCGCATCCTCGACCGACTTCATGTCGGTCACGTCGCACTCCACGTGATGGGTGCCGCCGCCGATCCGATCCGCCGTCTCGGCGAGCAGATCCGGCTCGAGCCCCGCCAGCGCCACGCGCGCTCCACGCCGCCCCGACTCCGCGCCGACCGCGGCGCCGATCCCGCGCGCTCCCCCGGTGATCAGGACGACCCGTCCCCGCAGATCCATCGCCGGGAGGTTAACGGCGCCGGCCGAGGCGGATCCGGCCGGCGGCACGGCCCCCCGACCGCGTTTTCCGACGCCGGCGGATGGTTAGGCTCCAGGCGATGGATCGCGGCCGTCTCAGCAGGCGCGAGCTGATCGGCGCCGGCGCCGCTCTCGCCGGCGGGATCGCTGTCGCCCCGGCTCTCGCCGGATGCAGCGATGGTGACTCGGGGGGCGCTGCGAGCAGAGGGAGGGTCGTGGTCGTCGGAGGCGGGCTCGCCGGGCTCACCGCCGGATACGAGCTCGGCCGCAAGGGCTTCGACGTCCAGCTCGTCGAGGCCCGCGACCGCCTCGGCGGGCGCGTCCACACCGTCCGCAGCTTCACCAGCGACCAGCACGGCGAGGCCGGCGCCGAGGCGATCGACACCAAGCATCGCGAGATCCTCCGCCTCTGCCGACGCTTCGGACTGCCGCTCGAGAACGCCTACAGCGGATACGGCAACCGCCGCGGGACGGTCTACCGGCGCGGACGCAACTTCCTCCCGCGCGAGTTCGCGACGCCGGCGGTCAAGGCCGAGATGGAGCGGTTCTGGCGTGCGGTCGACCGCCTCGCCGAGCCCCTCGACGGCACCGACCCGACCGCCAACGGCGGGGCCCGTCAGGACCGCCACTCGGTCGCCGACCTCCTCGACCGGCTGCGGATCGGCGGCCGTGCCCGCTGGCTGCTCGAAGCGAGGATCGAGTCGGACTACGGCTCGCCCGTCGCGCGCCTCTCGCTCCTCTACCTCACCCTCTCCGAGCGCCTCTACTGGAACCAGCCCGCCGGCGGCATCGAGCGCTGGCGGATCAAGGGCGGCAACTCGACCCTGGTCGACGAGCTGACCCGACGCCTCGTGACCCCGCCGATGCTGCAGGCGCCGGTCACCGCGATCCGCTGGGACGGTGCCGCAGTCGAGGTCGACACCGACGACGGGGAGACGCTGACCGGCGACAAGCTCGTCGTCGCGGCCCCGACGGCCGCCCTCCGGCAGATCGAGTTCTCCCCCGCCCTCCCCCGTCGCGAGGCCGGCTTCATCGCCGCGATCGACCTCTGCGCCGTCGCCAAGACCCTGATCCAGTACGAGCGCCGGATCTGGCGCCGCCAGGGCCGGACCGGCGGCTCCACGACCGACCTGCCGATCGGCCAGACCTGGGAGACGACCGACCAGCAGGACGGCGCCCCCGGCATCCTCATCGCCTATACCGCCGGCCGCCGCGGCGAGGTGACCGCGACGATCGACGACCGGCAGCGGACGATCCAGGCCCGCGAGGACATCGACGTCGTCTTCCCCGGGACCCGCCGCCTCGCCGGCGACAGCTTCAGCGTCGCCTGGCGGGCCGAGCCCTATTCGGGCGGCTGCTGGGCGGTCTTCCGGCCGGGTCAGGTTTCGAAGCACTGGCTCGGCCTGCACGAGCCGACCGGCCCGATCCACTGGGCGGGCGAGCACACCGAGCGGCTCAACGGGTACATGAACAGCGCCGTCGCCTCCGGCATGCGGGTCGCGGGGGAGATCGCCGGCTAGGCCTTGCCCTTGTAGGAGGCGCGCCGCCGCGCCCGCTCGAAGCGGGGCAGGAGGAAGAGGAGAAGGAGGACGGCGAGGATCACGATCCCGAGCGGGCCCGCGAGCGCGTCCCTCGTCTCGTCGAAGCGCTGGCCGATCGCGGCGAAGGGCCCCTGGCCGAAGGTCAGCGCGGGTTCGATCCGCTGCGCCGCCTGCGGGCTCTCCGACGTCACCGTGTAGGAGCCTTCGACCGGCGCCTTCATCGCGCCGATCAGCCGCGCCATCCCGTCGCCGGTGGACTTGGCGTCGTCGCCGCGCGAGTCGATCCGGATGTTGTCGCCGCTCGGCCCGCTCACCGAATAGTTGAGATCGTCGGGCGTGATCAGCGGCACGCCGGCGTCGGGGTCCACCTTCTCGGCGTAATAGATGTCGACGTCGCCCTTCGGCAGCTCGACCTGCGCCTTGCCGGGGATCGGCGCCTTCCCGAACTGGGCCGAGTCACCCTCGAAGGCGGCGAGCAGCAGATAGCCGACGAACAGCAGGAGCCCGATCAGGACCAGGCTGCCTGCACTGATCAGGCCCCGCTCCTCGCGCATCCGTTCGCGAAGGCCGCTGTTCATGCGGGGGATGATGGCAGCGGGGGCGGAGGCGCGACCCCGCTGCGGCGCCGGCTGCAAGCCGGCGGCCCGACGCCCTTCGCCCGGACCGCTCAGCGGGCGGGATTTTGCCCATATATCGGCAATATCCCGCCCAGTGAACCGGCGGCCGGCGGACCGGCGGCCCCGGGTTCAGCGCGCGGCGAACCCGATCCGCTTCGACCGGGCGTTCCCGAGCTCGTCTTCGAACGTGGCACTGACCCTGACGACGGCCTTCCGGCCGTGCCGCCGGGCCGACCTCACCCTGCTGCGATCCTGCGGGGCGACGACGAGCCGGGCCCAGCCGCGACCGCCACCTCCGAACTCGAACCCGGCCGAGCGGACGGCGATTCGGCGCTTGCGCACCCATGCCTTCGCCCCGATCCGGACGATCCCGCCCTCGCCGAGGGCGGTCTCGACCGATCCGACGGCCCGACCCCGACGCGAGATCCGCGCCGAGCGGATGCTGAGGCGGGCACCGGCGACAGAGCGATCGACGACGAACGAACGGGTCGCCGGCGACGGGTCCGCATTACCCACGGCATCGACCGCGCGAACTGCGAACCCATGACCCCCTTCGCCGAGGCCGCCGAGCCGGTGCGGAGAGCCGCAGGGTTCGAAGGCAGAGGCATCGACGGCACACTCGAATCCGACGGCGCCGCCGGTGCCCGAGAAGCGGAACTCCGGGGACCGGTCCCGGATGGCGCCCGCCGGGCCGTCGTCGATCGAGGTCCCCGGGGCGACGCAGTCGGCGGTCAGGTCGACGCTCGCCGTGCGGGTGAATTCGGTCCCGTAGGAGCCGCCGGCGCCGACGATCGTCAGCTCGTGCGCGCCGTTCGCCGTCGCCGCCACCGTCCAGTGGTGCGGTTCGGAGGTCTCCCCCGCGCCGAGGTCCCCGCCCGAGGCCACCTGTTCCGGATCCCCCGCGACGATCTCCACGCCCGGGCCCGGCTCGAGCCGCACGCTGACCCCGCCGGCGCCGAGATCGGTGGATTCGTTGCTCAGCGATGCGGCGATCTCGACCGGCGCGCCGCACCCGACGCTCCCGGCGGGATCGCTCGAGACGTTCACGGGCACCACCTCCGGAGGCTGGAGCGGAGTCAGGGGCGCCACCGAGGTCAGGGCGAACGGCTCCGCGTCGGCCCCTTCGACCTCCGACGCCGCCTCGACCTTGAAGACGATCTGATGCGGGCCTCCCGCGGGGGCACGGACCTGCTCGACGGTGTCGTCCGGGTCGAGCGCATCCGGGCCTCCCCCATGAGGCAACGCCGGCGCGGGCGGGATCTCGGTCCCGTCGGCGAGGTACTGATGCAGGTCCAGGTTCGACTGCGTGTAGGTGAGCGTCTGGGTCCCCGGGTTCGGAAAGCCGACGAAATAGCCCCGCAGCTCATAGGCGAGGGTGGCCTTGCCGCCGCCCGGCACCGTCGCCGAGTAGTACGCGGCCTCGCCCTCGGCCACCTCGCCGAGCCGGTAGTTCGATCGCTCCGCCAGCGCCGTCCCGAGATCGAGCTGACCCCATCCCACCTCGGGCCTCCAACCCGACTGCGGCGAGCTCCATCCGATCAGACCGGTCGCCGCCCCGACCCAGTCCCGGGCGCTGTTGATCAGGATCGCACGCTGGGCCATGGCGCTCGCGATCCCCGCCCCTTCGAGCAGCGTCATCGCACCGGCGACGTGCGGTGCGGCGAACGACGTCCCGCTCATCGCCGTGAAGTCCGGATTCGACGGCGGTGAGTTCCAGGCGGCCGAAGGGGCGATCACGGCTCCCGCCGGCGCGGTGAGATCGGGCTTCTTGCGCCCGCCCGGCGTCGGGCCCCGTGAGCTCACGCCGAGGACCACGTCGTCGGTCGGATCGATCGTCCCGAGGTCGTTGAACCCGCCCACCGTGAGCACGTTGCGCCCGATGTTGCCGACGGTCGGCGTTCCGTCGACGTTGTCATTCCCGGCACCGAATGCCTGCCCGACGCCGAAGACGGCGGTCAAGATGTCATCTGCGTCGTCCTCGCCGTCCACCGACGCAGGACCGCCGAAGCTGACGTTGATCACCTCCGCGGGATCGCTCGCCCCCGGACCGAGCCCCGTCGCGAATCCCAGCTCGTAGGCGGTGCTTCCGCTGCCGATCAACCGGTCGATGCCGGGCGCGACCCCGGGATAGGTTCCGTCGCCGGAGGCGATGATGCCGCCGGTATGGGTTCCGTGGTCGGTGACGCCCTGGCTCGGGTCGTTGTCAACGCTCGTTGCCGAGAATGCGGGATGGGTCGGGTCCGCCGCCTCGCTCTCGATCGCCGCGTCGGCCGGAACCGTGTCGGAGGAACCGGTGCCGCCGGTGAACCCGTCCGCCCACCAGCTCGGTGCCCCGACCACGGTGGTCCCGGCGCCGGAGAGGCCGCGCGGGCGCGGCAGGCCCTGGACGAGGGCGACCGCGGGAGAGCCCGAAAGCGCCGGCAGGAGCCGGCTCGGAACCGTCGCCCGGACCGCGGCGGGAGCCAGCTCGATCTCCTCGACGATCCCGCCGTGCGCCCTGATCGCAGCAGCGATCGGCTTCAGGCCGGCGACCGTGGCCTCCGCTTCATCCGCGAGGCCCCGGATCCCGGCTTCATAGGATCGCTCCGCGCCCAGCGCGGCGGACCGCTCGGACCGGACGATGCCGAGGGCGCCGTGCGCGGCCCGCGAGACGGGATGCAGCCTGGCCGCGGGCCCGGCCTTCAGCGCCGCCCTCAGGAGGTCCTGTTCGCGGCCGATGAGGCGGACGTGGACGACTCCTCCTCGACTTTTCGGGACAGCGTCGCTCCCGGAGGCGCGCTCGACATACGCCGGCTCGAGGTCCTCCGCGGCGAGGGCTGTGCCGCCGGTCAGCCCCGCGAGGGCGAGGGCCCCCGACAGCGCGACGCTCCCGCGACGGCGCGCCCAGAGGGCAAGACCCGCTCGATTCGATGCCCTCACCCGGCTCCTCCACTCGATCCGGTCTCAAGCGTAGTCATGCCGGAAGGCGATTTCCAACGTCGACCGCTCAGGGAAGCACGAG
This sequence comes from Solirubrobacterales bacterium, assembly GCA_020438445.1. Lineage (GTDB taxonomy): Bacteria > Actinomycetota > Thermoleophilia > Solirubrobacterales > 70-9 > RHKX01. Next base: position 7,008 of record JAGQUO010000052.1, read on the forward strand.
GAGCCGGCGCGCTTTCGAGTGCGCCGGAAGGTAGGGCCATCCCCGCTCCCTGAGCACCAGCGCGCGAAACCGATATCTGACGGGGCGCGTGTAGTCGGCGACGAAGCGGTAGCGAAGGCGAAACCGTCCCTTGCCGTCGGTCCGGATCGACCGGCCGACGGTCTTCCACCGCTTTCCGATCCGGACCTGGACCTCGAGCGATTTCCCGCCGCGGGCGATGTCGGCCCCGCGCGCCTTGACCCTTCCGCGGAAGACGGCCCGGCCGCCCTCCCGCACCCGCCGCGGGGCCCGAAGGGTCACCGCGCCCCGGACGCGCAGTGCCGCGTGTGATCCGGCGCTCGGGAGATACCGCGAGTCGCCTCGGAACCTCGCCTCGACCGCCCGGGTCGGGCCCTTCGGCAACGCTACGGCGAACCGTCCCGAGGCGTCGGTGCGAGCAGTGATCCGATCGGTTCCGGCACGGGATCCGGCGGCGTAGGACTCCTCCAGGTCGACGGTCGCTCCGGCGATCGGCCGTCCCATTCCATCGACGAGGCGACCGGTGGCCGTCGCATTGCGGCCGTACCGGGCCTTCGCATGTGAGCGTCCATTGATCGCAAAGCCGTCGACCTCGGCCGGGCTGCGGAACGGGCCGGTGGTCACCATCGCGGTGCCGTCGAGCCGCTCGGTTGAGGAAGACGTGTTTCCCGCCCGGTCGGCGGCCTCGACCTTGAACTCGTAGGGGACTCCCCGCGTCATGTCCTCCGAGTCGGCCCGCGCCACCAGCTCTCCGCCGCGCAGCACCGTAGGCAGCGGTGTCCACGGCCCCTCCCCGCTGCGGCGGAAGCTGATCCGGCCCGACGCGACTCCGCTGAGCGCGTCGGACACCGGCGCCTCGAGCCGGTCGGGGTCGTCCGGATCCTGGCGATTCGCGAACGCTGCGATCGGAGGAGTCGCATCGAGCCGCACCTGTGCCTCGCCCGGCCTCGAGTTGCCGCCGTCGCCGTCGTTCTCGTTCCCGGCCAGGTCCCGCGCCCAGAACCGCACGCCGTGGACGCCGTCGCCCGTCACCTGCGCCGTCACGTCGGCGTCCCCGTCCTCGTAGATCACGCCGTCGATCTCGAGCACCGTTCGCGGCGGATCGTCGTCCGGGAACTCGTCCGTCTGCTCCATGCCGCTGAGCCCGTCCTCGGCGCGGACCACCAGCTCGACCGGCCGGTTGACCCAGCCGCTGCCGGCGCCCGAGAGGACCGACCGCGGATCGGTCAGGTCGACCTTCAGCTCCGTGCGCCCCACCTCCGCGGCCCGCATCCCGGAGCCGGAAACCGGCACCACGTGGATCCAGTTCGACCCCTCCACGAGATCCGCCGCCCGGAGGGTTCTCCCGTTCGCGTCGACGCCCGCTTCGGTCATCGGACCACCGCAGGTTCGGGAGTCGGCGGCGCCGGCGCAGGGGTCGAAATCAGGCTGCGCGTTGACGACGGCGCGGTAACCGGCGATTCCGGAGGGCGGAATTTCGTTGTCCCTCGGGCGAAGCCATGTCTGAATGTAGCCGCCCGTGAGTTCACCGCGAGAAATCCAGCCGTTTGCAATCTGGGGCAGGGCCTTCGGCGGCCGCGTGTCGTCGAACCGAAGCTCGACCTCGGCGGCGGCCGCCGGTGACTCGTTCCCTGCCTCGTCGCGGAGGTAGACCCTCGCCGTGTACGCGCCGACGCCGGGCACGGCGATGTCGTCGGCGGACTCGACATCCGGGCCCTCCACAGTCGTCACCTCGGTGCCGCCCGGACCGACGACCTCCACCGTCGCGGCAGCGATCGGCGCATGAGGCTGTGGCGGGTTCGACCAGGACAGGTCGAAATCGTTGTCCCGGCGCCACCCGCCTCCGCCTGCGACCTGCAGGCCGGTCGGCGCCGACGGGGCGACGTTGTCCACGCGGAGCGCCTTCGTCGCGCAGGTGCCTGCACCTCCGATGCCGTATTCGTGGGTGCAGACGCGAAGCTGGTTTCCGGGACCGTCGCTGAACCCGGGCGAGGTCGTGTCGACCTCCATGTACCTGAGCTCGATCGGATCGCAGGGCGCCATCTCACCGACGACTCCGCTCTCGTCCTGGCCGGGCGCACAGATCACGTCGCTCACGAGCTCCTCGCCGTCGACGGCGACCGTCGTCCGATAGACGCCCGCTCCGACGTCGGTGTCCCCGATCGCGAGCTGAGTGGTCCCCGCCACCCATTCGCCGTCGGCAGCCGGCCCGGCGATCACCGGCGCTGCGGGCGGGGTCGTGTCCTGCATCACGAACTCGACGGGAGCGAGGCGCGCGAGCTGGTTCGGCGCGTAGCCGCAGCTGCCGTTCGCCTTGCTGCAGACGAGCCCGACCCCGATCGCCGCAAGCGGCCCGAGGCTCTGGATGCTCGAGTCGTAGGTGCCCGCCGTCGATCCGAGGCTCACTATCGAGAGGATCTCCTCCTGCGCTTGCCCGTTGCGACGGACGAACAGGAACGAGCGGTTCCCGTCGGGCGACGAGTCACCGACGAGGCTGTAATCGGCCTCGACCCCTTCGATCCGGGTGCCGGGCGGGGCGGTGTAGACCCAGCGCTTCGAGGCCTCGGCCGGAGCGGAGGCGGCCGACTGGACCTGGAGCCAGTTGCCGCTCGCGCAGCTCGTGGCGGCGGAGTACGAGGTGGTCGAGCCCTGGACCGTCGCGTCCGGAGTGCCGGTGTGGCCGGGCGAGCACTCGGCGACGCGGTAGAAGCCGCCGGCCCTCGCTTCCTCGACCTGGAGACCCAGGCACAGGAGCAACAGCGCCAGGCACGGTCCGACTGCGCGCAGCAGTGCCGGCGCGTGTATGAGCAGGGTCCTCGTCATCTCGATCCTCTCCCCTTTCGACGACCGTCCGGTCGCGTTGCGTTCACGGTCCGAACTCGTCCTGCGCGGGAGAGCTCGAGGCGGGCGAAGGAGGGACGGACGCGGGCGCGTCGGTCGGAGCGGGAGGTGGGTCGGACGCCGGCGCGGCCGAAACAACGGGGTCGAACTCCTGCGCGGGAGCGGAAGGAGCCACCTCCGGCGGTGGTGTACCCACTACGGGGGCCGGCGGCGCGTCGCCGCCGGCATCGGCACCGTCCTGCGGCTGCGGGATCGCGTCCTCCCGGCGAACGGCACGACTGACACCGACCACGCTCGCAACCGCCCTTCGTGAGCCGTCGGGGCGAGGCCGGCTGAGACGCACCTCGGCCGCGCGCTCTGGACGCTCGACCGTCGCTGCCAGCTCGGGTAGCGATGCGCCGGGAACGACGCCCACAGCGACACAAGCGGTCGCCGCGACTCCGGCGCCCGCACATGCCAGCGCTGCCTTCGCGGCGCCCCCGGCACCCGCGACCTTGCCGAGGATCCCGGCGCTGAGCAGTCCGGATCCCTTGCCGCCTCCCGACACCATCAGCGAGCTCGCCGCCGAGTTCGCGCGGTCGATCGCCTCGGCCAGGTGAGCTCGCGGCGCCGCGAGCACGTCCATGAATCCGTCGATGAACGTTGCCCCGGAGCCCCCGACCAGCGTCGAGACCCCGGCAAGGGCGATCACGCTCCCGGACTCCCGCAGGTGCTGGGAGATTCGCGCCGCAAGCTCCGAGCAGGCCCGGCAATGATCGAGATGACGAAGCGCCTGGAGCCGCTCCGATTCATCCGCGGTCCCGGCGATCAGGTCGCGGATGAGCGGCTCGCGCTCCGCGCACCACTCCCCGCGTTCGACCTTCTCCAGGGCTTTCATCAAGTCCTCGACGCCACGGGTGATCTCCTTGCGGTAAGCCCGCGGGGAAAGCCCCGGCACCAGCGCGCAGACCTCGGTCGGGCTCAGCCCCCAGCCGTACCGCAGGAGGATCACGGCGCGGCGACGCTCGGGCAGGCTGGTGAGCAGATCCCGCGCCACCCCACGTGCCTCGGCGCCGATGGCCAGCTCGTCCGGGAGCGGCGAATGGCCGTCCGCCACAGCCTGCTCCCGCTCATCCTCGAGCGGGTGAGCCGGCTTACGGGACCGGCGCCTCATCTCCTTGCTCGCGTGGCTCGCCACCGCGGTGAGGATGTAGGCGCGAAGCTCGCTCTCCTCCATCCGCCTCCCGCGCTCGCGCAGGGCGGACAGGGTCGCAGCCCATGCCGCCGAGTAGATGTCCTCGATCTCGTCCGGCGAGAGCCGGCGACCGTAGGCGCGGGAGACCATCGCCCGCGCCGGCCGGCGCATCTCCTCGAACAGCCTGGCGCACCGGTCCGACCAATCGTCATCGACGGGGTTCGGGCGGCTGTCGGGATCGGGCGGGGTGGTCATGGCGGGAGCGCAGCGCTCGACCTCCTCAACCCCGGCGGTCGGGGCCACGCCCCCTTCCGCCGCCGTCGCATCCGGCGGATCAGCGTTCAGAACATCCGGTTCTCGTCCCCGGCTCGGCACGTCCATGTGCACAAGCCCCCTTCCCATCAGCCCCACGAACAGGCGCGAGTAGTCTTGCCACATTCCGGAAGCAAGGAGCCGGAGATAGTCCGCAATTTGCACGAATCCGGCGCCGAATTGCGACTTTCGTCCAGCCCTTAACCTCCACGAATGCTGGAGGAACGCGAGCGGGCGTACAAGGAGGGCCTCGGCGAGCGGCTCGAATCGCGGATCCCCGGCGGCGAGCGGGTCCAGGCGCTCGCGGTCTGCCAGGTCGGGGCGGCGCCGTGGATGCAGACGGTGCCGATGGTCGCGGGGATCGTCGTCCTTCTCGTCAGCCTGTTCGCCGGCTCGCTGCCCGGGTGGGTCGGGATCGCCGGCGCACTCCTGGTGGTCGCCGGCATCGCGATGATGATGCGGGTCCCGCGGCGCCTTCTGGCCCGGACGAACCGGGCCGTTCACGTCTTCGCGATGCCGCGCTCGCAGAAGGGCGAGTTCGCCGAGCCTCTGGTCACCGTCCCGCTGGGCGACCTGCGCGATTACGAGAGCGGGGCCGCCGAGATCGGCGGCGAGCGACTCTGGCCGAACTACGGCAGCGGCCTCGAGCGCGAGGCCCTGGCCGCGGTGCTGAGGCGCCCGGGCTGAGGGCCACCGAGCACGCGACCGCCTTGGCGTCCGACCCCATGCCTACCTTCCGCCCTGCGGCCAGGTAGTCGGCCGCCGGTCGGAAGCAGCCTGCCGCCCTCCGACCGGGCGACCGGGCGCTGCTCGGGAGCAGGCGCCGCGACGTCCCCCGGAGCCCACGTCAGCGGCTAGCCCGCCTCGCTCCCCGCCTCATCCGAGGCTCGCGTCCACCGATCCGGATTCTGCCGGTATGCCGGCAATATCCCGATCGCTGCACCGCCTCGCGCCCGTGCCGGCCCGGTCGCGAATCCCGCCCGGTCAGCCCCCCGCCCTTGATTCGCCCTGATAGTTAGCTAAGATAATTAGCACTACTAATCAATGACAGGCACCGATACGACATCCACGCAGGACTTGAGCGAGCAGGCGGCACGGTTGCGGCTCGCGGTGAACCGGATGGCTCGGCGGCTGCGTCAGGAGGCGAACTCCGATCTCGGGCCGGCGTCGATCTCGGCGCTGGCGACGATCGAGCGCTCCGGACCGCTGACGCCGTCGGAGTTGGCGCGGATCGAAGGGATCCAGCGCCCCACCGCGACGCGCATCCTCGGGCGGCTGGCGGACACGGGTCTGGTGACCCGGACCGCCGACCCGAGCGACGGCCGCTGTTCGATCGTCCAGATCACAGGGGACGGCAGGAAGGCCTTGACCCGTCTGCGCAAGCGCAAGACGGCATACCTCGCCCGGAAGATGCGGGCGCTTCCCGACGACGACGTCGCAACCCTGGCGAGAGCCGCGGAGATCCTCGAGCAGGTGCTCGAGGAGGACCGCAGTTGACCGCCGCCGTACGTCGCTCGTTCGCATCGCTCGAGATCCGCAACTACCGCCTCTACTTCGGCGGCCAGGTCGTCTCGCTGGCCGGCAACTGGATGCAGATCGTCGCCGAGCTCTGGCTCGTGCTGACGCTGACCGGTTCCGGCTTCCTCGTCGGACTCGCGACCGCCCTGCAGTTCGCGGGCATCCTCCTGTTCGGCGCGCTCGGCGGTGCGCTGGCGGACCGCTTCGACAAGCGCAAGCTCCTGATCCTCTCCCAGACGGGGATGGCGATCCCCGCGACCATCCTCTTCCTGCTGACCGCGCTCGGAGCGGTCGAGGCGTGGATGGTCTTCGTCGTCATCGGCCTCCGCGGCCTGGTCCTCTCGGTCGACAACCCGGCCCGGCAGGCCTTCGTTATCGAGATCGTCGGTGCCGACCGGGTCGTCAACGCGGTCAGCCTCAACTCGGTCCTCGTCCACTCCGCCCGGATCACCGGCCCGGCGATCGCCGGCGTGATCATCGCGCTCTGGGGCGTCGCTCCCTGTTTCGGCGTCAACGCCCTCTCCTTCGTCGCGATGCTGGTCGCGCTGGTGAAGATGGACCCCGCGAAGCTCCACCGCCCGAAGGCCGGACGCCAGCGCGGCGGCATCCGCGAGGCGCTCGGCCACATCGCCGCCCACGGCGAGCTCCGGGTGCCGCTGCTGCTGATGCTCGTCCTCAGCACGATCGGCTTCAACTTCCAGGTCGTGATCCCGCTGCTCGCCGACCGGGTCTTCTCGGGCGAGGTGTCGGCCTACTCGCTGCTGATGATCGCGATGGGCCTCGGCTCGATCACCGGCGCGCTCACCGTCGGAACGCGGACCCGGGTCAGCCGCGGGCTGATCACCCTCGCCGCGCTCGGGTTCGGGGCCACGGCCCTGCTCGCCTCGCTCGCCCCCACCCTGCCGCTCGAGATGGTGGCGCTGGCGGCGCTCGGGATCTGCTCGGTCACCTTCGCGGCCGGGATCAACTCGGGACTGCAACTCGCCGCCGAGCCGCAGATGCGCGGCCGGGTCATGGCCGTCTACTCGATCGTCTTCCTCGGCTCGACCGTGGTCGGCGGACCGATCACCGGCTGGCTCGGCGAGTCGGTCAGCCCGCGGGCGCCGCTCCTCGCCGCCGCCCTCGCGGGCTTCGCGGTCGCCGCCGGCGCCTACCTCGCCTGGGGCGGGCGGTCCGGGACGGCGCCGGTCCCCGGCGAGCTGGCGCTCGAGCCGGGAACCGGTGAGATGGCGCTGGCAGCCGCGCGGTCGGGCCCGCGGCGGGCGGTGGCCCGGGTCCGCCGCTCCCAGCCGATCCGAACGGCGCGACGGCGCATCCGCGGCGACCGTCCCGCGACCGCCGGCCGCGAACGGGCCCGGCGCTAGAGCCTTGCGTCCGCGGCGGCCGCGAGCAGCGCGCCGAGGCCGCGTCGCAGCTCGTCGGTCGCGGGCCAGCCGAAGCCGAGCCGGAAGCTCGAGCGCGGCTGATCGAACCAGTGACCGGGGCCGACGTAGGTGCCGTGCCGCTCGAGCAGGGCCGTGTAGAAGCGGTCGACGTCGTACTCACCCGGAGCCCGGAAGCGGGGCAGGCCGATCACGCCGGCCTGCGGCTCGACCCACTCGAAGACCTCCTGGGCGCCGATCCATTCGCGCACGATCCCGAGGTGCTCGGCGATCGTCTCGCGGATCGGCGGGAGGATCCGCCCGCGGGCGGCGAGGATCCGAACCGCCATCGTCTCGTCGATCGCCGAGCCGCAGATCAGGATCTGCTCCTTCGCCGCGAGCAGGGTCTCGTCGAGCTCGGAGTCGCGGCTGATCAGCCATCCGATCCGCAGACCCGGCAACCCGTAGGTCTTCGACATCGAGGAGACGCTGATCGCCCTGGTCGAGAGCCCGGCGGCGACCGGCAGCGGGTCGCCGTAGGCGAGCTCGCGATACGTCTCGTCGACGAGCAGGCGGGCCATCGGGTGGGCCTCGACGATGCCGACCAGCTCGATCAGGGCCTCGGCGTCGATCATCGCTCCGGTCGGGTTGTGCGGGTAGGTGATGCTGAGCAGCCGCGTCTGGGGCCGCAGCATCGCGCGAACGCGATCGAGGTCCAGCCCCCAACCGTCCTCGTAGCGGATCGGCAGCGCCTCGACCTCGGCGGCGAGCGCGCGCGGCGTCTCCAGGTTGGTCGCGTAGTTCGGCTCCTGGACGAGGACGTGGTCGCCGGACTCGAGCAGCGCCGTCGCGACGATGAAGAGCGCGGGGGCGGCGCCGGCGGTGACGATCACCCGATCGGGTGCGACCGCCTCCGCATCGGCGGCGATCTGCTCCCGGAGCGCCGGATCGCCGCGGTGGTCTCCGTACTGGAGGAGGAGCTCGCCGACCTCGGTGTCGATCCCGTACTCACCGAGGGACATGTCGGCGAACGAGCTCTCGGCGAGGTTGTTGGCGATCGAGTCGTAGCCGAGCGACTCGGGTGCCTCGATCTCGATTGCCGTCCTCCGGTAGCGCACGTGCGGGACGCTAGCCGCTCAGGGGCGCGGCTCGATGTCGTGGGCGAGCCGGAGCTCGACCAGATGCGCGCCGTTCCAGTCGCGCTCGCGCGGCTCGCCCTCGATCCGCCACCCGTGGTTCAGGTAGAAGCCGATCGCCGCCTCGTTGCGCTCCTCGGTGAAGAGCCACGCCTGCTCCTTCCCCGCTTCACGGAGAGCGTCGAGCGCGACGTCGAGCAGCGCGCCGGCGGCCCCCCGGCCCTGCCCGCGCGGATCGGTGTAGAGCCGGGAGATCTCCCCCGTGTCCGGCTCCCAGGCCACGAACGCGAAGATGCCGTCGGCGTCGACGGCGACGGCGTCCGCCGGATGCCGCCTGCCCGCGTTCGCCTGCTCGATCCGGTCGGCGCCGAGGAACGAGCCCCAGGCCGCCAGGCCGGAGCGCAGGAGAACGCCGCTCACCTCCTCGGCGTCGCCCGGATCGGCGAGGCGGATCCACCAGTCCTCCCCCACGACCTCTGCCTCAGTCGAACTCGCCCGCTTCGATCCGAGCGACGAGAGCCTTCGAGTCCTCGCGGATCCAGTCCCCGCCGGACGTTTCGATGACCGGGAGCATCTCCTGACCGGTGTGCTCCTTGACGGCGGCTCGCCGCCCCCGCGGGAAGGTCGGCTCCTTGGCGAGCTCGTACTCGACGCCCCGGTCGCGGAGCGCCTTCTCCACCTTCCAGCAGGCATGGCCGTCGACCTTGAGCCAGGTGAAGCCGCAGGTGTGAAGCTTTACTGCCATCGGAACCTCCCGTGTCGCGTGCGCTGCCGACGCTATCCACTGCTGCGCTGCAACCGCAACCGCAGTCCGCCGCGCCGGGTGTCCGCAGTAGCCCCGGAGGACAAAAAGTAGCGGCCCGGGGCGACTCGGTGGCCTGCCTCGCGCGTAGCCTTCGCGCGTTCAAAGCCTCTCGAGTCGGCCTGTGAGAGCTGCCCCTCCACTTGGCTTTCGTGGAGTTCTTTCTCTCTCCCGGACCGCTGCGGCGACCTTACGGGCAGCCCCCGCCGAGCGCAAGGGGTCCCCTGCCGAAACCCCGCTATTTAGGGAGAAATGGGGTCCCGGGAGACCGCATCGGACTCACCCGCGTCCTCCGTCCCGGCTTCGAGCTTGCTGACGAGCTCGTCGAGATCGAGCCGCTGGAGCTCGCCCGACACGGCATCGAGCTCGCCCTTGCAGTACTCCACCAGGGCCTTGCCCTCGCGGCAGAGCTCGAGCGTCTCCCGCAGCTCCGCCTTGCCCGAGTCGAGGCGCAGGATGATCTCCTCGAGCCGGGCGACGGCGGCCTCGTAGCTCTCGGGACCGCCGCCGGCGGCGCCCTCTGTCTCACTCATCGCCGATCACCTCCGTCAGCACATCATCGTCGCTGAAGCGGACGCGCAGCCGTTCGCGGCGCCGCGCCGCCTCGGCGCTCGTGACGACCTCGCCTCCCGGGTCGCTGACGATCGCGTAACCGCGCTCGAGGACGCGGTCGGGCTCGTGAGCGGCGAGCGTCTGCGCGATCAGCCTCAGCTCGACCCCGCGATCGCCGGTTGCAGCGCCGGCCTGGCGATCGAGCGCCGATGCGCGGGCCGCGAGCCGCTCGCGGGCCGAGCCGGCGCCGTGAAGGGCGGCGTCGCGCTTG
>JAGQUO010000053.1 GCA_020438445.1 Solirubrobacterales bacterium
TGCAGCGCCCCCGGGATCGCGACCATGACCAGGTTGTCGACGATCTCCATCGTCAGGATGCTGAACGTGTCCGCGGCGAGCGCGATCGGGACGACCGCCGCCAGCGCCAGGCCGGCTCGCAGCAGCGGCAGGCTCGTCAGCGAGTAGCCGAACAGGAATGCGAGCGCAATCGAGAGCGCGATCGTGGCCCCGTTCGACATGCCCGCCGCGGTCCCGATCGCCATGCCGGCGACCTCGCCGATCGCGCAGCCGGTCAGGCAGTGCAGCGTCGCCGAGACCGAGATCGCGGTCAGCGCCCTCCCCCCGGTGGGCATCTCGTGAGGCTCCTGGGCCGGAATGTGCTCGTGCGTCGATTCCATGGACTCCAGCCTAGCATACCCCCAGGGGGTATTTCTCAGAGCACGAGCTGAGCAATGGCCGCGACGCCGACACCGACGACGATCGCCCGCAGCGACCGGTCCGGCAGCCTCCTCCCCACCCCGGCGCCGGCGTAGCCGCCGACCGTGGCGCCGAGCGCGACGAGTCCCGCCGCCTCCCAGGCGACGTCGGCGATGAAGAGGAAGACGATCGCGGCGACGAGATTGGCGATCCCGGCGAGGACGGCGCGGATCGCGTTGATGTGCGTGAGTCGGCCGCCGAGAGAGCTCGCGAGCAGCCCGAAGAGCAGGATCCCCTGTCCGGCGCCGAAGTACCCGCCGTAGACGCCGGTGGCGAAGATCCCGGCGACGAGGAAAGGCCCGCCGTGGGGCCGGTGGGAGTCGCGCCGCGCCATCACCCGGGCGGTGATCCGCGGCTGGAAGACGACGAGGACGAGCGAGACGGCGATCAGGACCGGAACGATCGCCTTGAAGGCCGAAGCGGGCAGCGTCAGCAGGAGGATCGCGCCCGCCACCGCACCGCTCGCCGTCGCCGGCGAGAACCGCTTCAGACGCGGGCCGCTGCCCTCGAGCTCGGCCCGGTAGGCCCAGGCGGAGCTGACCGCGCCCGGGACGAGGCCGATGTTGTTGGAGACGTTGGCGACCACAGGGGGATAGCCGACCGCGAGGAGCACCGGAAAGGTGATCAGCGTTCCGGAGCCGATCAGCGCGTTGATCGTCCCGGCTCCGAAGCCGGCGGCGACGACGGCGATGGCCTCGAGCGCGGACAAGCGAGTGATCTTCCCCGATGAGAGGACTCTCACGTCGCTCAGAAAGGCGCTTGAGAGTCCGTTCATAGCTTCCCGGGCCATGCACGACGAGCATCTGATCGGAATCGACTGCTTCGGCGGCCGCTGCTCGGTCGCCCTGACCGACGGCGAAGCCGCACCGCTGCGCGCGATCGAGGCCGCGGTCTACCTGCTCGAGTGCCACCGGCGCCTCTCGCGCTTCCTCCCCGACAGCGAGCTGTCCCTGCTGAACGCCGACCCGCGCGGGACGGTTCCCGTCAGCGCGCTGATGGCCGACTTCCTGCTCGCCGTCCGGCGCGCCGGGGAGCGCAGTGGCGGCCTCGTCGACGCCACCGTCCTCCCCGCCCTTCGCGACGCCGGCTACGCCGCCTCGCTGCCCGACCGTGACCCCGGATTGCTCGCACCAGGCGAGGCCGCGGGCGTCGCCGGGGCAGCGCATCCCGACGCTCGCTGGCAGCAGATCGAGGTCGACCTCGAGGCGAGGACGCTCACCCGTCCTCCCGGACTCGAGATCGACAGCGGCGGCGTCGCCAAGGGCTGGGCCGCCGACCGCGCGGCGAGGCTCCTCGGCGGCGCGCCGACCTACGCGGTTGCATGCTCCGGTGACATCAGCGTCGGCGGCGCATCCGGCGCCGTCCGCTCGATCTCCGTCGCGGATCCCTTCGGCGGCGAGGCCCTCGCCGAGCTCGCAATCGCATCGGGCGGGGTCGCGACGAGCGGCATCGGCCGGCGTCGCTGGCGGAACGCCGACGGGACGATCGGCCACCACCTGATCGATCCGGCGACCGGTGAGCCGTGTTTCAGCGGCGTCGTCCAGGCGACCGCGCTCGCGCCGAGCGCCGAAGAGGCGGAGGTCCGCGCGAAGGCCGCAGTGCTGAGCGGACCCGAGGCGGCCGGCGAGTGGCTCTCCGGCGGCGGCGTCATCGTCCTCGGCGACGGATCGGCGGTCGAGATCGCCCCGGAGCGTGACGAGGCGCCGGCGGTGGCGGCATGACCCCGGAGGCGATGCGCCGGGTCGCGATGGAGCGGATGCGCGAGCGCGCCCGCCGGATCGGCGTGATCCGGCGGACGGTGCTGGCGGGGGCCGCAGCGACCTTCGTCCTCGCCTGGGGGCTCGCGCTCAACGACCAGCTCGCCCACGGGACGAAGACGAGCCCGGGCGACAAGTCGACCTCGGCGGCGACCGGATCGGGCTCGGGCTCCTCGTCGACCGGCGGAGACGACCAGTCCGGCTACTACGGCTCCGAGGACTACTACGGCTACGACTCCGGAACGGTCGCCCCGACAACCCCCGCTCCCGCTCCGGCCCCGGCGCCGTTGACCACCTCGCAGTCGTGAACGACCTGCTTCAGACCGGTGGCCTGTTCTGGGTCACGAGCCGGGCGGCGGGCACCGCTGCGCTCGTCCTCGCGAGCCTCGCGGTCGGCTTCGGGTTGCTGAGCAGCTCGCGCGGCAACCTCGGCCGCAGGGTCGCCGAGCTCCGCCCCCTGCACGAGGCGCTGGCGCTGGCGACGCTGGCGGCCGCGCTCGTGCACGGCCTCGCGCTCCTGGGAGACCAGTACGTCGGCTATACGCCGGTCGAGATCGCCGTCCCGTTCGCCTCCAGCTTCCAGCCGTTCTGGACCGGCCTCGGCGTCATCGCGTTCTGGGGCCTCGCGGCGCTCGGCGTCAGCTACTACAAGCGCGCCCTGATCGGGCCGGCGCGGTGGCGGCTGCTGCACCGCTTCACCGCCGCCTTCTGGCTGCTCGGGATCATCCACGCGCTCGGCATGGGCACCGACCGCGGCGCGCCGTGGTTCCTGCTCATGGCCGGCTTGACTGCGGCCCCGGCGCTGCTGCTGCTCCTGTGGCGGCTGCTCGAACCGGGCACCGAGCCGGCGGCGGCCCGGGTGCCGCAGTCCCCCCGGGTCTGACCGGCTCCGGCTCCGGCGCCCCGATCAGCTCTCGCCGGCGGCCGCCGCGCGCAGGACCTCGACGTCCAGCTTCTTCATCGGCATCATCGCCGCGAAGGCGCGCTGGGCCCGGGCGGGATCGTCGTCGTCGAAGACATCGTCCATCCCGCGCGGGACGATCTGCCAGGCGACCCCGAAGCGGTCGCGGAGCCAGCCGCACTGGCTCTCCTCGCCGCCGTCGGTCAGCTTCTCCCAGAAGTAGTCGATCTCGGCCTGGTCCTCGCAGGTGACCATGAACGACACCGCCTCGCTGAAGCTGAACTGCGGCCCTCCGTTGATCGCGATGAACGGGACACCGTCCAGCTCGAACTCCACGGTCATGACCTCGCCGGCCGGCCCGGGTGAGCCCTCCGGGTAACGGCGGATCGCGGTGACCTTCGAGTTCTCGAAGATCGAGACGTAGAACTCGGCGGCCTCCTCGGCCTTGCCCATGTCGAACCAGAGGTTCGGGGTGATCTTCAATTCCATCGGCTGCTCCATCCTCTCTCGTCGTTTGGCCTCTGATCCTCTGACCCGAGCCGGAACCGAAACTAATCGTCGGTCAAGCCCGGATCGCCGCGCTCGGGCGCGTCGGCGGGCAGGCTCCGCGCCCAGCCGCCGTAGCGGCGGGAAAGCGGCTGCGCGCTCAGGCCGTGCAGGACGATGCTGAGGATCACGGTCACGAGCGTCGTCAGGACGAGGGTGTCGATTCCGGTGAGCTCGGCGTCCTCTTCGAGCACGACGAGTGCGAGGACGACCGACGCCAGCCCGCGCGGGCCGAACCAGCCCACGAAGGCGACCGTCCTCGCCCGCAGGCCGGAGCCGATCAGCGCCACGGCGACGGGCAGCATCCGCACCACCGTGAGGCTGAGCAGCGCGTAGAGCCCAATCTCCCAGCTGAGATCGCCGAACAGAGCCACCGCGCTCATTCCGAGCGCGTAGAAGACGAAGGCGCCGACGACCGTTCCCTCCTCGTCCATGAACGCGACGGCCGGCGTCCGCTCGCGGCGAAGCCGGGAGCCGGCGGTCAGCCCGCCGACGAACGCCGCGATGAAGCCGCTGCCGCCGAGCTCCTCGGTGAAGACGAACAACGCCACCGCGATGCCGGCCATCGCGATCTGCTCGGAGGTGCCGCTCGCCCATCCGGTGCGGCGGCCGCGCCGCGCCAGCTCGCCCGCGAGAACCCCGACGGCGACGCCGGCGAGGACGCCGATCCCGATCTTCTCGGCGAGCGTCGAAGCCCAGAAGGAGCCCGGCTCGAATCCCTCGGTGACGGTCGCTCCGGCGACGCAGAGGAGGACGAACGGAACCGCGAGGCCGTCGTTGAGGCCCGCCTCGACGCTGAGCGAGCGCCGGATCCGGGACGGCACCCGCTCGTCTTCGACCACCGCTGCCCCGAGCGCGGCGTCGGTCGGGGCGAGGACCGCGGCCAGCAGGCAGCACTCCCAGGCGTCGAGCTGGTCGAAGAGCCAGAGGCCGGCGAGGGTGCCGAGCCCGATCGACATCAGCATCCCCGGCCCGAGCAGGCGCGCCGGCAGCCCGTAGTCCTGTCGCAGCCACCCGAGGTTGATCCGGGACGCGTCGGAGAAGAGGACCAGCGTCAGCGCGATCTCGGCGAGCGGCAGCAACACGCCGGCCGGCTCGTCGCCGGGCAGCGGATCGACGATGCCGGTCGCCGCGACGAGCGCCCCGACTGCGACGAATGCCAGCGGCCGGGAGAGCCCGGCCGCCTCCACCCTGATCGCGACCAGCTCGTAGGCGGCGAGGGCGGCGGCGAAGATCCCGAGGACGACCATTCCGGAGATGGACCCTAAGCGGCCGCGACTGCACTAGGCTCGGTCGCCAGCGAATCCTTTCCCGAACCTAACCCGCCTGCGAGGTGCCCGATGGCCGACCGCCCAGTCTTCCTCTACGCCGCCGTCTACGACGACATCGCCGACGCCGAAGCCGACTACGAAGCGGTCTTCGACCTCCACGCCGCCGGCCTCGTCGGCACCTTCGACTCGGCGGTGATCGAGAAGGAGGACGGCAAGGTCCGCGTCCACAAGACCGAGAAGCCGACCCAGCACGGGGCCTGGACCGGGATCGCCGTCGGCGCGCTGGCCGGCATCCTCTTCCCGCCGTCGATCATCGGGACCGCGCTCGTCGGCGGCGTCGCCGGCGGCGTCATCGGACACCTCTGGAAGGGCATGTCGCGCAGCGACCTCAAGGAGCTCGGCGAGGCCATGGACGACGGCAACGCGGCCCTCATCGTCCTCGGCGAGTCCAAGGTCGACGAGCAGATCGAGAAGGCCGTCAAGCGGGCCAAGAAGGTGATCCAGAAGGAGATCGACGCCGAAGCCGACGAGCTCAAGCGCCAGGTCGAGGAGGCGCAGGTCTGATGCTGCTCCCCATCGTCATCATCGTCGTCGTGGTCATCCCGCTGCTCGTCTGGGCCTTCGTCAAGACCCAGCAGCGGTAGCCCTCAGAGCTTCGCTACGGCGATCGCCAGGATCACCGCCGCGGCGACCATCGTCCCGACCGACAGGCCGATCGCCCAGGCGATCGTGCTCTGACGGAGGTCGAGCCGGCGGAACTCCGGGCTCGGGAACGGCAGCGGCACGGCGTCCTCGCCGCCCGGTCGTGACTCCGCGGTGCTCATCGTTCGCCGCCCATGCCCGGCTTCCACAATGCTCCTCGCTTTCGTTAGTTCCGCACGTGCAGAATATGAGCGGAAGCTAACAAACCTCCCCGACGGCCGACGGCCGGCACGCATTTGATGCCCATATGCAGCGGAATCCGTGCCACCTCGAAAGGGCGGGCCGACCGGCTCAGCGCTGATCCGCGGCCTCCGGCGGGCAGAGAGCGGCCTCCAGGAGAGCGCGGGCCTCGCGGTAGATGCCGGGCGCCTCGCTCTCCCGGGGGCCGGCGACGTTGAGTCTCACCCCGTCGGGCAAACCGCAGATGAACTCCCGCACGGACCGATCCGCCCCGGCGCCGGCCGGATCGATCAGCAGCGAAGGCTTCCCGGACTCCTCCGCCAACCGCAGGGTCAACTCGGTCCCCGCCGACACCGATCCGGCTCTCACCAGCACCAGCGTCGCGTTGCTGTCGCGGACGTTCAGCTCCGTGCGCACCGCGGGATCGACGGCCGGCGCCTCCCGCAGCAGCGGATAGTCGGCCAGCAGCCCGGGCGGCTCCTCGCGGTCCTCGGCCCAGCCGCCGCGGGGACACCAGCCGCCGTAGGCGATCCCGTGCCGGATCGCGAAGTCGAGCGCCGCCCGGTCGACCCCGCTCTGGCCCCCCGAGACGATCCGCGCCGGCGTCACCTCTCCGATCTTAGGCGGGGCTCCCGCTCGGTCCGGCGCTGCTCAGCGGATCTTGTCGTAGAGGCTGAAGATCGGCAGGTACATCGAGATCACGATGAAGCCGACGACCACGCCGACGAAGATGATCATCAGCGGCTCGATCATCGAGGTGAGGGCCTTGACCTTGGCGTCGACCTCGGCCTCGTAGAAGTCGGCGACCTTGGACAGCATCTGTTCGAGCTGGCCGGTCTCCTCGCCGACGGAGACCATGTGGGTGACCATCGTCGGGAAGACCTCGGAGCGGCCGAGGGGCGCGGCGATCGAGCCGCCCTGGCGGACGGAGTTGTAGACGTCCTCCATGGCGTCGGCGACGACGGCGTTGCCGGAGGTCTCGCCGGCGATCTTGATCGCCTGGAGGATCGGGACGCCGGCGGCGATGGTGCCGGAGAAGACGCGGGACCAGCGGGCGATCGCGACCTTCTGGACGACGTCGCCGATCTTGGCGGGGAGGCGGAGCTTGAAGGCGTCCCACTGCCGCCTGCCCTTCTCGGTCTTCTTCCACTGGAAGAAGGCGAAGAAGATCGCGCCGATCGCCGGGAAGAGGATGAACCAGTAGCCGGTGAGGGCATCGGAGATGCCGACGGTGATCTGGGTCATGAACGGCAGCGAGGCGTCCTCGCCCGAGTCCTTGGCGAGATCCTCGAAGATGCCGGTGAAGACGGGGACGATGAAGGCGACGACGATCGCCATGACGATCAGCGCGAAGCCGAAGACGAGGAGCGGATAGGTCATCGCCGAGCGGACCTGGCGGCGCAGGGCGTCGAGCTTCTCGAGCTGGACCGCAACCATGTCGAGCGCCTGCTCGAGGCGGCCGGAGCCCTCCCCCGCCCGGACCATCGAGCGATAGAGGGGATCGAAGATCATCGGGTTGCGCTCCATCGAGTCGGCGACGGAGCTGCCGGCCTCGACGTCCCTTCGCAGGTCGGCGATCGCGGCGGTGATCTTCTCGTCCTCGGTCTGATCCTCGAGCGTGTAGAGGGACCGCAGCATCGGCATGCCGGAGGCGATCAGGGTCGCGAACTGACGGGAGAAGACCGCTAGGTCGCGCATGTTGACCCGCTGGAAGCGGTCCATGAAGCCGTCGATCCGCATCGCCTCCCGCTTCTCGGAGACGTCGAGCACGATCAGCCCGCGCTGGCGGAGCTGCTCGGTGACGGCGGCCTTGGTGTCGGCCTCGAGCTCGCCCCGGGAGGGGGTGCCGGCGACGTCGATTGCGCGGAATGCGAACGTGCTCATCGGCTACCTCAGGCCGGGCTTCCCAGGGTCGTTGCCGCGCCCTCGTAGCGGGGGGCGCCGTTCTCAGCCGACGCGGCCCCGCCGAGCAGGCGGCGGAGCTCCTCGGGCACGGCCGCCCGCTGCTCGGCGAGCTGGCGGGTGATCGTGCCCTGGCGGACGAGCTGGGCGAGGTGAGCGTCCATCGTCTGCATCCCGGTCGCCCCCGAGGTCTGGATCGACGAGTAGATCTGGTGCGTCTTGCCTTCCCGGATCAGGTTGCGGATTGCCGGCGTCGGAATCAGCACCTCGCAGGCGCAGACCCGGCCGGAGCCGTCGGCGGTCGGCAGCAGCTGCTGGGTGACGATCCCCTGCAGCGCAATCGAGAGCTGCATCCGGACCTGGTGCTGCTGCTCGGAGGGGAAGACGTCGATGATGCGGTCGACGGTCTGCGCCGTCGACTGCGTGTGCAGGGTGGCGAAGACGAGGTGGCCGGTCTCGGCGGCGGTCAGGGCCGTCGAGATCGTCTCGATGTCCCGCATCTCGCCGACGAGGATCACGTCGGGGTCCTGGCGGAGCGCGCTCTTCAGCGCCTGGGCGAAGTCGATGGCGTCGGCGCCGATCTCGCGCTGGTTGACGATGCAGCGGTGATGCGGGTGGAGGAACTCGATCGGGTCCTCGATCGTGAGGATGTGCTCCTCGCGGCTGCGGTTGATCGAGTCGAGCATGGCCGCGAGCGACGTCGTCTTGCCGGAGCCGGTCGGGCCGGTGACGAGGACGAAGCCGCGCGGCTTCTTGGTGAACTCCTCGAGGACCGCGGGCAGGCCCAGCTCGGGCAGGCCCTTGATCTGCTGCGGGATGTGGCGGAAGGCGGCGCTGACCGCGCCGCGCTGGAAGAAGCAGTTGACGCGGAAGCGGGCGACGCCGGGGATCGCGTAGGCGAAGTCCAGCTGCATGTTGTTCTCGAACCGCTTCCGCTGGTCGTCGTTGAGGATCGAGTAGACCGTCTCGCGGGTCTCCTGCGGGGTCAGGACGGGAAGGTCCTCGAGCGCCTGGATCTGCCCGCGCACTCGCACGGCGGGGTGGAATCCGGGCGTCAGATGCACGTCGGAGGCGCGCATGGTGACCATCCGGGTCAGGACCTCGGCGAAATCCATAGAGCTCATCGGGCTCTATGTCGTCACGGAACCGCCTTCGCTTGAGTCCGGGCCGTCGATCGGCAAACCCTCGGTCAGATCGCCGCCCATCCGCTCGAGCTCGCCGCGGCGGTAGAGCATGAACTCGCGGACCCCGATCTGGCCCGCCGCGGCCACCGGAATCGCCAGCAGCGCCCCGACGATCCCGAGCAGGGTGCCGCCGAAGATCGCGGCGACGACGATCACGAACGGGTCGAGCTGGACCGCCCGGCTCTGGATCCGCGGCTGGACCACGTAGTTCTCGAACTGCTGATAGGCGATCGCGAAGATCACCCAGATGATCGTGTCGGTCGGGAAGTCGTTGAACAGCGTCACGAGCGCGACCAGGAAGGCGCCGATGGTCGCGCCGATCAGCGGCACGAGGTCGAGGATCGCGATGATCACCGCGAGCGCGAGCGGCGCCGGGACCCCGAGGATCGACAGGACGATGAAGGCGACGATGCCGGCGATGATCGCCTGGGTCAGCGCCCCGCCGACGTAGGCGGAGACCGCGAAGGCCATTCGCTCGAGCGCCTTCCCGATCGCGTCCGCCTCCTGCGGCCTGCGGGTCGCGAGCAGCGCACGGGTCCACTCGTGGCCGCGGGAGACCATGAAGATGCTCATGACGATGATCGTGAACAGCGCGAAGAGGGAGCCGATCAGCCCGGCGCCGATGTCGGCCAGCGTCGTCGCGACGTTGTCGAGCGAGCCGGCGGCGTTGTCGGCGGCGTCCTCGAGCTTGCCGACGAGGTCGTAGTCCTCGTTGAGCCCGCGCAGCGTGTCGCTGTTCTGGACCGTGTCGTTGACGTCGGAGACGTAGCTCGGCAGGTCGTTGACGAGGTCGCTGCCCGCGGTCACGGCGGGCGGTATCAGGATCAGCCCGATCCCGATCGGGATCAGCACGAGGACGAGATAGACGAGCGCGATCGCGAGCCCGCGCGGCATGTGCTGCTCGAGCCGGCGCACCGGCGCGGCGACGGCGACGGCGACGAACGTCGCCACGCAGAGCCAGCCGATCGGCGTCCGCAGCAGGTAGATCAGGTAGAGGGCGACGGCGCTCGCGACGACCGTCGCGACGACGCGGACGATCCCACGCAGCGTCGGCTCGTGCTTCTGGACGATGACGGCATCGGCATTCGCGATCTCGGGGTCGGTGGACTGGTCCTCCCCGCCGGGAGATGCGGGATGATCTGCCATCCACATGGATCCTAGGCCCGCGTCGGACGTCTTCTCGGACCCCCTCCAGGTGCTGCGGCGCTCGGTCGCAGTCGTTCTGGTCGACGCCGTCGTCCTCTGGATCCTGGCCGGGATCCTCGACCGCTTCACGCTCGACGGCTTCGGCGCCGCGATCGGCGCGGCGCTCGTCATCGGCGTCCTCAACGCGCTCGTCTTCCCGCTGCTGGCGCGGCTGACCCTGCCGCTGAACGTCCTCACGCTCGGCCTCGCCGCGGTCGTCCTCAACGCGGTCCTCGTCGGCTTCGCGATCGACCTCGTGCCGAACGCCGAGATCAAGGGCCTGGCGGAGGCGATCGTGGTCACGATCGCCCTGACGCTCTCGACCTCGGCGACCTCGGCGCTGCTCGCGATCGACGACGACGAGAGCTGGTACCGGAACGTCGTCAAGACGCAGTCCCGGGGCCGGGACACGGTCAACCGGACCAACGTGCCCGGGATCCTGTTCCTCGAGATCGACGGACTCGCCCACGAGGTGCTCGAGCGGGCCGTCGCCGCCGGCCGCGTCCCCAACATCAAGCGCTGGCTCGACGAGGGCTCGCACGCGATGCACGTCTGGGAGACGGACTGGTCATCGCAGACCGGCGCCTGCCAGGCGGGCCTGCTGCACGGCGACAACGACGACATGCCGGCGTTCCGCTGGTGGGAGAAGGAGCGCAACGCGCCGATCGTCACCAACCACCCCAAGGACGCGGTCGAGATCGAGCGCCGCCACTCCGACGGCCGCGGCCTGCTCTACGCCGACGGAGCTAGCCGGGCCAACATCCTCTCCGGGGACGCCGCCCACTCGATGCTGACGATGAGCACCGTGCTGACCCGCCGCCGCCCGATCGGCCGGGACTACGCCGCCTACTTCGCCCGGCCCTACGCGACCTTCAAGACGCTGAACGCGGTCATCGCCGAGTACTTCCGGGAGCGCTACTGGGCGATCCGCCAGAAGCGGATCGACGAGAAGCCGCGGATCGTGCGCGACCGCAAGTACGGGCTCGTGCGGGCCTGGGCGACCGTGGTCCAGCTCGACCTCCAGGTCGCCGCGGTCGTCGGCGACCTCATCGCCGGGCGCCCCGTCGTCTACACCACGTTCCTCGCCTACGACGAGGTCGCCCACCACTCCGGGATCGAGCGCGAGGACACGCTCGCCGTCCTCGCCAAGGTCGACCGCCAGATCGGCCGGATCGAGAAGGCGACCCGCGAGGCGCCTCGCCCCTACCGGCTCGTCGTCCTCTCCGACCACGGCCAGTCCCAGGGGGCGACCTTCCTGCAGCGCTACGGCTACAGCCTCCAGGAGCTGGTCGAGAAGGCCTGTCACTCATCGAGCACCTACGCGTCGAGCGGCGACTCGGCCGAGGCGAGCGCCTACATGGGCGCCGGCCTGACCGAGCTCGACCGCGACCAGACCCCGGTGACGCGGGCGATCCAGGCCGGCGCCGAGCGGCTCGACGTCGCCCATCCCGCCGACGGCGACGGCGCGGCGGCGATCGCCGGCGACCAGCCACCCGAGGTCGCGGTGATGGCCTCCGGCTGCCTCGGCCTGATCAGCTTCCCGCGCCAGCCGGGGCGGCTCACGATCGAGACGATCGAGGCCCTCTACCCGACCCTGATCGAGGAGCTGCGCAGCCACGAGGGCATCGGCTTCCTGCTCGTCGACTCCGCGGCCGACGGCGCACTGGCGATCGGTCCCGAGGGCGTCAACCGGCTCGAGAAGGGCGAGGTGCTCGGCAAGGACCCGCTCGAGCCGTTCGGGCCCAACGCCCCCCGCCACGTCCTCCGCACCCACGGCTTCCCCCACTGCCCCGACATCGTCGTCAACAGCCGGATCTGGCACGACCCGATCGAGGTCGCGGCCTTCGAGGAGCTGGTCGGCTCACACGGCGGAATGGGCGGATCGCAGAGCTTCCCGTTCGTGCTCGCCCCCGCCGACCTGCAGTGGCCCGGCGAGGACGTGGTCGGCGCCGAGTCCGTTCACCGGATCTTCCGCCGCTGGCTCGCCGGGCTCGGCCAGAGCGCCTACGCCGACGACGACGCCGGCGCGACCTCGAGCGAGGCCCCGGGCGCGAGCAGCTCGGCATCGACGCCGGGCGCGAGCTCCGCGACCTGATCGCAGAAGCGCCGCGCCGGGTCCGACCGGTGCCCGGAGGTATTCATCCGCACCCGCTCGTAGGTGCCCCAGTGGATCGGGATCACGACCCGGGGCCGGATCAGCGCCGCGGCGCGGGCGGCCTCGCCGGGATCGAGGTGCCCCGGCCCGAGCCGTGGGCCCCAGCCGGCGACCGGCAGCAGTGCGACGTCGACTTCCCCGACCTCCCCGATCTCCTCGAACCAGCCGGTGTCGCCGGCGAAGTAGACCGAGCCTCCCGCGCCCCGGAGGACGTATCCGAGCGCATCGGAGCGGCGGTCGTGCGGGAACCGCCTGCCGTCGTGCGCCGCGCTGACCGCCTCGACCTCGATCGCTCCGGCCCGCGCGAACCCGCCGGCGGCCATGACCTCCGGCTGCAGCCCCGCGGAGCCGACCGCCCTCCGCGCGGGCTCCGGGCAGAACACCCGCGGCGTCCCGCCGAGCCGGCGCAGCGACCGGACGTCGAGGTGGTCGTGGTGGGCGTGGGAGATCAGCACGAGCTCGGTTCCGCCGAGCTGAGCATCGGTCACGTCGGGAGCGACCCGCCGCAGGTGCATCACCCGCCGCCGGAGCAGCGGGTCGGTGAGCACCTTGGTCCCGTCGAGCTCGATCAGGATCGTCGCGTGGCCGAGGTAGGTGATCCGCACGACGGTGGATTATCGCCGCGCGCGCAACGCTTTCGAGCTTTCGCTCGGATATCGAGCGAAAGCTCGATCTCGGCCTACGGGCGGGGCGAGACCGCGGGACCTCAGACCGCCACCCGCGTCACCTCGGCGATGCTCGTGATCCCGCGGTTGACCTTGGCGAGACCGTCCTCGCGGAGGGTCAGCATGCCCTCGGAGCGGGCCTGGCGGGTGAGGTCGGCCTGAGGGGCACCGGCGACCGTCATGTCCTTGAGCTCCTCCGACATGCGCATGACCGAGAAGACGCCGACCCGGCCGCGGTAGCCGGTGCCGTTGCAGCGGCCGCATCCGCCGGGCTCCCAGGCCTCGACGTCGGCGCCGACCCGGAAGCCGGAGGACTCCAGTGACTGGCGGCTGAGGACAGCCCGCGTCTTGCAGTCGGGGCAGAGCATCCGGGCGAGGCGTTGGGCGACGACGCAGTCGACCGCCGAGGCGGTCAGGAAGGACTCGATGCCCATCTTCTGCAGGCGGGTGATCGCGCTCGGGGCGTCGTTGGTGTGGAGCGTCGTGAGGACCATGTGGCCGGTGAGCGCGGCCTCGATCGCGATCCGCGCCGTCTCGGGGTCACGGACCTCGCCGACCATGATCACGTCGGGGTCGGCGCGGAGGATCGACCGCAGCCCGACGGCGAAGTCGAGCCCGGCCTTGCGGTTGACCCCCATCTGGTTGATGCCGGGCATCTGGTACTCGACCGGGTCCTCGATCGTGATGATGTTCTTGTCGACGCTGTTCAGCTCCTGCAGCGCCGAATACAGCGTCGTCGACTTACCGGAGCCGGTCGGCCCGGTCACGAGGACGGCGCCGTAGGCCTGGTTGTAGGCGTCGGTGAACTGGGCGCGGGCCTCGCCGAAGAGGCCGAGCTCGTCGAGGGTCCGGATCGCCTCGGTCTTGTCGAGGATCCGGATCGTGGCCCCCTCCCCGCGCTCGGTCGGGACGGTGACGACACGGAGGTCGATGCGCCGGTCGTTGACGTTGACGGCGACGCGCCCGTCCTGGGGGACGCGCTTCTCGGCGATGTCGAGCTCGCTCATGATCTTGATCCGCGAGATCACGCCGGAGACCATCCGCCGGGGCACGCGGGCGGCCTCGTTGAGGACGCCGTCGACCCGGAAGCGGACGCGCATGTCCTTCTCCTCGATCTCGAAGTGGACGTCGGAGGCGCCCTCGTTGACGGCCTGCCCGAGGATCGAGTAGACGAGCTTGATGACCGGGGCGTCGTCCGCCGACTCGCGCAGCTCGGTGACGTCGGCGCTCGAGAGATTCGCTTCCTCCTCGTCCTCGGAGACGGCCTCCGAGACCGCGGTCTCGAGCGAATTGAGCCGGCTGATCAGCGACTCGATGTCGACCTCGGCGGCGACGGCGACGCGGCAGTTCAGGCCCGTCATCATCTGCATGTCGTCGACGGCGAGGACGTTGGCCGGGTCGGCCATCGCGACCAGCAGCGTCTCGGCGTCGATGTAGCCGACCGGGACGGCGTGGAAGCGCCGCGCCGTCTGCACCGAGACGAGGTTCGCCGCGCCCATGTCGACGTGGTAGGCGTTGAGGTCGACGTGGTCGAGCCCGTAGCGCTCGGCGATCGCGCGGGAGAGCTGGTCGGCGGTGAGCACCCCCTGCTCGACCATCAGCGCCTCGGGCGAGCGGGCCGCGACCCGCGCCTCCCCGATCGCCTGGTCGACCCGCTCGCGGCTCAGATAACCGAGGTCGACGATGACGTCGGTGATGAACCGGCCGCTGTGCGAGCGCGTGCGCGGGGGCGTCAGGCCGGGCGTGCCGCTTCGCTGCGCGTCCGCGTCGAGGGCCTCTGAGCCGCTCACCTCGGGAACCGGGCGGAGGTGCCCGTATCGGTCGCTCGGGGTGCTCATCGGTTCGCTCGGATCGCGTCTCTCATGGTCTCGATCGGTGGTTCACGCCCGACCCAGATCCGAAACGAGTCCGCGCCCTGGCGCACCAGGATCTCGAGCCCGTCGATCAGGGTCACCCCGCCGCTTGTGCACGTCGCGGCAAGCTCGGTCGGTTCCGGCCCGTATACGAGGTCGGCCACCACGAGTGGGGCAATCAACTGATCGGCCCGGAGGCGCAGCGCCTTTAGGTCCGAGCCGGGCTCGGGCCGCGCCGCACCCTCCTTTGCAAGCCCGATCGAGGTGCAGTTGACGACGAGATCGAAGTGCTCGACATCGATCGAGTCGGTCGCGCCGACGCCCTCCAGCGCGTAGACGCCCAGCTCGCGGGCCAGCTCGACGGCACGCGACTCGGTCCGGTTGGCGATCGTCACCCGCGCCCCGGCCCGGTCGAGCGCCCAGGCGACCGCGCGCGCCGACCCGCCGGCGCCGAGAACCAATGCTTCGGTTCCCTCCGGCTCGAAGTCGGATGGCAGCGCCGCGATCAGCCCGCTCGCATCGGTGTTGTCGGCCCGGATCCCGCCCTCGGCGAAGGTCAGCGTGTTCGCGGCTCCGATCGCTGCGACGGCGTCGGAGCGCTCGTCCGCCAACTCGAAGGCGGCTTGTTTGTGCGGCACGGTCACATTGACGCCGGCGAAGCCGCGATCGCGCAGCTCGGCGATGCCGGCGGCGAAGCGCCCGGGCTCGAGGTCGATCGCCTCGTAGCTCCACTCGTCCCCGATCCCGAGTGCCGCGAATGCGGCCGTGTGCATCGCCGGCGACAGCGAATGGGCGACGGGATGCCCGATGACGGCGAGCCGGTTCATCGCGTCAGTGTGACGCGGTGTCGACCCGATCAGCCCGTCGGGCAGTCGGTCGGCGCCTTGCCCTCGGCCTCGCGTGCGGAGTTGTACTTGTCGGACGCGGCGAGGAACTCGTCGTAGTCCGCGGTGAAGAAGTGCTTTCCGCAGGTACCCGGCTTGACCACGTAGTAGAGGTAGTCGACCTTGGCGGGATCGGCCGCAGCCTTCAGCGAGTCGAGGCCCGGGTTGGCGATCGGCGTGGGCGGCAGCCCCTGGACGAGGCGGGTGTTGTAGGGGCTGTCCGTCTGCAGGTCCGACTCGGTCAGCGGCTTGTCGAAGTTGTCGAGGTCGTAGCGGAGGGTCGCGTCGATTCCCAGCGGGATCCCCTGCGAGAGCCGGTTGTAGATGACCGCCGAGACCAGCGGGCGCTCCTTCGGGACCAGGACCTCGCGCTCGATCATCGAGGCGATCGTGACCACGTCGTACATCGTCAGGTTCTTCTTCTCGGCGTCCTTGAGATTCACCTGGGAGATGTTGTCGTCGAAGGCTCCGAGCTGGTCCTTGACCAGGTCGTCGACGCTCGCCCCCCTCTCGAGCTCGTAGGTCGCCGGGAAGAGGAAGCCCTCGAGGCTCGCGTCCTTCGGGGCGCCGGTCTTGGCGATGTCGAAGTACTTCGGGGCCTTTGCGGTCGCCTTCTCGTAGTCGCCCGAGAGCCCCGCGTCCTTGGCGACGTCGGCGATCTGCGAGCGCGTATAGCCCTCGGGGATCGTCACGTCCTGCGTCTTCAGGGTCGCCGGGCCCTTCGGAGCCGGCGCCGCATCGTCGCTGCCGCCCGACAGGACGAGGTAGACGGCGAGAGCGATCAGCAGGACGAGCCCGAGGGCCACCAGCCTCCTGACCGTCACCGCCCGGTCGCGACCGGGCGGATCGGTCGGCGGCGGCAGCG
>JAGQUO010000054.1 GCA_020438445.1 Solirubrobacterales bacterium
ACGTATCCGCCCGCCGCCTGCGCGTTCAGCCATTCGCGCACGTAACGCTCACTGACGTCGCTGCGTCGTGCCAGTTCAACCGGCGTCATCGGGCCCGCATCGGCCAACGCGCGGTAGAGGCCAAGCTTGTCACCCATCACGACCAGCGCCGCGTTCAGGGTCGCACCAACCTCGTCGACGGCGCGAAAGACGAACTGCTCGAGCTTGCCGGGGTCGAGTTCAGCGGACTGTTCGGTGGTGGGCATCGTTCGCTCCTTCAGGTCGATTTCGGCGACCGTAGGACCGGGCAGGGCCGATCGCATCAGGGGGGCACCTAAGATCGCCACATGCTCCTGGGCCGTACCGATGAGCGGCTTGCACTCAACCGCCTTCTGGCCGAGGCGAAGGGCGGGCGCAGCGGCGTCCTGGCACTCGTCGGAGAGCCAGGAATCGGTAAGACCGCGCTACTCGATTACACGGAGGACCGAGCCGAGGGCATGCGCGTATTGCGAGCGCGCGGGGTCGAGTCAGAGGCTGAGATCCCGTTCGCCGGCCTTGCAGAGCTGCTGGGCCCCGCGCTGTCGGTCATCGAGCAGATCCCCGGCCCGCAAGCCGCTGCTCTCGCGGGTGCCTTGGCACTCGGCCCTGCCAAGCCCGGCGACCGGTTCGCCGTGGGTGCCGCGACGCTCAGCTTGCTCTCGGCGAGTGCTGAGGAGTTGCCACTGGTCTTGTTGGTCGATGACGCTCACTGGCTGGATGGCTCGACCGCCGAGGCACTTCGGTTCGCGGCCAGGCGTCTCGTTGCGGATCCGATCGCGTTGGTCATCGCCAGTCGCGAGGGTGAGGCTTCGCTCCTCGACGGTTCTGACTTGCGTGTCCTGCGGGTTCCCGGGCTCGCTCGTTCCGATGCCGCCGCACTTCTCGAAGAGTCCGACTTGTCCGGCGATGTGGCCGATCGACTGATCCGAACGGCCGGGGGCAACCCGCTGGCGCTGCTGGAGTTGGCCTCCGACGGAGATCGCATCGCCGCCGCTCCTCCCGAGGTCCCGGTGCCGATCTCGACCGACATCGCATCTGCGTTCCTACGCCGGTTCGGGCAGCTTCCGGAGCCGACGCGGCGAATGCTCGTCCTCGCGGCAGCGAGCGATACCGGCGACCTAGCGATTCTCGAACAGGCCGCTGCGATGCTCGGTCTGGACTCCGGGGACCTGGTACCGGCGGAGGGTGCGGGCTTGCTCGAGCTCGACGCCGGCGAGGTCGTCTTCCGACACCCGCTCGCCCGCGCCGCCCTGTACGCCGATGCGCCGGCAACCGAACGCCGGTCCGCTCATGCCGCCCTTGCCTCAGTTCTCCCTGATCACGAGGTCGATCGCCGCGCCTGGCACCTCGCGAGCGCGAGCATCGGGCCCGACGAGGCGGCCGCTGGCGCTCTCGAGCAGGCCGGTGTCCGGGCCCGGGAGCGCAGTGCTTATGCCGTCGCTTCGGCGGCGTTCGAGCGCGGTGCCGGGCTCGCCTCGGAGGGTGATGCACGCGGACGGATGCTCTTCGCCGCCGCTGAGTCGGCGTGGCTGTCGGGAGACTCGGACCGGACCCTGGCTCGTCTTGACGACGCGGATCCATACGCGGGGACGGCACCCCTGTCAGCCCGAGTCGACCATCTCCGTGGTCAGGTCGCAGTCAGGCGAGGTCCGGTGATGAAGGGGTACCCGCTGATCGTCGGTGCGTCCGGGGAGCTCGCCGATACCGATCCGGAGGCGTCGGCTCTGATGTTGGCCCAGGCGGTGCACGCGTGTTTCTATGCCGGCGATACGCCTGCGATGGTCGCTGCCGCAGATCGCGCGATGGAATTGGCGGGGCGCCATCGCTCAGGCAGGGTTCGGTTCTTCGCCACGATCGCAAACGGCATGGCGTTGATCGCCGACGGTGACGGCGATGCCGGTGCGGCGGCCATTCGCGAGGCGGTCGGGATCGCTGAGGGCGAGGACGAGCTTCGCGACGACCCTGGACTTCTCATCTGGGCTGCCGTCGGCCCGTTGTGGCTCCGGGAGGCCGATTCAGGTCGCGGGTTGATCGAAGAGGCGTTCGCACGTGCTCGGGCCGAAGTTGCCGTGGGCGCCCTTCCGGCGCTGCTCCACATCCTCGCCCGTGACCAGGCGACGACTGATCAATGGTCTGCGGCGCAAGCCAACTACGACGAGTCGATCCGACTGGCGAAAGAGACCGGGCAGAGGGTCGAGCTGGGCGCAGCCCTCGCCGGCCTGGCGTGGCTGGAGGCGAGACAGGGGAACGAGACCGGCTGCCGTGATCATGCGGCTGCGGCGGTTGAGCTTTGCGGCGAGCTCGGGGTTGGCCTCTACAGAGTCTGGGCGATCCAGTCCCTCGGAGATCTGGAGCTCGGCCTCGGACGCCCCGACAGGGCGGTCGAGCATTACGAGGCCCAGGCCGAGGCGCTGGACGAGCTGGGTATCGCCGACGTGGATCTCTCCCCGGCCCCCGAGCTGGCCGATGTATATCTGCGTTTGCGCCGCAAGGATGACGCCGCCTCTGTTGCCGCCGGGTTCATCGCCCAAGCGGAGGCGAAGGGGCAGCCCTGGGCTCTCGCTCGGGCAGCCCGCTGTCGGGGGTTGCTCGCCGGCCCCGACGACGAGATGGACTCCAGCTTCGAGGAGGCGCTTCGATTCCACGACCGTACGCCGGACCTGTTCGAGAAGGCCCGAACGCTCCTCGCCCATGGGGCGCGCCTACGACGGGTTCGCAGGCGTGTCGATGCTCGCGAGTCGCTGCGATGTGCGCTGACGATCTTCGAGCAGCTCGGAGCCGCTCCGTGGGCCGACCAGGCCGAGGCCGAACTCGCGGCGACGGGGGAGACAGCACGCCGTCGAGATCCCAGCACGCTCGATGACCTGACTCCCCAGGAGCTGCAGATCGCCCGCCTGCTCGCGGGGGGCAAGACCACAAGGGAGGCGGCGGCCGCGATCTTCGTCAGCCCCAAGACCGTCGAGTACCACCTACGCCACGTCTACCAGAAGCTCGAGATCCACTCGCGGGAAGAGCTGACCGAGCGGTTCAGCCGCGAGTGACCGCTGACGGCCCTGTCACCGGGTGCGCGCTCCTCGCCGAGCGTGATCCGGGCGGCCATTCAGGCAGTGCCCGGGCCTCGACCTCGGCGCCGGTTGCGAATAGGCTCGCCGGAGCTGGCCGGCGATGAAAGCTCCATCCACCCGATACCTGGACCACGACGGGGCCAGCATCGCCTGGCAGGTGTTCGGCGAGGGCCCGGCGGAGATTCTGATCGTTCCGGGCTGGGTCTCCAACGTGGACCAGTTCTGGATCTACCCGGACCCGCGCGCCTTCCTCACCGAGCTCGCCGGATTCGCCCGGATTGCGCTGTACGACAAGCCCGGTACCGGAGCCTCCGATCCGCTCGAGGTGGCCCCGACGGTGGAGCAACGGGTCGAGCAGCTCGTCGCGGTGATGGACGCAGCGGAGATCGAGAGACCGACGGTCATCGGCGTGTCGGAGGGAGGCATAACCGCCTGCCTCGCGGCCGCCGGACGCCCCGACCGGGTCGGGCAACTCGTGATGCTCGATGCATCGGCCGGGGGCTTCGATCCGCGGGGCAAGGGCGAGCTGAGTGACGCCGAGTTCTTCGCCTGGCGCGATTTCATCCTCTCGACGGCCGACCATTGGGGAGAGGGTCGCGACGGCGAGATCTGGCTCGCCGGCGTGGACGACCACGATGAAGCCTGGGGTCGATTGCAGCGGGCCTGCGCCACGCCCGCAGTCGCCCGCCGCTACATCGGCGCCCTCACCGAAGGCTTGAGCGCCTGGGACATCCTCGAAGCGATCCATCAGCCGACGCTGGTCCTGCAGCGGCGGGACGATCAGGTCGTAAGGGCCGAGCTGGCGCGGGCCGCGGCCGAGCGCATCCCGAACGCGAGGTACGTGGAGCTGCCGGGAGCCGAGCACCTTCCGTGGCTCGGGGAGACGGATGAGATGCTCGCCGAGTTGCGTGAGTTCGTGGGAGCGCCGCCGCCGACCGTCAGGTCCGAGCGGGTCCTGGCCACCGTGCTGTTCACCGACATCGTCGGCTCCACCGAGTCGCTGACGAGGCTGGGCGATGCCGCCTGGCGGGCGAAGCTCGAGCGCCACGGTCAGATCGTCGAGGAGGGCTTGAAGCGCTTCGACGGGCGCCTGGTCAAGAGCACCGGCGACGGCGTTCTGGCCACCTTCGCCGGGCCCGCACGGGGGACGGAGGCGGCTCGCTGGATCCTCGACGCCCTGGCTGCCGACGACCTCCGTTCCCGTGCCGGCGTTCACGTCGGCGAGATCGAGATGCAGGACGACGACATCGCCGGCCTCGCCGTCCACGTCGCCGCGAGGGTGATGGACAAGGCGGGCGACGGCGAGGTGCTCGTCTCGCGAACCGTGCGCGACCTGACCGCGGGCTCGGGGCTCAGCTTCGAAAGCCGCGGCGCCCATCCGCTGAAGGGAGTGCCCGAGGACTGGGAGCTCTACGCGTTGCTGTAGCCCCGGGGGCGAGGGGTCAGCCTGAGCGGGTCCGGGTGGGCGAAGGGCTGGGAGGCCCGGAATTGGATCCAGGTGATCGACGCGCAGTGGCGGAACGGTTCATCGCGGCCTTCTCGGCGCCGACTTCGCGGCGATGCGGGCCGCGCTCGCGGAGGACCTCGCCGCCTGGGTGGTGAACGCCGAGGGCGAGTGAGCGGCACCTGCTCGGGCATCAAGCAGGAGATCCCGCGTGCTCCTCCTCCTGCCGTCCGCGATTCGGGAAGATGACGTAGCCGACGAGGATCGCGATAGCTGCACCGACGAGGGTGTCTGCGAGGCGGTGGCCTGCCGGGTCGGTGAACCCGGGAGCGAGTACTTCCGTGATGGCGACGGCAAAGACGGTTGTCGCCATCGTCAGCACCGCTGGGTTCCTGAGGATCCAGGCAAGCCCGAGGTCGAGGACGATCAAAGCGGCGATCACCAGCTGCGTATCGGAGAGCGGAATGGCGATCAGATGCAGGACGAGGATTCCGGCGAAGGTGCCGACGGTGCGAACGACCGCAAAGGCCCAGGCAGCGCGGGCCTCGGGTTGGAGGACGACGAAGATCGTGAGCATCACCCAGAGGGCGTCGCGATCCCCCGTGCGCTCGTAGATGGCCATCCCGATCCCGAGCGCGATGCCGCGCCGAAGCCCGTAGCGCACCCGGGGATCGTCGAGATTGCGTGCGAGATCGGCTGACTCGGCGACCACCCGGCGGGCCCAGTTGCGACCCTCGGCGGGTGAGTCCGCCTCCACGAAATGGCTGACCACCCTGGCGAAAACCATGCCCCAGGCGGCACCGACCGCCGCCGCCGCAGCGACGCGCCAGAGCGGCTGATCGAATCCGGTTCCCACGGCAGCTGGAATCACGTAGGCGGTTGCGAGCAGGGCTCCCAGCAACGTGGCGGTCCCGCCGCTGGCCGCAAGGACCCCGGAGCCGAACGCGACTGCGGCCATTGCCAGCCCGGCGGCGATCGGATGCCCACCGACTGCCGCAGCCAGCGCCGCGAAGACGACGGCGCCGATTGCAACCACGGCCGCCGCCGGACGGCCGGATCCTCGGGGGAGAACTGTTCCGGCAGCGGCGACGAAGATGGCCGCGACGGCGGCGCCTAGCGCCAGGCGCGGCGGTCCCACAAGGGATCCGAGGGCCATACCTCCCGCGCCGCCGACGCCTGCGATGGCCGAGACCTTCCAGAGCAGTGGCGCATCACGCGAAGCGAGAATCGCACGAAGCTTCTCGAGCATCGAAGTGCAGCCTATGAGGTGCCCGGCTCGTCCTGCGCGCGAGTCGCGATGAAGGCCGTGGCAATCCGGCGGCCGGCCTCTACGAGGATGCCGATCCCGACCAGGATGTACGCGACCGTGAACAGCTTCAGCCACGCATCGTGGAGCACGAGGTTCGGGTCGGCGATCGTCGACGTGGTCAGCGTCGCGACGGAGAAGTAAAGCGAGTCGACGACGCTCCACCCGTTGCCGACCGCGTAGACAGCCGTGCCGATGACGATCAGGAGGAATCCGGCACGCAGGACGGGCCCGAGGTGCCCGTCGCGCATCGCGTATCCCATTGCCTGCACGACCCGAGGTCGCGAACGCGCCGTGTCCACTGCGCAGAGTTCGTCAGCGGAGATAGGTTTCCTGCAGTGTCAAACAGGATTCCGGTCTGGCTCCGCCGGCTGCCGCGATCGGCCACGAGCGCACCGCTGACGGCACGCCGGACAAGGTCCCGTTCAGGGTCAAGTGGAAGCACCAGCCGGCGGAAGCGCGACGCGAACGCCGACGGCCGGTTCCGATAGCGTCACCTCACTTGGCCGGACGTGAGGAGCTCGACTTCACCTACTCGCTGATCGACCGGATCTTCCGGCTCAGCCTCGGCGAGATGGCCGATTTCAGCGGTGCCAAGTTCGACGGCGACTTCTCGCTCACCCTCGAGGAGGCGCAGCGCCGTAAGCACGAGTACGTCGCCGAGATGATCGGGATCGGACCGGAACGGCGGCTGCTCGACCTCGGATGCGGCTGGGGGCCGCTGCTGGGATTCAATCGCGAACGGGGAGGGGAGGGCACGGGCGTGACGCTGTCCTCGGCCCAGCTTCGATCCTGCCTTCGTCACGGGCTCGACGTCCACCTCCTCGACGCCCGCGAGGTCGACCGGGAGACCTTCGGGCCGTTCGACGCCGTCGCGAGCCTTGGGGCCTTCGAGCACTTCTGCTCACCCGAGGACCACGAGGCGGGCCGGCAGGAGGAGATCTACGAGGGTCTGTTCGCGAACGTCGCCGAGATCCTGCCGCCCGGCGGCCGCCTCTATCTGCAGACGATGGTGTTCGGTCCAAATGCCGGCGAGCCGATTCGCGGCGACGTCGACGCGCCCCGCGACTCCGATGCCTACTTCCTCGGGTTGATGGCCCACCAGTTCCCGGGATCGTTCCTTCCCTTCGGCAAGGAGCAGGTCGTCCGCGCCGCCGCTCCGCACCTCGATCTCGTCGAGAGCTCCAGCGGTCGCCTCGACTACATCGAGACGATCGCCCGGTGGCGACGGCTCTTCGCCGAGCCGAGCTTCAAGAAGACCCTGCTCAAGGCGAGGCTCGTTCCGCGGTGGCTCACCAACCGCGAGTTCCGGCTCGCCTTCACGTCGGGCGTCAGCGCCAACACGGTCTGCTTCGAGCGCCAGCTGCTCGAGCATTACCGGATGGTCTTCGAACGCCCCACCGCCTAGCCCGGTGCGCCGCATGCCACCCGCTGCATCAATCCGGTAAACGCTTGCGCCTGCTCGGGGGATCCGCTAAGTTGCCGGGATCATACGGCCCGGCGAGTCTGCCGTTCATTGACCGCCGCGCCGACATCGGAAGGGATTCTGAGACGACCATGGGGATGGTTCCAATGGGTAAAGGGTTTGCTCGTACTCGAAACTCGAGGCTATTCGTCGGGGCGGTCGCTGCATTGCTTGCCTATGCGGCACTCAGCGCAGGACAGGCCTCGGCTGCCGTCTGGGACGACGTAGCCTGGATGTACCAGCCTTCCGAGGTCGTCGACATCCACCTCACGATGGACGACAGCCAGAAGGCGCTGCTGAACTCGGACGATCCGCTCCGGGAGTACGTCGGAGGCGTCGGCTTCTGGATGACGGGCTCGGAGGGACGAAGCTTCGGCTCGTCCGGCACGCCGTGGCGGATCGAGGCCAAGCTCAAAGGCCACTCCACGTTCAGGTTCCTCGACCAGAAGGCCGCCTTCAATCTGAAGTTCCCGAAGGAGTCCCGCCCGAACGGTCTGAAGAAGATGACCCTGAACAACATGGTCAAGGACCCGACCTATCTCCGCGAGACGCTCAGCTATGACGTGATTCGCGCCGCCGGCATGCCGGCGCCCCGGACTGGCTATGCCCGGCTCTGGATCAACGACGAGTATTACGGCCTCTACCTCAACCTGGAGAAGTGGACCGATCAGTCACTCGCGCACTGGTTCGCCGCCACCGGCCACCTCTTCGAGGCCGTCCGCACCCAGGACATCGTTCGTTCGGGCGACGCCCTGAAGACGGACTTCGAGGTCGACGAAGGGGATGAGGCGGACTGGTCCGATCTCGAAGCGTTCTCCGCTGCCGTCAGGACCCGGAACTGGACGACGATCCAAAGCCATCTGGCCAGCCCCGGGCAGACGATCAGGATGCTCGCCGCCGAGTGGTATCTCGGTCATTGGGACGGCTACAGCTGGTCGCGGCGCAACTACTACCTCCACAGCGACCCGAACGGCCTGTTCACGCTGCTGCCGACCGGAACCGACCAGGCTCTCAGGCCTCCGTTCGGGGACAACAACTACGACCTGTCCTACCCACTCTCGGCCGCGGCGGATACCTGGAACCAGCCCGGTGGCGCGTCTGCCATCGTCGATGCATGCTTCGCCGACAGCGCCTGCTCCGAACAGTTCATCGATGAGCTGGAGGCGGTGAGGCAGGCCGCGGACGGTCTCGACCTCGA
This sequence comes from Solirubrobacterales bacterium, assembly GCA_020438445.1. Classification (GTDB taxonomy): domain Bacteria; phylum Actinomycetota; class Thermoleophilia; order Solirubrobacterales; family 70-9; genus RHKX01. Next base: position 8,497 of record JAGQUO010000054.1, read on the forward strand.
GACGAGGGTGCCAGAGCTCACGGCTGCGCTGACGCCTTTGATCGAGTCCGATCCTCGCAAGGAATTCACGATGCGGTTCATCCAGCGGTGGCAGGGCGACGTCATCCCGTGGTTCAACGGCCAGGACAGCCGGGTCGATCAGCTGGTGCAGACGCAGCCACCGCCCCAGTATTCCCTGGTCACCGTCAAGACCGGCGCTGGCTCCGGCAACGTCGGCGCCAACCCGGCGGGCCCGCTCTACGATCCGGGCACCGTTGTGACGCTCACCGCGACTGCGGATCCCGGATCCAGCTTCGTGGGCTGGTCCGGCTGTGATTCGGTTGGTGCCAACGGCGACTGCGTCATCACGATGGCTGCGCCGCGAACGGTTACGGCTGAGTTCGCGGCGTCGCGGCCGGTGATCACCGCCACCGATCCGGCGAGCCCCGCCGACAACAACCTGCCGCGGGTGATCGGCACACTGCCGAGCGGCGTCACCGTGTCGAAGGTGAAGGTCTACGCGAACGGTGACTGCAGCGGGACGCCGGCGGCGAACCGCAACGCCGACCTGTTCACGGGCGCCGGGATCGCGGTCGCGGTCGCGGACAATACGACCACGACCCTCACGGCCAAGGGCGTTCTCGCCGGCGGCGGGACGACGCCGTGTTCGGATCCCTTCACCTACGTCGAAGCCTCGGGCGGACCCTAGCCGGAGAGCCATCGCCGTCGCCCTGCGATGCTGACAGGGGCGGGAAGCGCCGCCCGTTGAGACGACGCTCCACCGTTCCCCCGAAGGTCGCAGGGGACGGCCTGCGACCTCCACGACCCTAGCACCGTCCTCTCGGCCCGGGCCCCGCTTGAAATCCGAGGGGGGAGGCCACTGCCGTTCCCAGCGACCCCCACCCCTCTTCAGGCTGCCGATCACCCTGGGGGGCCAGGTAGACCGCAGCCCGTATCGAGGGTACCCAACCCGTCGGTCTTCTCCCGGGCCAGACACGGTCGGCTGACCAGACGTCCGGCACCGGCCCTGTGGTCCGAGGTCAGACGTTCGGCCGGCAGCGACGCGTCCCCCGATCGAGAACCCGCCCGGTGGTGTCGACGAAGGCGAATCGGACGCGGCGCGGGGCGAGCCGCAGCCGCAGCGCCCCGGCGGAAGTGTCGTTGCCGAAGCGGAGCCCCGGCTCGTTGCGATTGAGCGGGTATTGATCGTTTCCACCCGAGCCGGCGATCAACTGGATCATCCCCTGGGTCGGTGCCTGCCGTTGCATGTTGTGTTCGTGGCCGTTGAGGACGAGTCGCGCATGACCCTGAAGAGCATCCCAGAAGCTCGCCACGCTGCCGGCACCGGGATGGGTGGTCCCGGCATTGAGCCAGGGTCGGTGCCAAAACGCGATGCGGCAGTTGCCTGGGCTCTGGACCCTGCGCCGGAGCCAGCGGAGCTGAGGTGATCCCGGTGAGTGGTCGATCTCAGAGTTGAGGCTGATGACCTTCCACCCGCCGACCCGGAATGCGTAGTAGCTGGGCGGGGTGCTGCCGTGGACCGCACGCCAGTAGGGGTCGTAGCCGTATTCGCGATTGCCGGACTCGTGGTTGCCGACGGTAGGTGCCGTTACCGCCGCGACACGGCCATAGGTCGGCTCGTATCGCTCGGCGAAGTCGGCTGCTGTTCCCTTCGGATAGACATCACCGAGGTAGAGAAAGCGATCCGGCTTCGCACGAGCGACCATCCTCGAGACGGCGTAGCTCTCGGAGCTTCCATCTGCGCCGTCGCCGACGGCCCAGACCTCGGCGCGCTTCTCGGCCGAGGAGGGAACGAAGCTTCTACCGTGGGACTGCTCCGCCCCAGCGGCTGCAAGCGCCACGGCGACGATAGCTACGACCACAGCGGTGCTCACGGCGAGGATTCTGCTCTCGATTTGCTCATGATCCGTCCAATTGTCCCGCTACCGCCCGGACGGAATGTAATGGCCTTTGGCGACCGGTGTTCTCCCTCGCGGCGCGTGACCGTCTTCACGTATATGCGCCGCCCGGACCGGCGCACGGCATCGGCCGAGCATCTAGCCTTGGCGGGCGAACCCGCTACAGCGATCGGACCAGGCAAGGCGTGGAACGACCGGGCGCGGGGCCCCAGCGAATCGATCCCAGGAGAGTGAGTTGACAGCGCTAACCAAGAAGGTCTTCGCACTTGGAACGGTCCTCGCGGTCGTCGTCGCTCTGATTTCTTTGGCCGCTGCGACAGCGAATGCCGCAACCCCCCGGGTGACGACGATGGAGGGGTTCAAGGCCCCCGGCACTCCCGAGCAGTACAACGAGGTGAAAGTCGTCAAGTACGGGTCCCCCGAGGCCGGGAAGGTCCTCGTCCTGAACCCGGGCACCTCTGCGGGCGGCACCTTCTTCGGCCCGTTCGCGAGAGCGCTGACCAAGAAGATGAAGGGCTGGCAGGTGTGGGCGATCGAGCGTCGCGAGAACATGCTCGAGGACCACTCCTACCTCGAGAAGTACATGACGGGCGAGGCCACCAACCAGGAGGTCTTCGACTACTACCTCGGCTGGCTCACGGACCCTTCGATCTCGCCGCACTTCACCGCGAAGACGACGGCGGAGACCGAGTTCGCCAAGAAGTGGGGGATGAACGTCGCGGTCCACGACACGAGGAAGGTCGTCAGGGCCGCGAAGAAGGGCGGACGCACGGTCGTCATGGGCGGTCATTCGCTCGGCGGCTCCATCACCACCGCCTACGCGACCTGGGACTTCAACGGCAAGGCCGGGGCGAAGGGCCTCTCCGGGCTCGTCTTCATCGACGGCGCCGGCGCCAACAGCCCCACCACCAGGCCGCTGCCGACGGCGGAGGAGGCACAGGCCAACGTCGACAACCTGAACGACCCGTCGACCTCGCCGTTCATCACCCTCGTCCCGCCGTTCCCCTGGATCGCCGGCGTCTTCAACGCGACCGGGTCGACGGCTGCCGTCGAGGACCCGGACGAGCTCTCGATCTTCGGCAGCTGGCCGCTCGCGCCGGCGGACCTGAAGCCGCCGGTGCCGGCGACCAACGCCGGCCAATACGGCTACGCCGTGGACTCGGACACGAGCCCGGACAACCTGGCGCTGGTCCAGAGCCACATCGGCAAGCTGGCCGGCTCGGGCGACCCTCGGGGCTGGCACGACGGCGAGCTCGGGAGCGTCCGCCGGGCGGCGACGGTCTTCTCCGAGCAGATCGGCATGAAGCACCAGACGGTCGGGCAGGACGGAACGTCCTGGTATCACCCGACGAAGCTGTCGATCGACGCCGGCGCGATCAACAACGGCGTCGACAACCCCGCCCAGGCCGTCTACGGCGATCACGCGACCATGGGCCACTCGGCGAGGCTGCCGATGTACTCGTTCGACACCTCGCTCGGCGGCGGTCGAGTGGCGGATGCGACTCGGCAGCTCGCGAAGCAGTCGAACGTGCCGAAGGGCTGGGTCAAGACCGTGAAGCGGACGAAGACGTTCTCGCACATCGATCCGATCAGCGCCGCGCCGTCCAGGAACGCGTTCCTGAAGACGGTCGTGCCGTTCCTCAGGCACAAGGTCAAGTAGGGAGCGGGCCGGCGCCGTTAGCCTGACCGCCGCCTGCCACGGCTCCTCGTTGCGGCCAGATGCCGATTTCGACCACGACGTGGTCGTTTTCTGCATCCGAGATCATCTGGGTGGCAGGAAGCGTCCATTCACTCGTCGGTTCTTGCCATCGACCACCTGTTCGGGCCGTCTCGGCCCTCGCCTTAGCGACAGCCGCGATGGCGGCAGCCGGTCAGCCGTCTGAGCTGCCGGCTCAGCTTCCGCTTGACGTCGCGGTAGGCATCGTCGCGGTAGCGGTTGACCATCTCGTGCGGGTCCCTCCGCAGGTCGTACAACTCGCCGACCGGTCCCAGGCGCCGGTGTCTGTCGCGAGCGCTCTTGATCAGCACGTAGTCCTCGCCCCGAAGAGCCCTGAACGGGCGGTGTCCGCTGCCTCTCAGCATCTCGATCAGGAGGTTGCGCCGTCCGTCTCGGCGCCGGTGGCGGATCAGGGGCAGGAGGCTGCTGCCGTCCATGTGCGCTCTCGGAGCCCCGGCGAGGTCGAGGATCGTCGGAGCGAGGTCGATGTTCCCGACGATCTGTCGTCTCCGTTGCCCGCGCGGTAGGCCGGGACCGCGGATCAGCAGCGGCACGCCGATCGACTCGTCGTATGCAAGCGCCTTCCCGGTGAGGCGGTGCTCGCCGAGCAGAAAGCCGTTGTCCGAGGTGAAGATGAGGACGGTGTCGTCGAGCTCGTGCGTCCGCTTCAGCCGGCGGACGATGTTCCTGACGGCATCGTCGACGGAGAGCAGGCTCCGCAGCCTGCTGCGATACAGGGCGCGAATCTCGAGCTTGCGAGCATGGCTGAGCCGAGGCCGCCGAATGAACCGTGGCTTGTCGGAGACGTCGCGCTCGTTGAACGCGGGTGGCCGCGGCAGCTGCGCATGTTCGAACCTCGAGTCGTAGCGCGGTGCCGCGAGGGGATTCCTGCTCGCACCCCGCCGCTGACCGTCGACGTGTGGCGCCACCGTCCCGAGCATCAGGAAGAACGGCTTCCGGCGCTTCGAGCTCTGCGAGATGAACCTGAGCGATTGCCGGACGAGGACATCCGTCTGGTAATCGCGGGCCGAGTGTCCGTAGGACTTCACCCGGCCGTTGAAATCGACCGTGTAGTCGTACATCTGGTACGTGGTGCCGAACGCCGGCTCGAACCACCGGTTCCATCCCGCCGGCACGTTGAGGTGACCGTCGCTGCCCGGGTTGTTCAGGTACTTGCCGACGTAGCCGGTCCGGTAGCCGGCCTTCTGCAGGCGTACGGCGAGCGTCTGCCGGGGCCTGACCGAATGGCTGAATCCCTCAGCTCCGCCCTGCGGCGGGTCGTTGCCGGGAACGCCGTGGTTGTGTGCGTAGAGGCCGGTCTGGAACGTCGATCGCGATGGACAACACAGCGGAGTGGTGACGAAGGAGTTGACGAAGGTCGTGCCGCGTCGCGCGAGCAGCCTCCGGGTGCTCTTCATCACATGCATCGAGGCGACGTCGAGGTCGTCGGTCATCACCACGACGACGTTCGGCGCGGCCGCCGCCGGCCCGGGCGAAAGGGCGCAGAGAGCGAGCACCAGGGCCGAGTTGAAGCAGAGCCAGCGGGCGACCACGCGACCCGAATCGTCCCAGGACGAGCCCGCTCATCCATCCGGTTGGACTACTCGATCGTCGTCGGTGGGAAGCGCGGTTCGCGGTCGATTCCGGCGGACGCCTCGGTGCCGCGACAGGGGGGTGGGCGTGCCGTCACGACTCGACGGCGAAAATCCGCCACGGGCCGGGGACACCCTTGAGCTCGTGCTCGCCCCGATCCGCCAGCTCCTGACCTGAGCCGACGACGAGGTCGCGGACCGTTCCGCTGACCAGCACCTCGCCCGGCCCGGCCAGGCCGCTGACGCGCGCGCCGATGTGGACGGCGAGCCCGCCGACGTCGCCATCGGGAAGCAGCTCGCACTCGCCGGTGTGGAGGCCGGCTCGGACCTCCAGACCGAGATCCCGGATCCGGTCCCGGGCGGCGAGCGCGCTGCTGATCGCCCGGCTCGGGCCGTCGAAGACGGCGAGTGCACCGTCGCCGAGCGACTTCACGAGCCGCCCGCGCCGGCGTTCGACCTCCTCGGCCACGATCTCGTCGTGGCTTGCGAGCAGGTTCCGCCAGGCGTCGTCGCCGAGCCGGGACGCATGCTCGGTCGAGGCGACGATGTCGGTGAACAGGACCGTGGCGAGGAGGCGGTCGTTGGCCGCGGGCCGCCGCGCCCCGGTGAGGAACTGCTCGATCTCGTCCGCGACGAGATCCTCGGCGCCGATCCAGAGTGCGCGATCGCCCGGCACCTCGACGTAGCTCGCATTCGGGATGTGCTCGGCGACGTAACGCGAGTGGCGTGCGTCGAGGTAGAGGTCACGGTCCTGGCGCAGAACCAGCGTGGGGCATTGGACGCTGGGCAGGACATCCCGCACGTCCGTCTCGCCGATCGCCTCCAGTGCCGCCGCCGCCGCGGCCGGGTTCATCGCGAGTCGCTGCAGCCGGGCCATCAGACGGCGCTGCCGGTCATCGTCGCCGGCAACCAGCAAGGCCATCGGGTTGGCGGGTGAGTTCGCGCCCCACTGCTCGACGATCGCCGCGACGAACTCGCTTCGCTCCCGGACCGTGGGCGCCCACTCGTACCCCGGCCCGGACAGCAGGCGCGGTTGCGGCGAGAGGAGCACGAGCGCACGGACGACGTCAGGATGGGAAGCCGCGAACAGCGCCGTCAGCCCGCAGCCCTCGAGGTAGGAGATCAGCGCCGGCTGCTCGGCGCCCACCGCCTCGGCGACTGCTCGGACATCGTCGATCGTGTCCTCCAGTGGCGTTGCTCCGGCGATCCCGTCGGACATTCCACTGCCGCGCCGGTCGAACAGGATCAGCCGGGCGAAGGACGAGAGCCGCTCATAGAGGCGGGCGAAGGCGGGCAGCTCCCAGGAGAGCTCGATGTTCGAGAGATACGGTTGAACGAAGATCAGGTCGAGCGGCCCCTCGCCCGCGACCTGATAGGCGATCTGCCACTCGCCACTGCGCGCGTAATGGGTGTCGGGAACCTGCAAGTGCGATCACCCTAGCTCGCGCCGGGACACTCGCCGAGATCCGTCGCGCAACCAGCGGGTGGGCGCCGATAGGGGCGGGAAGCGCCGTAGCCACGGCGCTCCACCATCCCCCGACGCCACGGGAGAACGGCCCGCGACAGTCACGACCCTAGCACCGTCTGCAGTTGAGCCATCCCGGTCTCCAAGCCTGAGGGGGGAGGCCACTGCCGTTCCCAGCGACCTCCGCCCCTGTTCAGGCTGCTGATCACCCTGGGGGGCCAGGTGGACCGCAGCCCGTACTCAGGGTAGCCGGGCCGCCAGCTGTTTCGAGTGCCCTCGCCGTTGTTGACAGACATGGTCGCCACACCCGACGATGGCGCCATGCTCACCGAGTCGACACATTCGATCATCGAGTGGGGGCGCGCCTGCCTTCGACCGACCGGACCGGGTGCTCTGGAATTCCGGACCAGCTGGTTCGACGAGCCCGGATCCGACGAGGATCGGGGCGGGGAGCCCTGAACATGCTCCGCCTAGGAGATGACCTCGGTGCCACCCGGAAGCGGTTCTCGCGCGACGGAACCGATCTCTCTGTCCTCGACTGGGGAGGGAGCGGCCGATCCGTCGTTCTCCTCCATGGCCTCGCCGGTCACGCGGGCGAGTGGGTGGACACCGTTCGGCACCGGACCGAGGGCGCGCGCGTCGTCGCCTTCGATGCACGCGGCCACGGCTGCAGCACGAGATCGCCGATCGACGTCTCGATGGAGGCGCTGGCCGATGACGTGACCTTCCTCATCGGCCGGCTCGAGCTCGAGGAAGTGATTCTGGTGGGTCAGTCCCTCGGCGGCCAGGTCGCGCTGTCGGTCGCCGCCGGGTCTCACGTTCTGGTCTCCGGCCTGGTGATGGTCGAAGCGGGCCCGGATCGGGGTGGCGGCGACACGGTCGAGGAGGCCATCGGCTATCTGGCGGGTTGGCCGGTTCCCTTCGAGAGCCGGGAGGCGGCGGAGGAGTACTTCGGGGGTCCGTCGCTCCGAGCCTGCCGATGGGCCGACGGGCTCGAGGAGCGCAGCGACGGCCTCTGGCCGCGTTTCGAGATCGAGGTGATGAGGCGGATGCTGACCGAAGCGGCCGAGACCGAGCATTGGGACGAGTGGGAGTCCCTCCGGGTGCCGGCCCTCGTCGTCACCGCCGAAGACGGGTCGGTTCCGGCGGAAGAGCGGGCGCGGATGCGGGCGACCGGCGGGGCGGCGTTCGTGGAGATCCCCGGCGCCGGACACGATGTCCACCTCGACGCGGTGACGGATTTCAGCCGTTCCCTGAGGGACTTCCTCGAACGAGTCTCACGCTAGGAACGCAGCGGTCCGGGCGCAAGCGAACGCCT
>JAGQUO010000055.1 GCA_020438445.1 Solirubrobacterales bacterium
ATCGTCGTCCGCGAGGACGGCCGCCGCCGGGTGGTCGGCGACTTCCGCCAGGTCGCCTGGTCCCCGCACGGCCTCTACGTGGCGGCGGCCACCGGGGACGGGCTCGAGGCGGTCACCGCATCCGGGGAGGTCCGCTGGTCGCTCGGCCGGCACGCGGTCGCCGACCCGGCGTGGTCCCCGAACGAGGGCTTCCGGGTCGCCTACCGCAGCGGCGAGCAGGTCCGGGTCGTCTGGGGCGACGGGACCAACGACGCCCGGGTCGACAGCTCGGCGTCCGTCGCGCCGGCGTGGCAGCCGCGGACGGGCTCACGCAACGTGCTCGCCTACGTCGACCGCTACGGGATCGTCCGGACCCGCGACGTCGACACCGGCGCGCGGATCGCCCGGGCGCCGATCACCGCGAAGATGCCGATCGGGCTCGACTGGACCCGCGACGGCACCCGGCTGATGGTGCTCTACCCGGATCGGGTCAGGGTGGTCGACGATCGCGGCCACGAGGTCTGGAGCACCCGCTTTCCGAACGGCAGGGAGGCGATCGGCGGCACCTGGGTACCGGGGACCGAGGCCATGAACGTCGTCCTCCGCCAGCGCGGCGGCAGCGCCGTCAGCCACGTCGTCTTCGTCGCCCGCCGCTACGACGACGTCGTCAAGCGCAGCGTCTTCACCGGCTCGGGCCGCTTCCGTGCCCCGGTGGCGTCGCCGGACGGGAGGTGGCTGATCGTCGGCTGGCCGAAGGCGGACCAGTGGCTCTTCATCGGCGGCTCGTCGCGGACGCGGATCGATGCGGTCGCCAATATCCGCCGCCAGTTCGGCGCCGGCCGCGGAGCCCGCTTCCCGGCCGTCGCCGGGTGGTGCTGCCAGAGCCGCGAGAGTCCTCCGGATCCGGCTCCGTAGCCGCCGCTCCCCGCATCGATCCGGATTTTGCCGGTATGCCGGCAATAACCCGATCGCTGGCCGGCTACTCCGTTCGCCGCCTCAGGGTCAGCGCCCCGAGCCCGAGCGAAGCGATCGTCGCTCCGGCCACCACCAGGACGTCGACCGCGAAGTCGCCGCCGAGGTCACCCGGCTCGGTGACGAGGGCGAGGGCGTCGTACGCGTAGGTGAGGGGGAGGGCGTAGGAGATCGTGTCGAGCGCCGGGGCCATCGAGTCGCGGGCGACGAAGAGCCCGCAGAGCAGGAGCTGGGGGAAGATGAACGCGGGCATGAACTGGACCGCCTGGAACTCGGTCCGGGCGAACGCGCTGGCGAGCAGGCCGAGCGCCATCCCGAGGACGGCGTTGCCGATCGCGAGCAGGCCGACGAGCCAGGCGCCGTGGGGCGAGTCGAGGCCGAGGGCGACGAAGCCGACCGAGCAGACGACGATCGCCTGCAGGGCCGCGAGCAGGCCGAAGGCGATCCCGTAGCCGAAGAGCACGTCGGCCTTGCCGAGCGGCATCGTCATCAGCCGCTCGAGCGTGCCCGAGGTTCGCTCGCGAAGCATCGCGATCGAGGTGATCAGGAACATCACGATGAATGGGAAGAGGCCGCAGAGCGGGGCGCCGATCTTCTGGAAGGTCGCCTCCTGGCCGTCGAAGATGAAGTAGAGGAGGACGAGCAGGCCGGCCGGGACGACGAGCAGGAGCGCGATCGTCCGCGGGTCGCGGCGGATCTGCAGGAGCACGCGCCGCGCGGTCGCTCCGGTGGCCCGAATGCTCACGACGGCTGCTCCGAGCGCTCGATGACCGTCAGGAAGGCCTTGCCGAGGTCCTGCTGTCCGGTCTCCTCCCGGAGCGCAGCCGGCGTCGTCTGCCGCAGCAGCCGGCCCTCCCGCATCAGCAGCAGCTCGTCGCACTCGCCGGCCTCGTCCATGACGTGGCTGGAGACGAGCAGGGTGGTGCCGGCCTTCGCGAGCTCGCCGAAGGTGCGCCAGAGCTCGTCCCGGAGCACGGGGTCGAGGCCGACGGTCGGCTCGTCGAGCACGAGCAGGTCGGGATCGTTGAGGAGCGCCGTCGCCAGCGACACCCGTGAGCGCTGCCCGCCCGAGAGCGTGCCCGTGATCCGCCCCTCGAACCCCCTGAGGCCGACCGTCCCGATGGTCGTCGCGATCCGATCGGAGCCGACGCCGTAGAGCGAGCCGAAGTAGCCGAGGTTCTCGGCCACGCTGAGGTCGCCGTACACCGACGGCGCCTGGGTGACGTAGCCGACCCGGGGCCGCAGCTCCGGTGAGCCGGCGGCGGCGCCGAGGACCTCGATCTCGCCGCCGCCGACGATCTGAACGCCGACGATCGAGCGCATCAGCGTCGACTTCCCGCACCCGCTCGGCCCGAGGAGCCCGGTGATCTTGCCGGCCGGGACCTCCAGCGAGACCCCGTGGAGGACGTGGTTGTCGCCGCGGACCACGTCGAGGTCGCGGATCGCGATCGCGGGCGGGGCCGGCTGATCGGTGGCCATCGTCGCGAGTCATACCATTGATGTCGTGAGGTTCGGGTCCCCGCATCACCATCACGAGCTGATCTACTCGACGAATCTCCTCGCGAAGGAGCTCGCCGCCGGGGGCGCGCCGTCGGGGACCGTCGTCACCGCCGACGAGCAGAGTGCCGGCCGGGGCCGCGGCGATCGCGTCTGGACCGCCCCCCGCGGCTCGGCGCTCCTCTACTCGGCGATCCTCAGACCCCTCGACCTCGAGCACCTGCTGCTCCCGCTGGCCGCCCCCCTCGCCGTCTGCGAGGCGTGCGAGTCGCTGGCGCCGGTCCACTGCGAGGTGAAGTGGCCGAACGATGTCTGGGTCGAGCGGCGCAAGCTCGCCGGCGTCCTGATCGAGGCGCGCCCGCCCGACTGGGCCGTGATCGGGATCGGGATCAACCTCTCGATCGCGCCCGAGGCGTTTCCCGACGACCTCCGCTGGCCCGCGACCTCGCTCGGTCACGGCGTCGGGCCGGGCGAGATGCGCCCCGCGCTCGACGCGGCGCTGACCAAGTGGGTGGCGGAGCCGGCCGAGCACGTCCGCGACGTCTTCGCCGGACGCGACGCGCTGCGCGGGCACGAGCTGTCCTGGGAGGGCGGACCCGGATCGGGAGGGCGATCCGGCGTCGGCGAGGGGATCGACGATCGCGGCAACCTCCTCGTCCGCTGCGCCGACGGTGAGCTCGTATCGCTCGGATCGGGCGAGGTCAGCCTGCGGCCGGATCGCCGCGGCTGACGCTCACCGCCGCGCCAGCTTGCGGAAGTCCCCGAGGAGCCGCTTCGCGTCCCCGTCGCCATCCAGCAGACCGGCGGTCTCGCACCAGCGGCAGTCGCTGTCGGGACCGCTCTTCCACTGGTACCAGATGACCCGCCCGACCCCGAGCCGAAGGCGCTGCCTGAGGGCGATCTTGAACGTGCGTCGCAGGTGATGGCGCTGCCGGGACGGGGTCATCGCCCAGCGGTGGCCGGGGCCGGCCCGGCGCCGCGCGCGCCCGGAGGAGCCGGGCGTGGTCGATCCCCAGCCGATCTCGCTGATCCAGATCGGGGTCCTCTTCATCCCCCGGTGGTCCAGGACCCGCCGGGCGTCCTTCATCGCCCGCTTGGCGGCGCTCGCGTTTTTCGCATAGGGGTGGACCGCGACAACGTCGACCGCCCGTCGCGTCCGCCGCTTGGCGAGCATGTCGCGCAGGAACGAGTTGCCGCGCTCCACGTCGGGATTGAGCGGCTCGGAGACGACGCCGCCGGAGACGACGGAGGCGCCCGGGTCGAGGCCGTGGATCACGTCCGCCGACCTGGTGAGGAACCGGCCGAACTCGCGGCCGTCGGGGTCCTCCCAGTTGACGAACGAGTTCGGCTCGTTCCAGAGCTGCCAGTACCTGACCGGCCGGTGGCGGACCCGCGGATGGAGCTTCCAGAAATCGCCGCCGGGGCCGTAGCGCTCGACGAGGTCGGTGAGGTACTGCTGCCAGGCGGCCTGGACGACCGGATCCATGATCTCGCCCGGAAGCCAGGCGGGTATGCCGTAGACGACGGGCATCAGGTCCATCCGGTTGTTCGCGGTCCCGGCGACGTAGTTGTCGAAGATCGACCAGTTGTCCGGCCCGTAGGGGCTCGAGCGCAGCGTCGAGAGGTTGAAGCCGGTGCGGACGATGCCGGCGTTCGCCTTGCGCATCCGGGTGAAGTTGCCGCCGTCGAGCCCGCGTACGTGGACGCCGAAGAACCCCTTCGGCGCCTTGGGCTTGGCAACCGATTCCGCCGGCGCAGCGGCGAACAGCGTCGCCGCGACGGCGACCGAAGCTGCGGCGACCGAGGCCGCACGGACTCGGAACGAGTCGATTCCCACCTCCACGAGTGTAGGACGGCGAGGCCGGCGGCGAGCCGGTTCTGAAGTCGGCCTAGGCGGCGCGACGGCGGCGGCGGCGCGGGCGCGGCGTCTCGTCGCCGGAGCCGTCCCCGGGCACGTCGTGGTCGGAGGCCGAGACCGGCGGCGATGCCGACTCGAGCTCGTCCTCCTCGCCGGAGTCCGAGTCGCCTCCGTCCCCGTCCGCGACCGGATCGTCCTCGCCCGGATCCTCGGCGGTGCCGGCCATCGGGCCGTCGTCGGCTTCGGGCTCGTCCCGCTTCTCGGTCGCCTCCGCCTCGGCCCCGTTCTCGACCTCCTCGCCGGCGTCGGCGCCCTCGCCCTCGCGCGATCGCTTGCTGCGACGTCGCCGCTTCTTGCCGCTGCCCTTGGGGAGGTTCCGGAGCAGCTCCCGGGCGACGGCCGAGGGCTTGCGGGCCATCCGCATCCGGGCGCCGCGGAGGACCTCCTCGGCCTCGGGGGTGTGGGCGACGGCGGCCGCGAGCAGGGCGACGGCGAGCCGACGGTCCTGGTTGCGGGCGGCCTGGACGAGCCGCCGCGCATTCTTGCCGTGGGCCCGGCCGGAGGAGTTGACGAACAGCCCGAGCAGCCGCTTGGTCTCGGGCCAGCGCGCGACCGCGTACTCCTCGTGCGAGTCGCGGGTGAACTCGGCCAGCCGCCAGACCCAGGCCTGGGCCTGATCGCGGCGGCCGATCCGGTTCTCGGCGAGCGCCTGGAGCAGGATCCGGACGCCGGCGCGGCGCTGGTCGCGCTGCCAGGTGCCGACCATGTCGATCGCCTCGTCGAAGGGCTCGGCCTCCCGGGTGGCCGCGAGCTCGCCGAGCGCCTTCAGCTTCAGCTGGGTCGAGCGGTTGCGCTGGATGCAGGTGAGCAGGAAGCGGCGCCGGAGCTCCTTCGCCTGGTCGTGCTGGAGCATCGCCTTCGCCTTGCGCCACGAGTTCGGCTGCACCCGGGCGCCGGCCAGCGCCGCCCACACGTGCTGCTCGGAGTAGTCGAGGCGCTCGACGGCGATCCGCCACATCTCCCGCTCGAGGACCTGGAGGCGGCGCTCGGGATCGGCGGAGACGGGGACGACCCGCTTCTCGACCCGAACCCGGCGGCCGCGGCCGCGGCGAACGGGTCCGACGACGATGGCGCCGCCGCGGTAGACGTCGCGGTCGAGCAGGCTGTGGAGGGTGACGATCGCCTCGTCGTGGCGGGTGGCCGGGTGGACGAAGTCGATGACGAGGCCCGCCTCCTTGCCGGGGTTGCGGCGGGTGACGCGGCCGACCCGCTGCTGGTAGATCCGCTTCGACGCGGTCGGGGCCAGGTGCATGCAGATCGTCGCCCGCGGCGAGTTCCAGCCCTCGGCGAGGAGCATCGCGTTGCAGAGCACGTCGACCTCGCCGCGCTCGAAGGCGGCGAGGATCTCCGCCAGCTCGCGCTTCGGGGTCTCGCCGGAGACGGCGCGGGCGTTGATGCCGAATTCGCGCATCGCCTCGGCGACGTTGTTGGCGTGGTTCACCCCGGCGGTGTAGACGACGCCCGGGACCTTCTTGAAGCGGGAGGCGTAGAGGTCGGCGATCGCGACGTTGAAGGGCCCCTGGTCGAGGAGCTTGGCGAGCTCCTCCTGGTCGAAGTCCTGGTCGACCTCGCCGCGGCGGAGGGGCACGTTGGTGAGCGTCCGCACTCCCGGGCCCGGGGGGATGCGGATGCAGCGCAGCGGCGCGATCACCCCGCGCCGGGCGGCCTGGGCGAGGTCGAAGCGGGAGGTCTGGGTCGGGAAGAGGTCGGCGACGTGGCGGGCGATCAGCGCGCCGGTCGCGGTCATGCCGATGAAGACCGGGCCCTGCCAGGCGCGGATGCAGGCGCTCGTCTTCTCGCCGAGCGCGGTGTGGGCCTCGTCGCAGATGACGATCGAGTAGGCGTTGGAGATCTGCCCGGCGTTGCGGACGAACCACTGATAGGTCTCGACCGTCACCGGCCCGTAGGCGTTGTCCTTGCCCTTCAGCAGCGGCGGCGAGAGCCGGTCGGCGTAGCCGCGGTCGGAGATCTCGCCGATGAACTGGTCGACGAGGTTGCGGCGGTGGGTGAGGATCAGGATGCCGCCGGTGCGCGAGGCCTCGACGAAGCCGACGGCGGCGACGGTCTTGCCGGCTCCGGTCGCGTGCTCGAACCAGAACCGCCGGCTCGAGTAGGGATCGTCGACGACGTCGGCGACGACGTCCTCGTCCTCCTCGCCGGAGGGCTCGTCGGTCCAGTCCTGCGGCTCCTCGTCCTCGGCGAGCGAGTCCTCGTCGCCGGCGGCGCCGTTGCCGGCGCCCTCGCCGCCGCGGCCGTTGCCGTTGCGGCTCGAGCCGGGCTCCTCGATCTCGGCGATGATCGCCGCCAGGGTGCCCGACAACGCGTCGATCTGGTGGTCGTTCAGCTCGGCGCCGTCGCGGAGCTGTGGGTTCTCCTCGGCGAGGACGCGCTCGAGCCCCAGCAGCAGCGAGAACTCCTGGCGCCACTGCGGCGACGGCTCGTCGAAGCCCTCCTCGATCTCGACCAGGGCCGAGTCGAGGGCCTTGCGGCGGGCCGTGCCCGGGTGCAGGTCCTCGAGCGTCTCGCCGTCGAGCAGGATCGGCTCCCGCGTGAACTTCTGGACGCGTTCGAGGTCGGCGCTCGTAGGCGCTTTGGCCGCGTCAGCGGCAAGTGCGGTGGTTTCTGCCATTGGAAGGCCTGTGGACCACGCTGTTCGTTCCGGGACGGAGCGAGCCGCGCAGTAAGCTCGTTGGGCGAGGCGGTCAGGTCTCTGGTGCTGGCCGCGGCCCCGCGGTCCAGTTCCCCTCGGACCGCACCAACCATTAAAGCAGGGCTTCAGGCCGGATGAACAGCGAGAACCGCAGACGAGCGACGACGACCACCGCCGCGGTGCTCCTCGCCGTGCTCGCGATCGCCCTCGCCGCCTGCGGCGGCGACTCGGGCGACGGCGGCGATCCCGGCTCCGACGCGCCTGACTACGGCCCCGCCGTGGCGAAGGCGCCGGGGAAGCTGAAGGAGCTCTACGCGCAGGGCGGCGTGCTGGCGCCGGGCGGCATCGACGCGTTCACCGAGCAGCTCGACTCCGTGCGCGGCTATCCGGTCGTGGTCAACAACTGGGCGTCGTGGTGCGGACCCTGCCGGACCGAGTGGCCGTGGTTTCAGGACGCGGCCAAGGCCAACCTCGACCGGGTGGCTTTCATCGGCGTCGACGGCCAGGACGAGGACGCCGCGGCCGAGACCTTCCTCGACGGCCACCCGGTGCCGTACCCGAGCTTCGCCGACCCCGACAAGGACCTCGGAAACGCGGTCGGCGCGACGCTGGTCGGCGGATTCCCCAACACCCTCTACTTCGATCGCAACGGCGAGCTCGTCTACACCCACCAGGGCGTCTACGAGGACCAGGCGGCGCTCGAGGCCGACATCCGCAAGTACGCCCTCGGCGAGTCCTAGCCGGTGATGCGGCTCGCGGCTCGCCTCGCCGCCGCGGCGCTCGCCGCCGTCGCACTGTTCGCGCTCGTCGCGCCCGCCGGGGCACAGGAGGAGCCGGGGAGCACCGTCCCCTCGATCGAGCTCAGCGGCGAGATCTCGCCGGCGACCGCGAGCTGGATCGGGACCGCCCTCTCCGACGCCGAGGACGAGGACGCCCCGCTCGTGATCATCCGCCTCGACACGCCCGGCGGCCTCGACTCGTCGATGCGGGAGATCGTCAAGGACATCCTCGCGGCCCCGATGCCGGTCGTCGTCTACGTCTACCCGAGCGGCGCCCGAGCGGGCTCGGCCGGCGTCTTCATCACCCAGGCCGGCGACGTCGCCGCGATGGCCCCGGAGACGAACATCGGCTCCGCCTCGCCGATCACCAGCAGCGGGGACGACATCGGCGGGACGCTGGGCCGGAAGATCACCAACGACGCCTCCGCCTACGTCCGCGCGCTCGCGACCACGCACGGGCGCAACCCCGACCTCGCCGAGAGGATGGTCCGCGAGGCGACCAACGTCTCGGCCTCCGAGGCGCTCGACGCCGGGTTGATCGACCTGATCGCGCCCGACCAGCCCGCGCTGCTCTCCGACCTCGACGGCTTCGAGGTGAAGGGCCCGAAGCGGACCACGCTCGACACGACCGGCTACTCGGTGAGCGAGCGCGACATGCCGTTCCGCTTCGACCTGCTGCAGATCCTCGTCAACCCGAACATCGCCTACCTGCTCCTGCTCGTCGGGATGCTCGGGATCGCGCTCGAAGCCGCCGCGCCCGGGACGATCATTCCCGGCGCGCTCGGCGGGACCGCGCTCGTCCTCGGGCTGATCGGGACGCTCCAGCTCCCGGTCGCCGCGATCGGGATCGTCCTGCTGGTCGCGGCCGTCGCCCTGTTCATCGCCGAGGCGCACCTGCCGACCGGCGGGTTCCTCGGCATCGCCGGCATCGCGGCGCTGATCGCCGGTGGGCTGCTCCTGTTCGACCCCGGCGACGACGGGCCGACGGTCAGTCCCTGGGTTGCCGTGCCGGTCGCCATCGTCCTCGGTGGCGGGCTCCTGTTCGTCGGCGGGCGGGTGCTCCGGGCCCGGCGCCAGGGGTTCCGGACCGGGGAGGACGAGCTGCTCGGCTCGGTCGTGCGGGTCCGGACCGAGATCGATCCGGTCGGCCAGGTCTTCGCCGAGGGAGCCCTCTGGCGGGCCCGCGCCTCGGGCGGCGAGGCGATCCCCGTCGGGAGCGAGGTCAGGATCGAGGAGATCGACGGGCTCACCCTGGTGGTGGCGCCGACCGACGGAGGCGGCGAGCGTCGCTCATGATCCGCCGATGAGCCTGCGCGGGGTACTCGGGGCCGCGGCCGCGGCCGTCTCCCTGTTCGCGTTCGCCGCCGCCACACCCCCGTCGGCGCCGGCCGCCGAGCAGAAGGTGCCGTCGATCGAGCTCAGCGGTGAGCTCTCGCCGGCGCAAGCGGACTGGGTGGGCGACGCCCTCGGCGACGCCGAGTCCGCCGAGGCGCCGTTCGCGATCCTCCGGCTCGACACCCCCGGCGGCCTCCATTCGGCGGCCGAGGAGATCGTCGACGACGTTCGCTCGGCCCGGATCCCGGTCGTCGTCTACGTCTTTCCCGGCGGCGCCGAGGTCAGCTCGCCGGGGTCGGCGATCGTCGACGCCGCCGACGTCGCGGCGATGGCGCCGGGCACCACCCTGGAGTCGGAGGGCAACGACCTCGGCGAGAACACGGCGCTCAAGCAGGGCCGGATCGACATGATCGCCTCCGACCAGCAGCGCCTGCTCGAGAAGCTCGACGGCTGGCGGGTCGACCGTCCCAAGTCCGAGACCCTGAGCACGTCCGGCGTCGAGATCGAGGACCGGTCGATGACGATCCCGTTCCGGGTCCTCGAGGTCCTCGTCAATCCGAACGTCGCCTACCTGCTGCTCCTCGTCGGCCTGCTCGGGCTCCTGCTCGAGGCGCTGGCGCCGGGAACGGTCTTCCCCGGCACGATCGGCGCCGTCGCCCTCGTCCTCGGCCTGATCGGCGCGATCCAGCTCCCGGTCGCCGCCGTCGGCGTCGTCCTGCTCGTCGCCGGGGCGGCGCTGATCGTGGCCGAGGCGAACCTCCCGGCGGCGGGCGCGCTCGGCCTGCTCGGGGTCGCGGCGCTGATCGGCGGCGGCCTTCTGATCTTCGACACCAGCAGCGACCAGTTCGAGGTCTCGCCCCCGTTCGTGATCGTGGTCGGAGGCGTGCTCGGGATCGCGACGGTGTTCGTCGGCGCGAAGGGCCTGGCCGCGCGGCGGGAGCCGGTCCGGACCGGCGTCGAGGAGCTGATCGGGTCGACCGCGACGGTGCGGGTCACGCTCGACCCGAAGGGCCAGGTGTTCGTCGAAGGGGCGCTCTGGGAGTCCCGGGTCGATCCCCAGTTCGCCCCGGTCGAGGCCGGGTATAGAGTCACTGTCGAGGCGATCGACGGGCTCGAGCTGGTCGTCACGCCTCTGGATGACGGCACCGTCGCAACCCGCACAGGTGCCGCCGGCAGCGAACTGGAAGGAGCTTCTTGATGGTGGCATTGGGAATCGTCGCGGCGCTGGTCATCATCGGCCTGCTGATTCTCTCGGCGTCGGTGCGGATCCTCCGCGAGTACGAGCGCGGGGTGGTCTTCCGTCTCGGCCGACTGATCGCGCTCAAGGGCCCGGGCCTGCGCTTCCTGATCCCGATCGTCGACCAGATGGTCCGGGTCGACCTGCGGACGGTCACGCTCAACGTCCCGCCGCAGGAGGTCATCACCAAGGACAACGTGACGGTCCGCGTCAACGCGGTCGCCTACTTCCGCGTCCTCGACCCCGACCGGGCGATCACCGAGGTCGAGAACTACCTCGTGGCGACCTCGCAGATCTCGCAGACGACGCTGCGGTCGGTCCTCGGCAAGGCCGAGCTCGACTCGCTGCTCGGGGAGCGCGAGCGGCTCAACCAGGAGCTGCAGACGATCATCGACGAGCAGACCGAGCCGTGGGGGATCAAGGTCTCGACGGTCGAGGTCAAGGACGTCGAGCTGCCCCAGGACATGCAGCGGGCGCTGGCCCTGCAGGCGCAGGCGGAGCGCGAGCGGCGCGCGAAGATCATCGGCTCCGAGGGCGAGTACCAGGCGGCCCAGAAGCTCGCCGACGCGGCCGACATCATCAGCCAGAACCCGGCGACGATCCAGCTCCGCTACCTGCAGACGCTGCTTCAGATCGGCGTCAACAACACGACGATCGTGTTCCCGCTGCCGATCGACCTGATGGACGCCTTCAAGCGGATCGGCGAAGGGGCGCCGTTCACGACCGACGTTCCCGAGGGGCCGCGGCCGGAGATCGAGCCCGAGCCCGGGGACCCGGAGCCGCCGGTGCCCCCGCCCCCGCCGGAATCGCCGCTCTGACCCGGAACCGCCTCCGGGACGCATCCGGTGGCTGAGATGGCGCCCGGCGGGCCACCGCCCGAGATCCGGATCGATCAGCTCACCGGGCAGCGCGCGCTGCTCGCCCCGGGCCGCGCCGGCCGGCCGCGCGAGTTCGAGGTGCCGGCCGCCGAGCCGAAGCCCGGGGCGGCCGAATCCTGCCCGCTCTGCGAGGGGCGCGAGGACCGGACGCCACCCGAGTTCTGGGCCAACCGCCCCGGCGGCGGGGAGCCGGACACCCCGGGCTGGCTGCAGCGCTCGGTCCCGAACCTCTACCCGGTCCTGACCGGGCCCGATCCGGAGGCGGCGACCGCCCGGCCCGCTCACGACTCCGGCCTGACCAGCTCGGCCGACCCGCTCCGCAGCTCGGCCCGGGCGAGCGAGCCGGAGCTCTTCCGGACCGCCTCCGCGCACGGCGCCCACGAGGTGATCGTCAATTCGCCGCGGCACGTCGCATCGCTCGCCGAGCTCGACGACGCCGAGCTCGCCGGCGCCGTCGCCGCCTGGCGCGTGCGGATGGCGGCGCGCGCCGAGGACGCCTCCTTCGTCCATCTCTGCGTCAACGAGGGGCCGCTCGCCGGCTCCACGCTCCCGCACAGCCACGCCCAGCTCTTCGCCCTGCCGTTCGTCCCGACCGAGGTCGCCCGCGAGCGCGAGCGCTTCACCGCCTACAACGAGCGGACCATGGGCAGCCACCTGCTCGAGGACGTGCTCGTCGAGGAGGTCCGCCGCCGCGACCGCCTCGTCGCCATCGACGGCGAGGCGGCCCTGATCTGCCCGTGGGCCTCGCGCTCCCCCTACGAGATGCGCCTGCTGCCGCGGAGCGTCGAGCAGCGCTTCGAGCGCGACGAGCGCGGCGGCCCGCTGCTCGGCCGGGCGCTCGCCGCGCTCGCCGGGCGGTTCGGAGCGGTCCCGCAGCTCAACCTCTGGGTGCGGACGGCGCCGCGGGGAGCGGCCGAGTTCCACTGGCACATCGACATCGCCCCGCGGCTCTCGGTCAGGGCGGGCTTCGAGCTCGGGACGGGGATCGAGATCAACTCGGTGGCACCCGAGCAGGCGGCGGCCGAGCTGCGGGAGTCGCTGCCCGCTTAGCTCCAGCGATAGCCTGACCGACCGATGCCCCCGGTCTCACGCCCAATTCCCCGCTTCATCGCCGACAGTGCCCAGGAGTCACGGCCCTACGGCCGCTGGCAGGAGCGGCTGAAGGAGTTCTTCGCGGTCGCCGCCTCCGCGCTCGCCGGCGAGGCGGGATCGGAACCGGACCTCGAGGCGGTCCGGTTCTTCCCGGAGCGGACCTGGGGCGGGCGGACCTACGTGCCGGCCGTCGCGCCGGGCGTCGCCGAGGTCGGCGGGGTCGTGCCCGAGTTCTTCGGCCACGTCTCCTTCCTGCACGAGCCCGAGGGCGAGCCCGGCGAGATGACCGCCATCGCCGACTTCACCGACGTCACCGCGGCCGAGAACCCCGACTGGCAGCTCGACCTCAACGACGACGTAATCGGCCAGTGGCGATCCGACGGCGGTCGCGGCGGCGACCTGACGCTGATCTGGGGCACGCCGCTGGTCCGCGGCGCGCTGGCGGTGACCGCCGAGCTCGACGGGGAGGTGCTGGACCAGGCCGCCGTCAACGAGGGCCGCTTCACCCTGTTCGCCGTCGATGCGGTCCATGGATTCGGCGACGAGCTCTTCCTCGAGATCAAGCTCTGGAACCGCAAGCTCCAGGAGATCGCCTCGGAGAGCCTCTACGCCGACGACGACGGAGCGGCCGACGAGGAGGACTGAGCGCCGCCGTCAGTCCTCGGGGCTGCGGTACCAGGGCGGCGATTCGATCGCCTCGCGGAGCCCGTCCCGGCCGCCTTCGACGAGCGACGGTCCGTGGGTCATCAGCAGCCGGTCGAAGTCGAGCTCGAGCAGCGGCTCCAGCGTCGGAGCGAACCGCTCGGCGTAGAACCGCCGGACGCGGTCGTCGATCGGCTCCAGAGCCCACATCCGCGGGCCCATCGGAGCGCCGACGACGGCGTCGCCGAAGACCACCGCTCCGTGCGAGGGCAGATGCAGCGGCGTCTCGTGGCGGCGCGGCTTCCCGACCCGGTACGCGGTGACGCCCGCCGGCAGCTCGTCGCCCGGGGAGAACGGCTCGAATCCCCGCTGCGACTCGAGCCGCTTGGCCGTCGCCGGGTGGCCGTGGATCGAGACCTCGCGCCCGCTCCCGAACCGGTCGCGGATCGCCTCGCTGGAGCGCGTGTGGTAGGGGAGGGTGACCAGGATCCGGATCGGGCCGGTGCCGCCCGCGATCAGCTCCCAGACCGGATCGTCCTCGCCGTCCAGGAGCGGATCGATCAGCAGCGTCGTCTCCGGCGTCTCGGCCATGAACGCCACGACCTCGGCGCCGAAGTCGCCGGGGTGCCACTCCGGGTGCCGCCGCGACCAGGCCCAGAGGCCCGGGGCGAGCTCGCGTGCCGGACCGGCGGGATCCTCAGCCATTGCCGTAGTAGGCGCGGGCCGACTCGATCAGCTCCGGGCTCGGCTGCGTTCCGGGCTCGATGCCGGGCGCGGACCCGATCCGGGCCGCCTCGAAGGGCAGCATGACCCGGCCGCCGCCGCCGATCGCCCCGGCGACCGGTGCGAGCAGGTGGTGGGAGAGGTGGTGTCTGACCACGAGCCACTCGGCCCGGCCGTCGATCTCGCAGACGGCCTCGACCCTGCCGACGTGGTGGCCGTTCTCGTCGGTCACCGAGTCGCCCTTCCAGCCGGCGACCTCGGCGGCGGTCGGCGCATGGGCGTGCGGGCCGTCCTCGAGGCGCTCGAGCTCGTCGTCGCGGGGATGGGCGACCGGTGCGGCGCCGATCGTGCGCAGCGGCTCGTGTGAATGGCTCTCGGATTCCATCGGGGGCCAACCTAGCGCGCGGCCCGGCCACATGGGGAGACGATCTGGTTCCGCTGTCGCCGAGCCACGTATCTGCCCCGGCCAGCCCGCGAAACGAGGTCTGCGCCGCCCAACGAGGCCGGCAAGACCGCCACCTGCAAGGTCGAGGGCAAGCTCCCGAAGGGGCCGCGCGGCAGCACGGGCCGGAGGGTGACACCGGGGCGGGAGGGGCCTGAGGGTCCCCAGGGCCCGGTCGGCAGCGGCGACGGCTGGAGCGTCCGGCTCTTCAACAACTCGACGTCGGCCGTCAGCTCGATCGACGTCCAGGTCTACGCGATCTGCGTCGACGTCGACTGAGGCCGGACGGTTCCGGCTGGATCGAACCGCTTGCCGGCGCTAGGCTCGCTGATTCGGATGGGTAGACGAATATTCGATCGGGCCGTGCACGTGCGCCGGCGCCGCTTCCGGGCGGTGCTGCTCGCTGCAGGATTGGCCAGCCTGCTGCTCGCGCCGAGCGCGCTGGCGGCGAACGCGCAGATCACTGGTGGCCCGACCGATCCGACCAATGACACCACGCCCACCTTCACGTTCTCGTCACCGGATGATCTTTCAGCCACCTTCCAGTGCCGGGTCGACTCCGATTCGTTCGGCGACTGCTCGGGTCCAGGCGACACCCACACCACTGATCCGCTCGACGACGGTCCTCACACGTTTGACGTCCGAGCGATCGATTCGGTTACTGCCGAGCCCGGGACGCCCGCCTCCCAGACCTTCACCGTCGACGCGACCGGGCCCACCACAACGATCGAATCCGGGCCGACCGGCGAGACTGGCGACAACACGCCGAGATTCAGCTTCTCGTCGAACGAGGACCCGGGCGCGACGTTCGAGTGCCGGGTCGATTCCGAGCCCTTCGGTTCATGCTCAGGGCCTGGAGACACCCATACCACCGGCACGCTCACAGACGGTCCGCACATGTTCGATGTCCGCGCGACCGATTCGCTTACGAACACGGGACCGGTCGCCTCCATCAACTTCACCGTCGACACCATGCCACCCTCCCTGAGCATCGACTCCGGTCCGGTGGGCACGACCGCGGACGACACGCCGATCTTCACGTTCACGGCGGAGAACGGATCGACCGTTCGCTGCCGGGTCGACTCGGCCCCGTTCGCGCCCTGTTCAGGCAACGGGTCGCACACCCCGACCCCGCTCGGCGACGGCGCGCACAGCTTCCAGGTCCAGGCCACCGACGACGTCGGGAACGTCAGCACGCGGACTCGCGACTTCACCGTCGACACCACGCTTCCGCCCGACACGACCGCGCCCGATACGACGATCGGGAAGGGGCCGAAGGCGAAGATCAAGACGAAGAAGAAGCAGGTACTGGTCAAGGTCACCTTCCGCTCCGAGCCGGGGTCGGCGTTCGAATGCAGGGTCGACAAGGGCAAGTTCAAGCGCTGCGGGTCTCCGTTTCGGGCGAAGGTGAAGTCGAGGGGCGGCAAGGGCAGAAAGCACACGATCTCCGTCCGGGCGATCGACCCGAGCGGCAACGTCGGCGAGCCCGCGAAGGTCGGGTTCAGGGTCGTACGCTCACCGCGCTTGCGCGCGCCGGTGGCCCGCCAGACGATCAAGAAGGCACTCCAGCGCCATGGTTTCGCCCGCCGGGTCGTCAGGGCGCTGCGGGTCGACTGCAAGCGGCGCGGCCGGACCGCGTTCGCCTGCAAGCTCACCGCTCGGTTCCCCGGTTACAAGCTGCGCGGCAGCGGCAAGGTCCAGCTCCGCAAGGGCATCAGCTACAGGCTCAGGGTCAGGGCGCAGGGGATCCGGTTCGTCCTCACCGACGAGAACGAAGCCCGAGGCTAGCCGCGGAGACCGCTCAGCAGGGGTGCCCGGCCGCGTCGAAGCACGGCTGCGGTGACGGTTGTGCCGGTGCCGGCGCGGGAGCGGGTGTCGGCGCGGGCTCTGCGGCCGGGGCCGGCGTCGTGGTCGTCGTCGGAGTCTCGGTCGTCGGCGCCGCCGCCTCCGCCTGACGCGCCTGCCGCCGGGCCGCGGCG
>JAGQUO010000056.1 GCA_020438445.1 Solirubrobacterales bacterium
GGATGCGTCGCCTGATCCGCCGGGGAGTGCCGTTCCGGACCCCCACCTTCGATGTCGAGGGCGCCTTCATCTGGGGCGCCACCGCGAGGATGCTCCAGCAGTTCTTCGATCGGCTCGACGGCTGATTCGCAGCGGCTAGGGGCCGACCTCGATCGGCACCCCGATCAGGTTCCCCCACTCGGCCCAGGAGCCGTCGTAGTTGGCGACGGACCGCTCGCCGAGGAGCTCGCTGAGCACGAACCACGTGTGCGCCGACCGCTCGCCGATCCGGCAGTAGACGATGATCGGCTCGTCGCGCCCGGCGACGCCGGCATCCGCGTAGATCCGGCGCAGCTCGTCCACCGGGAGGAACCTGCCGTCCGCCCCGACGGCCTCAGACCAGCCGACCGAGACCGCGCCGGGGATGTGGCCGCCCCGCTGAGCGCCCTCCTGCTCGTAGCCGGTCATCGCGATCAGCTCGCCGGTGAACTCGAGCCGGCTGCGCACGTCGACCAGGGCCGTCGTGGTGCCGAGCGCGGCGGCGACCTCGTCCCGCAGCGCCCTGACCGAGGGGTCGGGCTCGCCCGCTGTGAACGTCGCGGCGGGATGGGCGATGACCTCGGTGGCGGTCGGCGCACCGGCTTCCAGCCAGGCGTCGCGGCCGCCGTCCAGCAGCTTCACCCGCTCGTGGCGGTAATAGCGGAAATACCAGTAGGCGTAGGCGGCGAACCAGTTGTGCCGGTCGCCGTAGAGGACGACGGTGTGCTCGTCGGAGATCCCCCGCGAGCCCATCAGGGCGGCGAAGGCGCCCCGGTCGAGGAGATCCCGGCGAACCCGGTCCTGGAGATCGCGGCGCCAGTCGAAGCCGATCGCACCGGGGACGTGCGAGTCGGCGTAGAGGGCGGGGTTCTCGTCGACCTCGACGATCCTGATCGCCTCGTTCCCGAGGTTGCCGGAGAGCCAGTCGACGTCGACCAGGACATCCTTCGCATAACTCTTCAATCTTGCCTCGCTTGCCGCTGTTCGGTCGGGTTCGGGGACGATACGGTTAGTGGGTGGCTGCAGGGAAGCCGTGGTACGGGGAGGGCGAGGCGGGGCACTCCGGCCTCGACGCGATGGGCAACGACAAGCGCCGCCCGGTCGTCGGGCGGCGGTACGGGGCTTCGGCCCGCAAGCGCCTGATCGTCTACGGGGTCGTGGTCGGGGTGGTCGTGCTGGCCGCGATCGCCTTCCTGACCGTGGTCGACGGCGTCGACAACCGGCGGATCCCGCTCGAGGAAACCGCTCCGTGGTCGGCGGCGGACGCGCCCGGGGAGCGGCCGCGCGACGTCGACTTCATGCGCAACGGCCCGACCGACACGATCCCGGCGAACGAGATCGTCAACCGCTGAGGACGCCGGC
Organism: Solirubrobacterales bacterium; assembly: GCA_020438445.1. Taxonomy (GTDB): domain Bacteria; phylum Actinomycetota; class Thermoleophilia; order Solirubrobacterales; family 70-9; genus RHKX01. The sequence goes on from JAGQUO010000056.1 coordinate 1,381, forward strand.
GATCGCGGCGGTCATCGCCTCGCGCCAGCGACCCTCAAGGTCACGCTCCACCCCGACGACCCGGACCGGGATCATCCACGTCCTCCCCGCACGCTCGACGAGCTCGGCGCCGGCGGCGAGGACATCGGGCCCGGCGCTGCCGGCGGCCTCGAACACGAAGCCGCGAACCGGCGTGTCGACGAGCTTCTCCAGGAGGCTGCCGAGGCGGAGCCGGTTGACGGCCTCGATCTGCTCCGCCGTGCCGCTCGCCGAGCCCAGCAACCAGGCGGCCACGGTCACGTCGCCCACGTGATCGAGCACCGTGCCGACGAAGTCGGGGTCGGCGGTCGCCGGCTCGATCCCGGCGTCCTCGATCAGCGCGGCTCCCGCGGCGGTCCGGCTCGTCCCGCGGACGGCCCAGCCCTCGCCGATCAGCGAGCGGCCGAGCTCGCGCCCGTGGCAGCCGCATCCCACGAGCAGCGCCCGCGCCACCTCGCGCTAGCCCTCGCCCTCGTCCGGTGCGTCGTCGCGAAGCCGGCGGTCGAGCCGGTCGAGCGAGCCCTCGTCCATCACCCCGCGTTCACGGACCCGCTGGTCCTCGCGCCCCATCCGCTCGGCATCGGCCGTGGTCAGCTCGGGAGCGCCGCGGCGGCGGCGGTACTCGTTCTGCGCCGCGATCATCTGGGCGACGTCGTCCTGCTCGAGCTTGAACTCGGTCTCGTGATCGCGGGTGAGGCGCCAGTCGACGAGGTCGGCGCCGCTGCCGGGGTAGGCGCGGGCGAGGAGGACGAGGACCGCGACGATGAAGCCGACCATCCCGAGCGTGATGAGGACGTATTCCATCGGTGTCATCAGGTTAGCCCCTGCCTCCCGAGCCGGGCGGTATCGTCGCGGCATGGGTGCAGCCAGCCTCGCCAGCGTCGACGGGAGGATCCTCCCGCCCGAGGAGGCGACGATCTCGATCCTCGACGACGGCCTGCTCCGCGGGGACGGCGCCTTCGAGGTGATCAAGCTCTACGGGCACCACCCGTTCCGGCTCGACGAGCACCTGGCGCGGCTCTCCCGCTCGGCCGCGGCGATCCACCTCGACTACGACGCCGGCGCCCTCCGCGGCGAGATCGATGCGCTGCTGGCGGCCGGCGGCGACCCCGACGGCTGCCTGCGGATCGTCCTCACGCGCGGCGGCCGCCGCCTGCTCACGATCGAGGAGGTGCCGCCGTGGCCCGCGAGCGCCCGGGTGGCGCTGATCACCCTGAGCCCGAGCGAGATCCTCGCCGGCGTCAAGTCGATCTCCTACGCCGCGAACATGCACGCGACCAGGCTGGCCGCCCAGCGCGACGCCGACGAGGCGGTGTACGTAGCGGCCGACGGGACGGTCTTGGAGGCGCCCACCTCCTCGATCTTCTGGACCGCCCCGGACGGGCGGCTACACACTCCGGGCCTCGACGTCGGCATCCTCGATTCGATCACCCGTGCGGTCGTCGTGGACGCGCTCGACGTCGTCGAGGGGAGGTTTCCCCGGGAGGAGCTGCTGGGGGCGCGCGCGGCGTTCCTCGCCTCCACCACCCGCGAGATCCAGCCGATCTCCTCGATCGACGGGAACCCCCTCGACGTGGACGGCGACGCGAACGCGGACGCCGCCGCCGACGCGCTGCGGGATGCCGTCGAGCTCGAGCGCGCGAGCGCCCGCGCCTGATCAGGTGAGCGATCCGGTCGCCGTCGAGGTCGAGCGCCGGGTGGCGCGGTGCACGATCGCCGATCCGGAGCGCCGGAACGCGCTCGGTCCCGAGCTGGCGGAGATCCTGATCGGGACCCTCGAGCGGCTCGACGCCGACGACGAGGTGAGGGTCGTGGTCCTCGCCGGCACCGGTGACTTCTTCGCGACCGGACCCGACATCCGCAGCTACTCGGGCAGCGGCCGGGGCCCGGCATCGGACACCGCGATGGCCGGCTTCTGGGAGCGGCATCGCGCGCTCGCCAAGCCGTCGGTCGCGGCGGTCGCCGGCTGGGCCCTGTCAACCGGCTGCGAGCTCGCGCTCGCCTGCGACCTGATGGTCGTCGCCAAGGACGCCGTCTTCGGCATGCCGGAGATCACGTTCGGGTTGATCCCCTCGGGAGGCGCGACCCAGCGGCTGACGCGGGCGCTCGGGCGGGCACGGGCGATGGAGCTGATTCTCACCGGCCGCCGGATGACCGGCGGCCAGGCGTTCGACTGGGGCCTCGCGAACATCGTCATGGACCGTCGCGACGTCCTCGATCAGGCGGTGATGCTCGCCGAGGAGGTGGCCGCCCGCCCGCCGCTGGCGCTCCGATACGCCAAGCAGGCGGTCCTGGCGGCCGACGATCTCGGCCTCACCGCCGGGCTCGAGCGGGAGCGTGAGCTGTTCGGCGCGGCGCTGGCGACGGAGGACCGCGTCGAGGGGATCGAAGCACTGCTCGAGGGCCGCAAACCCGACTTCCGCGGCAGGTAGAGTCGCCGCCGTGAGCGACCCCGATCGCCACTCGCCACCCGAGGCCTGCGAGCCGGGCTTCCCGCGGATCGGCTCCTACGGCTTCCTCTCCGACTGCGAGACCGGGGCCCTGATGGCGGCGAACGGGTCGATCGAGTGGATGTGCCTGCCGCGCTTCGACTCGCCGAGCATCTTCGGTGCGCTGCTCGACCGGGCGGCCGGGGCCATGCGCTTCGCCCCCGACGAGCGCGTTCCCGTCGCCCGCCGGTACGAGCCGGGCACGAACGTGATCGAGACGACATGGGCGACCGAGACGGGGTGGGTGATCGTCCGCGACGCGCTGATCGTCAATGCGGTCCGCAGCCACGACGGGCGCAATCGCCTCGAGGCCGAGCACATGCTGATCCGCTTCGCGCACTGCCCGGAGGGGCACGTCGAGCTCGAGCTCTCCTGCGACGCCCGGCCCGGCTACGGACGCGACCGGGTCGAGTGGGACCTCGATCGCGAGCTCGGCGTCGCCAACGCGATGGCGGAAGAGCTGCCGCTCCGCTTCCAGGCCGACATGGACCTCGAGCTCGGTGAGGACGGCATGCTCTGGGGCGTCCGCCGGCTCGGGACGGACGAGAACGCCTTCTGCGCCCTGACCTGGTCGGACGAGGCGCGCCTGCCCGGTCAGGCCGGCGAGGCCGCACGGCAGGTCTACGAGACGGGCCAGGCCTGGCGGCGCTGGCTCGAGCGCGGCAAGTTCCCCGATCATCGCTGGCGCGGCGAGCTTCAGCGCTCGGCGCTGACCCTGAAGGGCCTGATGTACGCGCCGACCGGCGGGATGGTCGCGGCGCTGACGACATCGTTGCCGGAGACGCCCGGAGGAGAGCGCAACTGGGACTACCGGTACACGTGGATCCGCGACGCCACGTTCACGCTCTGGGGCCTGCACGTGCTCGGGCTCGACGACGAGGCCCGCGACTTCATGGACTTCGTCGAGCGGGTGACGGCCGACGGCGACGGTCACCTGCAGATCATGTACGGGATCGGCGGCGAGAAGGAGCTGACCGAGAGCACGCTCGACCACCTCGGCGGCTACATCGGCTCGAAGCCGGTGCGGATCGGGAACGCGGCCTACTCGCAGCGCCAGAACGACGTCTACGGGGCGCTCATGGACTCGATCTACATCCACTCGCGGGCGCTCGGCGGCGTCAGCGACTCGCTCTGGAAGATCGCGGGCGAGCAGGTCGAGGCGGCGAGCGCGATCTGGGAGCAGCCCGACCAGGGGATCTGGGAGGCCCGCGGCGAGCCCAAGCACTACCTCTCGTCGAAGCTCATGTGCTGGGTCGCCCTCGACCGCGGCACCCGCCTGGCGAAGGCCCGGGGCGAACGCGAGGCCGCCGCCCGCTGGGGCGCCGAGGCCGAGCGGATCAAGGACGACATGCTGACGAAGGGCGTCACCGACGACGGCATCTTCCGCCAGCACTACGACACCGACGAGCTCGATGCCTCGACGCTGCTGGTCCCCCTCGTCCGCTTCCTGCCCTCCGACGACGAGCGCGTCGTCAAGACCGTCCTCGCCATCGCCGACGACCTGACCGAGATGGGACTGGTTCTCCGCTACCGGGTCGAGCAGACCGACGACGGCCTCCACGGAGTCGAGGGCACCTTCTCGATCTGCTCGTTCTGGCTCGTCTCGGCGCTCGCCGAGATCGGCGAGCACGATCGGGCCGCCCACCTCTGCGAGCACCTGCTGATGATGGGCGGAGCGCTCGACCTCTACGCGGAGGAGATCGAGCCCCACACCGGCCGCCAGCTCGGCAATTTCCCGCAGGCATTCACCCACCTGGCCCTGATCAACGCGGTCTCCCAGGTCATCTCCGACGAGATGGCGGACGGCCGCCAACCCGACGAGCGGGCGGTGTTCAGCGAGATGATGGCGGCGCGGGGCGACGGCGAGATCGGCCCGGCGGCGTAGGCAGCGCGGGCGAGCGGGTCGCAAGGATCGCTCGGCCGCGGGCCGACGGGTGCTCGGCTCGTTCCGGGCCCGATCGGCAGGTGGCCGCTCCATGCGGCTGGGGAGGGAGGCGGATCGGCCGGCGCCGTCCCCTCATCGGGGCCGGACGCCGATTTCGACCACGACGTGGTCGTTTCCTGCGTCCGGACTCGCCTGGATGGCAAGAAGCGTCAAACCAGTCGTCGCTTCTTGCCATCGACCGTCGAGCCGGGCCCTTCCGCCGCCGCTACGCCGGCCTTCCCTTCCCCAGCCGATACTCCGCCCGCCTGCCCCGGCGTCCCTGCTCCGCTAATCCTCCCGCCCGGAGCCGGCCGGCGCTCCCCGGCGGGACGGACTCAGATCCGCGCCTCCTCAGCTGCCTCGATCTTCTCCTCGTCGGTCGGCGGCGTGTCGCGCAGGTACCACTCGGCGTCGAGAGCGCCGCGGGTGCCGGAGCCGGCGGCCGTGACCGCCTGGCGGTAGGTGAAGTCGACGAGGTCACCGATCGCGAAGACGCCGGCGAGGTTCGTCCGGGTCGAGGGCTCGGCGACCTTGACGTAGCCGTTGTCGTGGAGGTCGATCTGGCCGGCGACCAGCTCCGAGCCGGGGATGTGGCCGATCGCGACGAACGCGCCGCCGACCTTCAGCTCCTCGCTCTCGCCGGTCTCGGCGTGGGTGATCCGGACGTGATCGAGGGCACCGTCCTCTCCGGCGACGAACTCGTCGGGAACGTAGGGCGTCTTGAACCCGATGTTCTCGACCTCCCGCGCCCGGTCCTGCATGACCATGGAGGCGCGAAACTCGTCGCGGCGGTGCAGCACGGTGAGCTTGTCCGCGTACTTGGACACGAACATCGAGTCCTCCATCGCGGTGTCGCCACCGCCGATCACGACCACGTCCCGGCCCTTGAAGAAGGCGCCGTCGCAGACGCCGCAGGTCGACACGCCGCGGCCGCCGAGCTCCATCTCGCCGGGAATGCCGAGCCGCTTCGGCTGCGCGCCCATCGCGAGGATGACCGTGCGGGCGCGGTACTCGTCGTCGCCGACCCAGACGGTCTGGATGCCGCCGTCGGTGAGCTCGAACCGGGTGACGTCGTCGGTGATGAACCGGGTCCCGAACCGCTCGGCCTGGGCGCGGAACCGGTTCATCAGCTCCGGCCCCATGATCCCCTCGGGGAAGCCCGGGTAGTTCTCGACCTCGGTCGTGTTCTGAAGCTGACCGCCCCACTGGAAGCCCTCGATCACGAGCGGCTCGAGGTCCGCCCGGGCCGCGTAGACGGCAGCGGTGTAGCCGGCGCAGGCACCGCCGACGATGATCACGTTCTCGATTCGCTTATCCGTCACTTCTGACTCCTCGGATGGGGCTGTCCTGGAACTCTACTTCATTTTGTAAAGTATTGGAAGGCGCCGGACCGTGGTCGGGCGACTCCTCGATTTCATCATCGTCGACGGACCGGCCCTCCGCCTCCCAGCGGGCGACGGTCCGCCGGAGCTGGAGAAAGGCGACGATCCCCGGCGGCAGCGGCATCCAGAAGGCGATCAGCCTGTACACCAGCACGGCGGCGATCACGGTCGAGGCCGACTCGCCGAAGATGACGAAGGAGCCGATCAGGCCGCCGTCGACGGCACCCACGCCGGCCGGGTCGGGCGCGAGGTTCGCCGCCATCCCGACGAAGAAGCCCATGACGAGCACGCCGATCGGCAGCGCCACGCCGAACGCCATGAACGTCGCCCAGAGGATGCCGATGTTCGAGGCCCAGAAGCCGACGGCACCGAGGACGGCGAGCCCCCCCTTCCTCGGCTCGCGCACGAATCCGAATGCCAGGCGGATGCCGATCGAGATGGTCGCCGGCACCTTGCTGAGCCTGAGCGCCGTCCGGCTCGCCCAGTTGTTCCCCTCCAGCGACAGGCGTCGCTCGAGGTCGCCGGGCACGAGCGTGATCAGCAGGAACACGATCGCCACGCCGCCGGCGATCGCGGCCGGGATGATCGTCATCGAGACCGGGTTCGGGCCCGCCAGCACGCCGGTCTCGAGCAGGATCCCGAACACGATCACCGCGATCACGTAGAAGGCGTAGAGGAGGACCAGGAAGGCGACCATCCGCTCGGCCGCCTCCGCCCTCCTCATCCCGGCCTTGCGCAGCGCCCAGTAGCTGAGCACGACGCCGCCGGCCCCGCCGGCGGACAGCACCCGCGACGCGGCGAGGCCCGCCATCGTGATCTGGTAGCTCTCGCGCCAGTCGAGGTGCACGAGGTTCTCGCCGATGACGCCGCGGAACAGGGCGACGTAGGAGCCGAAGGCGAGCACGTTGAAGCCGACGGCGACCGCGAACCACTGCCACTCCCCCTCCCCCATCTTCTCGATCGCGTCCTCGAGCCCGATCAACTTCGGCAGCAGGACGTAGATCGCCGCGAACATGAGCAGGACGATCAGCGCGGTCAGGGCGACCTTGCGCGGGTTCTCGAACAGGGAGGGCGCGTCGTCGCCGGGGCGACTCACAGTCACCGAACGGCGATCCCCTGGGTCAGGCGCCCTACCCTCGGCCATCCGGCCCATGTTCGCATTCCGGCCGGGGGATTCGAGGGACGGCGGCGGCTCGGGCCCCGTCAGGAGCCCGCGATGCGCTCGAGCCGCTGGACGCTGCGGCTGATCGCCTGCGTCAGCGGCTGCGCCGCAGGCTCGCCGACGCGGACGGCGGCGACCAGGCCGAGCCCGGCGAGCAGATCGACGACGTAGTGCTCGCCGAGGTAGACGAGGGCGAAGCCGAGTACCCCCGCGTAGGTCCATCCGATCGCGCCGGCCGTCCGGCTCGATTCGCCGAGGAGGATCGCGGCCAGCACCGACGCGCCGAAGTGGAGGGACGGCATCGCCGCCCAGGGGTTGCCGTCGACGGTCTCGTACATCTTCGGCCAGGCGCCCTTGAAGGTCTCCTCGCCGACGGCGAGCATCCGGCGCTCGACCCGGTCGTTCCCCGTGTAGCCGTTCGCGGCCGCCCACCACGGCGGCGCGGTGGGTACGGCGATGTAGACGGCGCAGCCGAGATCGAAGGCGGCCCCCATCTGCCGGGCGGCGCGTGCGAACCGGGTCTCGTCGCGAACCATGATGTAGAGCAGCGAGAGGTGCGGCTCGAGGAACCACGCCCAGTGGGCGAAGGTCAGTACGCGATCGAGCGCCGTCACCGAGCCTCCCGCCGGCGTCAGCCGTTCCTGCAGCCGCGTGTTGAGCAGGCGCCCACGGCCGATGAACCGGTCGAAGCGGATCGTGTAGCGCACCTTCAGGCGCCGCCTCAGGGCCTCCGGATCGTCGTAGGGCAGCTCGTGGACCATGGTGAACGCCCACATCTGCTGCGCGAACAGGATCGCGTCCCGCGTCCGCGTCCGCGACTTCAACGTCGCCAGGCCGACCGGGCCGGCGACGGTCGCGGCGACGGTCGCGGCGGGAGGCAGCCGGAAACGCCTCCGCAGCACCGGGACGGCGACCGACGCGGCGATTGCGGCGACGGCCGCGCCGCGCAACCACGGCCGGAGACGGGACCCGCGTCCGCGGGTTGGAGCAGCCGCCAGCGTCAAAGCGCGGCGAGTATAGAAGCCACCCCGAGGGGGCAGGCCGGCATCTGCCGGGTCGTGCCCCTAGAATGGCGGCGCCTTGGAGGCCCCCCGCAGAAGAGCAGCCCTTTCCTCCCTCGCCGCGACCGCCGGAGCGTTCGCCGCGATGCCTCAGATCGCCTCCGCCGCCCTGCTCGCACCCGACTCCGCGGCCTCCGACGGTGCCGGCAGCGCCCGGACCCTCTACGTGATCATGGCCATCGTCGCCGCGCTGATCGTCGTCGGCGTCCTGCTCGGCATCGTCCGGGCCCTTCGCAGCCGCTCGGCGGCCGCCGAGGCCGACGACGCCCGCCGCACGCGCGGCACGAGCTCCGTCCAGTTGCGCGTCGGCGCCGGGCTCGGCGTCTTCGCACTGGTGCTCTTCGTGGTCGGGATCATCTTCACCGGCAAGGCCACCGAAGTCGACGCATCCGCGAACGACCCGATCACGATCCAGGCCGATGCCCAGCAGTGGGTCTGGCGCTACACCTATCCGGTCCAGGATCCCTCCGAGGACGGTTTCAACGACGACCAGCCCTACAGCTACCAGGAGCTCGTCGTTCCGGTGGACACCCCGATCAACCTCGAGATCAGCTCGATCGACGTGCTCCACCGCTGGTCGGTCCCGTCGCTCGCCCTCAGCGCCGATGCGGTGCCGGGGATGACCAACGAGGTCTCGTTCATGGCCGACGAGCCCGGAACCTACGAGGGGGCTTCGACCAGGTTCTCCGGCCCCGGCTACGCGACGATGAGGACGCGCGTCATCGCCGTCGAGCCCGACCAGTACGAGGCCTTCCTGCAGGATCGGATCGACGGAATCAAAGCCGCCCGCGAAGCGGTTCAGAAGCGGGTCGACGACGGCACGGCGCCCGGAGTGAGGTTCGAGCAGAAATGACCCCGGTCCAGACCGCTTCCCACCCCGAGGTCGTCAGCGAGCAGGTCCCGCGCGCGCAGAAGGGCTGGATCACCCTCGTCACGTCCGCCGAGCACAAGGCCGTCGGCCGGATGTACATCGCCACGTCGCTGGTCTTCGCCGCCGCCGCCCTCGCCGAGTTCCTGATGATGCGGCTGCAGCTGATGATCCCCGAGAACACGCTGATCCGGCCGGAGATCTTCGACCGGCTGCTCTCGGCCTTCGGCGTCACCTCGGTGATCCTCTTCGCGCTCCCGCTCCTGATCGGCCTGATGTCGGTGGTCGTGCCGCTTCAGATCGGCGCGCGCGGCATGGCTCTGCCCCGCCTCCACCATCTCTCCTACTGGCTCTATGTGTCCGGCGGCGCGCTGATCTACGGCAGCTTCCTCTACCGCCCCTCGGAGGCGGGCATCCTGGCCCTGCCGCCGCTCTCCTCCTCGCAGTTCCTGCCCGGTGCGGCCGTCGACGCCTGGCTGACCGGCTTCGCGCTGGCGCTGCTCGGCTTCATCTTCTTCGCGGTCAGCATGATCGCGACGCTGCGCAACCTGCGGGCGCCGGGGATGGCGCTGCAGCGCATGCCGCTCTTCTCCTGGGCGGCGGGAATCGTCAGCTACACGCAACTGGTGCTCGCGCCGGTCTTCCTCGGTGCGATCGCGATGCTGATCATCGACCGCCACTACGGGGGCGTCTTCTTCGACTCGGGCGAGAGCGGCAAGCCGATGCTCTTCGAGCACCTCGCATTCATCTTCATCTCCGGCGCCGTCGTCTCGCTGCTCGTCGGAGCGATGGCCGCGATCTCGGAGATCCTCTCCACGTTCTCGCGCCAGCCCCACTTCGGGCACCGGACGATGGCCGGCTCGCTGGTCGTCCTCGCCGTCCTCGCCGTCCTCGCCTGGATGCAGAACATGTACTCGGGTCCGATACCGGACGGCTTCCTCTACTTCGCGATGCTGATGGCGCTCGCCGCGATCGTCCCGATCGGCCTGATCCTGTTCAACTGGATCGGGACGATGACCGGCGGCGCCAAGCGCCGCGGTATGCCCTTCAAGTTCGCACTCGGCGCGATCGTCCTGACCCTGATCGGCCTCGCCGGGAAGCTCGTCACCGCCGTCGTCCCGGTCGGCGGCCTGCTCGCCGGCAGCGCCTTCACGACCGGCACGAGCTTCGCGCTGATCGCGGGCACGGGCGTGATGGGCGGCTTCGCAGCGCTCTACTACTGGTTCCCGAAGCTGTCGGGCAGGCTGATGGGAGACGCGCTCGGAGTCACCTCCTACTGGCTGCTGATCACGGGTGCCGTCGTCTACGCCCTGACGACCATGATGGCCGGGCTCGAGGGGATGCCGGTCGACGTCGCCAAGTTCTACGGCGACAGCGGCCTCGACGTCCTCAACCTGCTCGCTTCGATCGCCGCGATCGCCTTCGTCGCCGGCTTCATGCTGACGATGCTGAACGCGGCCGCGAGCTATCGCAACGGCGTCGAGGTGGGGCCGGACCCGTGGCTGGGCAACACCCTCGAGTGGTTCGCCCCCTCGCCCCCGCCGGTCCACAACTTCGATCTGGTGCCGGACGTTCGCAGCGCCGAGCCGCTGGACGACATCCGCGATGCGATCCGCCGCCGCGCCACCCGCTGGTACCCGCCGGCGGCCCGGACCGAGGAACGGGAGCCGGAGCCGGTCGCGGTCACGGCCGGAGGTGCGGAACCGGCGGCGGAGGGGGACGCCGGTCCGGAGCCCGCGCCCGAGGACTCGTACCGGGGCGAGAACGACAGCCGGTAGCCTGAGCGGCATGTCCGCCCGCGGCAACCAGGCTGAGCTCCTCCGATCCACCGGAGCACCGGCACGATGGAATCGTCGGCCGGCGTAGCCGAACGGGTCGAGCGGCCGGACGTGAGGGCCGGAGCGCAACCCGCTCCCGCGGCCAGGCATCATCCGCGGCCGCGGGCGCGGAGTGAGGTCCTCGCACACGTCCGCGACTACGTCGCGCTGACGAAGCCACGGATCATCTCGCTGCTGCTGTGGACGACGGTCGCCACGATGTTCGTGGCTCGCCCGAGCGGCCTGGCGCTGTCAACGGTGCTCTGGACCTGCGTCGGCGGCTATCTCGCCGCCGGCGGGGCGGGTGCGATCAACCACTACATCGACCGTGACATCGACGCGCGCGTCGGTCGCACCCGCGGCCGCCCGATCGTCTCCGGCCGGATCGAGCCGGTACAGGCCCTGGTGTTCGGGATCGTGCTCGGAGTGGTCGCGGCCGTCCAGCTCTGGCTCACCGTCAACGGCCTCGCGGCGGCCCTCTCCGTCGTCGGCCTGCTCGGCTACGTGCTGCTCTACTCGGCCTGGCTGAAGCGCCGCACGCCGCAGAACATCGTGATCGGCGGCGTCGCCGGCGCGATTCCGCCGCTCGTCGGCTGGGCCGCAGCCGCCGGCAGCCTCTCCATCGACGCCCTGTTCCCCTTCATGATCATCTTCCTCTGGACGCCCCCTCATTTCTGGGCGCTGGCCCTGCTGATCTCCGACGACTACGAGAAGACCGGGGTGCCGATGATGCCGGTCGTGCGGGGCGCCGAGTACACGCGGAACCGGATCCTCCTCTACTCGGTGCTGCTCGTCGCCTTCACGCTCGTGCCCGTCGCCACCGGCTTCTTCGGCGGGGTCTACCTCGCAGCGGCAGCGATCCTCGGCGCAGCCTTCGTCGGCGGCGCCGCCCACCTGCTCCGGAGCCCGTCGCGGCGGACGGCCCTGCAGCTCCATCTCGGGTCCCTCGCCTACCTGTTCCTCCTGTTCGGTGCGATGGCAGCCGACAGGGTCCTGGCCGCTTGATTAGATTTCAGCCCCGATGGATCGCACCAAGGCCAACAAGAGCATCCGCTCCGGCTTCATCGCCGCCGGAATCGCCCTGTTCATGTTCGCGCTGACCTTCTACGCCGCCGTCCTCTACGTCGGCGGCTGATCGATGAGCGCGCGCGCCGACATCGAGTCCGCCGAGCCGACCGAGCTCGTCTACGTCCCCAGCAACTCGTGGGCCCCGGTGATCGTCGCGGCCGGCATCGCCTTCATCCTCGTCGGCTTCTTCAAGGGCTGGTCGCTGTGGGTGATCGGCGCGATCATCCTCCTGCTCGGGCTCCGCGCCTGGTGGCACATCTCCAACGACGAGATCGAGGGCATGCGGCGTGAGCAGCGCGCCGACACGGCGGTCATCCCCGCCGAGCCCGTCCGCCGCGCCCGCTGAGCCGGTTCCTAGCCCGGGCTCATCGCCGAGGTCGCCCCGGCGGACGTCCATACCCGCATGATGTCGCGCATCGAGAGGACTCCGACGAGATCGCTGTTCTCGCAGATCACGAGATGGCGGATGCCGCGCGCGGCCATGTCGGCGGCGGCCCGCTCCAGGCTCCAGTCCGGAGCGGCGGTGATGACCGACCCGCTCATGTGATCGCCCACGCGCTCGGCGTCGGGATCCTCGCCGCGGCCGACGGAGACGAGCACGTCGCGCTCGCTGATGATTCCCGGACCGGGTGCCTCCTCGTCGATGACGATCGCCGCACCGACGCCCTTGTCGCTCATCATCCGGGCCGCCTCGCGCAGCGTGTGCCCGGGCCCGACGGTCAGGACGACCCTCGACATTCCTTCCCGTACCTCCATCTCTCGCCCTCTCCCTCCGTTCCGCTCGAGCCCGGTCGTCTCACCCGGCCGTGCTGTTTGTGCCGATCGTCTCAACCCTATCGAAAGGCCCCGGGCACGCGTCAGGGCGTGGTCGCCGACCTATAGGATTCGCGCCGTGAACCGACCTCGCCTCAAGGCAGCGGGACTGATTTCCCTTGGCCTCGCGGTGGCAGCTCTCGCGAGCGGCTGCGACCTCCAGGAGAACGCCGACCTCGACAACGGCCGCCAGCTCTTCATCGAGAACTGCGGCACCTGCCACTACCTGAAGGAGGCCGGAACCAGCGGCAACCTCGGCCCGGATCTCGACGCGGCGTTCGCCAACGCCCGCGCCGAAGGCATGGATCAGGACACGATCGAGGGCGTGGTCGCCGACCAGATCAGCCATCCGCGCTACACGGACCCCTCCGACCCTTCCTACATGCCGGCCGAGCTGGTCACCGGTCAAGACGCCGAGGACGTCTCCGCCTACGTCGGCTCCGTCGCCGGTGTCCCCGGCATCGAGCCGCCGACCGCTCCCGGCGGCCCCGGCGGACAGGTCTTCGCCAACAACGGCTGCGGCAGCTGCCACACGTTCGCGGCGGCCGAGTCGCAGGGCGCGGTGGGACCGAACCTCGACGAGGGCCTTCAGGGCCAGTCGAAGGCGATGATCGAGGAATCGATCGTCGACCCCAACAAGGAGATCACCCAGGGCTTCCAGCCGAACATCATGCCGGACAACTACCAGTCGACGATCGAGGCGAAGGACCTTCAGCTGCTCGTCGACTTCCTCTACGACAACGCCGGCAAGCCGCAGAAGCAGAAGTAGCGGCGGCGCGGGCTACGGACGCGGATCCTGGTCGTCCGGCGCACCCAGCATCTCGGCCAGCCACCGTCCGGCCCGCCAGAGCCCGACCGCCACGGCGATCACTCCGAGGATCGCACCCAGCGTCGTGCTGATCAGGACCGCGGTAGCGATCACGACCACCGCCACGGCGATGATCATGACGAGGATGCGGAACGCGTCCTCCTCGGACTGGAACGGGTTTCGGGGATCCCCTTCGGGCACCTGGAGATGATGGCAGGCTCCCCGAGTGCGCCTGCGGACCGCCGTCACGGATAGGTTGCCGCGATGCGGACCTCCTCCTATCTGCTCGCCTGTGCCGCCGGGCTGATCCTCGCGCTGCTCGGAAGCGAGCCGAGCGTGGTTCTCGCACTCGTCGCCGTCATCCTGTTCCCCCTCGGAGTCGCGCTCGTCGCGTCGGGCGCCGGCGACGACCGCCGGCCCGGAAGCGCTGCGCTCGGGCCGGCGCTGCTCGTCGGCGCGGCCGGGAGCTTCCTGGTGGTCTTCCTGGTCCGACTCGCCGTCGCCGCGCCGGATTGGGTCGATCCGCTCAGCGCCGACTGCGGCGGCCCGTCGACCGGCGCTCAACAGCTCGCGACCTGGTTCGCGACCATCGCCTTCCTGCTGTCCACCCTGCCCGTCCTGTTCACGCTCGCGGCCGTCGCGGGACGAGTGCGCCGGACCGGGGTGCTCGCCTCGATGCCGCTCTCGCTCGGGCTCTACCCTGTCGCTGTGGCACTCTCCGGCGTCGCCTTGATCCTCGCGAGTTGGGCAACCTCCTGCTGACCGTGCCCGAGCCGGAGCCGGCTTTCGACACCCGCGAGGAGGCCGAGGAAGCCTGTGGACGCCTCGCGCGCACTCATCCCGACCGGAAGACCCACAGCTTCCTGCCGCGCCGCCGGGGAGACGGCTGGGCGGTCGCCAAGGTGGCCCTCGCCCCGCCCGCCCATCAGCTCGGGACCGAGACGCGGGCAGACGAGCGCCCGCCGACCCCGGACGACCCGCGATCCGCTCACTACCGGAACGCAGGCCCCTACGCGGGCACCTGACCGCAAAGCCCCGCCGATACCCCGGAAGAGGCCCGCTAGAGGATGTAGACGGTCGTGTAGACGATGATCCACATGACGTCGACGAAGTGCCAGTAGATGCCGGGCACCTCGACGCCGAGGTGGTCCTTCGCGGCCGGTCCGAAATGGCCACGCCAGGCGCGGATGTTGGCGAAGCTGAGCAGCAGGAGGCCGACGAAGACGTGGGCGCCGTGCAGGCCGGTGAGGCCGTAGAAGATCGA
>JAGQUO010000057.1 GCA_020438445.1 Solirubrobacterales bacterium
AGATCGCCTGCGCGCAGGCGATCTGCTGTTCGCGCGTGGGCTCGGCGACGACGTCGAATCGGAGCGGCTCGCCGTAGCGGATCGTGATCTTCGGAAAGCGGAGCCGCTTCCAGCTCCGGATCCCCTTCGAGCCGTGGATCGCCACGGGCACCACCGGCGCGCCGCTCTCGAGGGCGGCCTTGCCGACCCCGGGCTTCGGCTCTCCGAGCTGACCGGTGCGCGACCTGCCGCCCTCGCAGTAGATCATCACGCAGCCGCCGTTCTCGAGGATCGCGTGGACCGTCCGGAACGACTCCTCGTCCGCGTGCCCGCGCCGGACGGGGAAGACGCCTCCGTACTTGTAGACCCAGTCGAGGAACGCGTTGCGGCGGAACATCTGCGACTTCGCCATGAAGCGGATCTTTCGCCGCAGCCAGACGCCGGCGAGGAAGTGGTCGTAGTTGGAGAAGTGGTTGGCGGAGAGGATCACGGGGCCGGTCGCGGGGACGTTGTCGACGCCGATCTGGCGGGTCCGGTAGATGCTGAGCGAGATCGGCGTCGTGATCAGACGGACCGCCTCGTAGATGAAGTTCGGCCCGTGGTGGCGCGAGTGCTCGTGGAACTCGGCGAACAGCTCCGGCGGCCGCTCATCCTTGTATCGCTGTGGCTTGATCTCCGACATCGCTGCATGCGGCGCCCTGCGCCCAAGTGTTCGTACCCCCGGACCGTCCCCTGGTTACCGGAGGGCCGCCGGGGCGAAGGCGGGATCGTCCCGGTGCCGCCCGAAGAAGCCGACCATCGCCGGCGCGTACTCACCGAACCGTGGACAACGCAGGCCGGAGGCGGCGAGCAGATCGCTCGCCCCGCGGGTGTCGTAGCGAACCGGGTGGTTCAGGTAGCGGATCGATTCGGGTGGGGTGCCGCCGTAGAAGTCGCGCACCGGCCGGAGCCGCAGCGCCGCCGTGACGAGGCGCGGAGGTACCCGGTAGGAGGCGCGGCGGGCGCCATAGAGCTCGATCAGCAGCGAGAACATCTCGGCCGAGCTCAGCGGCTCGGGATCGCAGAGGTGAACGGTCTGCCCGACGGCCTCCGCGGTCCGGCCGAGCTCCACCATCGCCGCGACGATGAAGTCGACCGGCACCACGTTGAACGGCGTGCTCCCGCGCCCGATGTTGGCGACCCGCATCCGGCGGGCGTCGGTCGCCGCGATGAAGCGCAGGGCGTAATAGGGGCCGTCGAACTTCTGCGTCTCTCCCGTCCGCGAGTCGCCGACGACGATCGCCGGGCGGAAGATCGTCGTCGGGATCCGGTCGGCGAGGCTGCGGACCCAGACCTCGGCCTGGAACTTCGTCGACTCGTAATGATTCTTGAACCCCTGCCCGAGATCGAGCTCGTGCTCGTAGACGACGCCGGTCCGGTCGCCGGAGACGTAGGCGGTGCTGACGTAGTTCAGCCGCGCGAGCCGCTCCGCATCCCGGCAGAAGGCGAGCACGTTGCCCGTGCCCTCGACGTTGACGCGCTGGGCGACCGGAGCCGGGACCGCGAGGTCGTAGATCGCGGCCAGGTGGTGGACGATCTCGACCTCGGCCGAGAGCCGCTCGTAGCGGTCCTCGCCGAGCCCGAGCCGCGCTGCCGCGATGTCACCCGGCAGCACCTCGACCCGCGGCCCGCCGTCGATCGCGAGCGCGGCCTCCCGCGCCGCCGGCACCATCCGCGGCTCGACCAGCGCGATCACCGAGTCGTCGGGCTCGCGTTCGAGCAGCGCTGCGACGAGACGACGGCCGATGAACCCGGGAAATCCGGTGACGAGGTGGCTGCTCACGACCGGCAGCCTACGAGCTCGGCGCCGACCATTCGCGCGATCGCGCCACCGCCTGGTGCCAGCGCGCGAGCAGCTGCTCGCGCCGGTCGGCCGACATTCGCGGCTCGTAGGCGACCCGCTGCCGCCACATCCCGGCGACCGTGTCCATGTCCCAGGCGCCGACGGCGAGGCCGGCCAGATAGGCGGCGCCGAGCGCCGTCGTCTCGCTGATCTCGGGGATCACGACCGGCGAACCGAGGACGTCGGCCTGGAACTGCATCAGCCAGTCGTTCACGACGGCGCCTCCGTCGGCACGCAGGGCGCTGAGGCGCTCGCCCGACGCCGCCTCCTGGGCACGGACGGCGTCGACGGTCTGATATGCGATCGCCTCCAGGGTCGCCCGCGCGACCTGCGCCCGGCCGGTGCCGCGGGTGAGACCGATCAGCATCCCGCGCGCGTAGGGGTCCCAGTAGGGCGAGCCGAGCCCGGTCAGCGCCGGCACGAAGTAGACGTCGTCGTTGTCGTCCAGCGATGCAGCCAGCGCGGCCGTCTCCGCCGCGCTCTCGATCAGGCCGAGCCCGTCGCGGAGCCACTGGACGGCCGATCCGGTCACGAACACGGCCGCCTCGAGCGCGTAGGTGACGTCACCGCCGATCCCCCACGCGATCGTTCCGAGGAGCCCCTCGACCGGGTCGGGAGCCGTCTCGCCGCTGTTCAGGAGCACGAAGCTGCCCGTTCCGTAGGTGTTCTTCGCGTCGCCGGGCCGGTGGCACGCCTGGCCGAACAGCGCCGCCTGCTGATCTCCGGCGATACCGGCGACGGGAACGTTGCCGCCGAACTCCGACGTGGTCCCGTAGACCTCGGACGACGGGCGCGGCTCCGGCAGCGAACCGGGGTCGACGCCGAGGAGCTCGCAGAGGTCGGGGTCCCATTCGCCGCTCGAGATGTCGAGCAACATGGTCCGCGACGCATTCGAGAGGTCGGTTACGTGGACCCCGCACAGCTTCTGGACCAGCCACGAGTCGATCGTCCCGAACTTCGCCTTCCGCGCCCCCGGCACGTTGGCGAGCATCCATTCGATCTTGGTGCCCGAGAAGTAGGGATCGATGACGAGCCCCGTCCGTTCGCGGATCAGCTCGGTGTGGCCCGCCGCGACGAGCTCGCTGCAGCGGCCGGCGGTGCGACGGTCCTGCCAGACGAGCGCGTGATGGATCGGCTCCCCGGTCACCGGATCCCAGGCGACGACCGTCTCCCGCTGGTTGGTGATCCCGATCGCGTCCAGGTCGGGGCCTTCGATGCCGGCGTCGGCCAGCGCCTCGCGCCCGACCTGGCGGGTCACCTCCCAGATCTCGCCGGCATCGTGTTCGACCCAGCCGGGCCGCGGGAAGTACTGCGCGAACTCCGAATAGGCGCGGCCGGCGATGCCACCCTCGCCGTCGAAGACGAGGCAGGTGCTTCCGGTCGTGCCCTGGTCGATCGCGAGGATCACGGCGGCGCGAGCCTATTGAAGCCCGGGGGTGCGGCGCCGGTCGCGATAGACGGCGACGAAGTCCCGGAGCTGGCGGCCGCGGTGGATGAAACCCGCCGGTGATCGGCCCGTCGCGCGATGGGCCAGGTCCAGCTCGATCTCCTCGACCCGGTATCCCGCGCGCACGGCATCGACGGTCATCCCGATCTCCATCCCGTAGCGGGGCGCGAGCGGAAGCAGTTCGGCCAGGACTCCGGCTCGCATCGCCCGCTGGCCGGAGATCGGGGCAGTCGTCTCGAGGCCGCAGAGCCTGCGGATTGCATCGCGCGCAAAGCCCTTTGCGAGCCCGAGACCACCTCCGACCCTGCGCTCGAACGCGGCGACCGCCAGATCGGCCTCGCCCGCCTCGATCGCCACCGCGAGCGGCAGCAGCCGCCCCGCCGTCTCCGCGAGGTCGCCGTCGCAGAGCAGGACGGTGGCCTCCGGATCGAGCCCGTCGAGCGCAGCGGTCGCCGCCGCGGTCACGTTTCCGCCCTTGCCGTGCGGGCGGTTACGGCCGATGACGGTCGCCCCGGCGGCGAGGGCGACATCGCGGGTTCCGTCGCTCGACGCGTCGTCGGCCACCCACAGGCCGATGCCGGGCGATGCCTCCCGCAGGGACCTCAGAGTCGCGCCGATCCGGTCCGCCTCGTCGCGCGCGGCGACGATCGCGATCCGCTTCCGGCCCGGCTCGGTTTCCGCCGCCATCGGCGACTATTCTGCCGCCCTGTGCCGGACATCCCCGCCCACATCACCGGAACGGTCTGGAAGATCGAGGTCGCCGTCGGCGACCGGGTCGAGCTCGACGACACCGTCGTCATCCTCGAGTCCATGAAGATGGAGATGCCGGTCGAGGCCGAGGACGAGGGAACGGTCGCCGAGGTCCGCTGCGAGGAGGGCCAGTCGGTGAGCGAGGGCGACGTCCTGGTCGTCCTCGAGTAGATCAGGTGGAGGACATCCGGCAGTCATGCACTGCCGGATCCGCACCACCTCGTCAGATCGTCACCGACCCGTCGGGGGCCAGCTCCCAGTGCGGGTTGTGGGCCACCTCCCACGGGTGCCCGTCGGGGTCGACGAACACGGCCGAGTAGCCGCCCCACGGGGTCTCCGCCCCGGCCCGGCCGATGTTCGCCCCGGCCGACTCGGCCTCGGCGACGACCGCATCGACCTCGGCGGGCGAGCCGACGTTGTAGGCGATCGTGACGCCGCCCCAGCCGCCGGAGTCGGCCACGGTGCTGTCGGCGGCGAGCTCTTCGCGGCTCCACAGCGCGACCGCGATGCCGCCGCACTGGAAGAAGGCGACGTCCTGGGCCCGCCAGTCGTTGCCCGGCTTCCAGCCGAGCGCCTCGTAGAAGCCGACCGAGCGGTCGAGGTCCGAGACCCCGAGCGTGATCAGGCTGATTCGCTGGTCCATGGACCCAGGATGCCACGGAGGGTGCGGCGGCGAAGCCCCACTGCCGAACGGACTCAGTGGTTGCAGTAGGGGACGTCGACCCGCCAGCCGGCGTCCTCGCGGACGAGCGCGAACTCGCCGTCGATGTCACAGCGAACGGTCGCCGCGTCACCCCCGACGGACACGTCGCCGACCTCGACCCTGAAGTCGCCGGGGTCGAAGCCCATGGCCTCGGCGGCGGGCACGGCCGACTCGCAGTCGCCGACCTCCTCGCCGCCGGCCTGGCGGCCGGCGTCGAGCATGATCGCCCGCCCCTGCTCACTCATCAGCCCGCACGCGAGCTCCCCGTCCCCGGCCGCGATCGCGCCGGTCATCGCGTTGACGGTCCCGGCGATCTGCTCCTCGTCGGTGCCCGCGAACGTCGGGACCTCCCCGCCGGAGCCCCCGCCGCAGCCGCCGAGCAGCAGGCAGGCGATCGTCGCGGCTAGAAGTCCTCGTCGCCCCACCAGCCGGGGAGCATCTCGGCGTCGCCGGGAGGCTCCTGGTCGGGGGGGCGGGGCGCACCGAACGCCAACAGCGAGAGTCCGTCGGACCCCGCTTCGAAGTTCCGTGCCAGCTCCGGCGCCACGCGGATCGCGTCGAGCTCGGCGAGCTCGACCTCCTCGTCGCCGAGCATCGCCTTGCCGCTGCCGTCGATGACGACGTAGATCTCCTCCTGCTCCTTGTGGCGGTGGCCCCACGGCTGGCGCTTTCCGGGCTCGATGACCTGGTAGCTGATCCCCGACTTCTGCAGGCCCAGGGGCCCCGAGGCGAAGTGGGCGGCGAGGCCCTCGACGCCCCCCTGAGCGGCGACGTCCGGGACGTCGTCGCGGAGGTTGGCCTTGGTGAAGCCTTCCTCGCTCACCGGCTCAGTCCCGCTTCCCGCGGCCCCAGAGGAACTTGAACGTGCGCCCGAGGAGCTTCGTCTTCCGCGGCGAGTCGTAGGGCAGCATGTGGACGTCCTTGTCGGTCGGCGCGAACTTCGTCACCAGCAGGGTCTGCTGCTTCGTGTACTTGCGGATGCCGCCGGCGCCGTGACGCGAGCCGACCCCCGAGTCCTTCCAGCCGCCCATCGGCAGCTCGAGCGCCACGTAGTTGAGCTGGGCGTCGTTGACGCAGACGACCCCGGACTCGATCCGGCGGGCGAGTTCCTCGCCACGGGCGACGTCCTTGGTCCAGACCGACGCCTGCAGGCCGTAGGGCGAGTCGTTGGCGAGCTGGATGGCCTCATCGGCGTCCCTGACCTTCATGACCGGCAAGGTCGGCCCGAACGTCTCCTCCTTCATCGCCTCCATCGAGTGGTCGACGTCGAGCAGCAGCGTCGGCTCGAAGAAGTTGCCGTCGCCCTCGCCACGGCTGCCGCCGACGACGGCTCGGGCGCCGTGGGCGACCGCGTCGTTGACCTGCTCCTCGACGATGTCGGTCTGCGATTCCGAGGTCATCGCGCCGACATCGACCTGGGCCGGCCCGCCCGGAACACCCAGGCGCAGCGCACCCATCTTCTCGGTGACGCGGGCCACGAAGTCGTCGTAGACCGGCTCCTCGACGTAGACCCGCTCGACCGAGATGCAGGTCTGGCCTCCGTTCTGCATCGAGTAGTGGACGGCGGCGTTGGCGGCCCGCTCGATGTTCGCGTCGCGAAGGACGATCATCGGGTCCTTGCCGCCGAGCTCCATCGCGGTCGGCGTCAGCGTCTCCGCCGCCCGCATCATCACCTTCCGGCCGACCTCCGTCGAGCCGGTGAACATGACGAAGTCGACGGCGTCGATCAGCGCGTTGCCGATCGAGCTGCCCTCGCCCACGGTGACCTGGAAGACGTCCTCCGGAACGCCGCACTCGCGCAGGCCCTCGGCCATCAGCAGCGAGGTCATCGGCGTCAGCGTCGCCGGCTTCAGCACCACCGAGTTGCCGGCGGCGAGCGCCGGGATGCAGTCGCCGAAGGAGTTGGTCAGCGGATAGTTCCAGGGGCCGATCACGCCGACGACCCCCACCGGGGCGTAGCGGACCTTCAGCTTGCGGCCGAGCACGAAGGGAGACGCCGACTTGACCTTCTCGTCGGCGAGGAACTCGGGTGCGTTCTTCGCCCAGAAGCCGAAGGCGGACGCGGCGTAGGAGACCTCGGCGAGCTGAGCGTCCTCGTAGGTCTTGCCGTTCTCGGCGACGATCGTGGAGATGATCCGCTCGGCGTTGTCGAGCGTCCACTTCTGCGCGCGGCGGAGGATGCGCCCGCGCTCGGCGAATCCCGCCGCCTCCCATGCGGGCTGCGCAGCGCGGGCGCGCGCAACCGCCGCGGTCACCTCGTCGGGGGCCATCGCCGGGACCGTCCCGATCAGCTTCCCCGTCGCCGGGTTGAAAACCTCGACCGTGCGGGCGGACCCGCCGCCCGACTTTCCGTTCGTCGTCGCGGCGGCTTCGGGCGTGGCGGTGGGCTCCACTTGACTCTCCTGTTCGTGCGAAAAGTTGCTGAGGGAAGGACGTTACCGCGATGCGGCGACCGGGGTGGGGAAACCTGGCCGCCCGGCCAGTCGCCCTCGCGTACGCTCCCGCCGATGAGCGAGTCGGCCGAGACGGGAGCGGCGGGGGAGCGGCGGGAGCTTGCCGGCGGCGAGGTCCTGCTCGACTTCCCGGCGGACGCCGTCGCCCGGCTCACCCTCAACAACCCCGGCAAGCGCAACCCGCTCTCGCACGCCGTCCTCGACGCGATCGCCGAGACGCTGCCGCTGCTCGATCACGGCATCGACGTCCGCTGCGTCCTCGTGACCGGGGCGGGCGAGGCGTTCTCGGCCGGCTACGACATCGGCGCGATCCCCGACGACACCTTCGAACGCGACGCGGAGGCGCTGGTCGCGCACCCGTTCACGGCGGCGATGGAGGCGATCAGCGCCCATCCGTTCCCCGTCGTCGCCGCGATCAACGGTCACTGCCTCGGTGGCGGGCTCGAGCTCGCCGTCCGCTGCGACCTCAGGGTCTGCGCCGCCGAGGCGAAGCTCGGGATGCCGCCGGCGAAGCTCGGCCTGATCTACGGGCACACCGGCCTCGAGCGCTTCATCGACACCGTCGGCGTCCCGCGGACCAAGGAGCTCTTCCTCACCGGCCGCGTCTTCGACGGGCCTCGGGCCGAGGAGATCGGGCTCGTCCACGAGGTCCACCCCGCCGCCGAGGTCGGCGATCGGGCGCTCGGGCTGGCGTCGGTGATCGCGGCCAATGCCCCCCTCTCGCTGCGCGGCAACAAGCGTGCGATCGAGACCCTGTCGCAGTTCCCGCGGCTCAGCCCCAAGCAGGAGGAGGAGCTCGTGGCTCTGCGCGAGTCCTGCTTCTCGTCGGAGGACTTCCGCGAGGGCATCCGGGCCTTCGCCGAGAAGCGGACTCCTGAGTGGAAGGGGCGCTGAGCCGTGGCGGAGCCGCACGAGGAGCTTGCCGCTCGAGACCCGCGACTGGCGCGCGTGATCGAGGCGGTCGATGCCGCCGTCATCCTCGAGCGCCGCTCGGAGCGGACGAGGAACCGGTTCGAGGCGCTCGCCCGGATCATCGCCGGCCAGCAGGTCTCGACGGCGGCGGCACGGACGATCTGGGGCCGGGTGGTGGAGGAGTACGACGGTCCGCCCGAGCCGATCGACCTGATCGCTCCCGGCGCCGAGGAGCGGCTCCGATCCTGCGGGCTCAGCGGCCGCAAGGCGTCCTACATGATCGGCATCGCCGAGGCGATCGAGTCGGGTGAGCTCCGGCCGGACGAGCTCGACGAGCTGACCGACGAGGAGGTGACCGAGGCCCTCGTCGCCCTGCGCGGGATCGGCCGATGGAGCGCCGAGATGTTCCTGATGTTCGACCTCGGCCGGCCCGACGTCTTCAGCGGTGGCGACCTCGGCCTGCGCCGGGGGATCCAGATCGCCTACGAGCTCGACGAGATGCCGACTCCGGAGGAGGCCATCGCGATCGCCGAGGCCTGGGCCCCGCACCGCACCCTGGCCTCCCTCTATCTCTGGGAGGCGGTCCACGCCGCCCCGAGGTGACCCGGCGCTCGCCCTGCCAGGCGGTCGGCCGGATCGGCGACGCCATCCGTTCCCGTCACGGCCCACGGCGAGCGGGTGGCCGGCGGCGCGGCGGCTCAGTCGATGACGGCCAGCGGCGTGCCGGCGTCGACCTGATCGCCCTCGCCGACGGCGACCGCGGAGACGGTGCCGGCGCTCGGCGCGGTCAGCTCGTGCTCCATCTTCATCGCCTCGAGGACGACGACCACGTCGCCCGCCTCCACCTCGGCGCCCGCGGCGACGGCGAGCTTGATCACCTTGCCCGGCATCGGGGCGACGAGGGCGCCCTCGGCGAGTGACTCCCCCGAGCCCGGGTAGCGCGGCAGCTCGCGGAGCGAGACCTGACCCAGGGGGCCGTTGACGTGGTGGACGCCGCCGCTGCGGCGAATCCGGTAGCGCCGGCGGAGACCGCCGGCCTCGAGGTCGACCATGCCCGGGGTCGCGGCGTGGACGCGCGGTGAGTCGAGCGCCTCGCCGGCGACGCTGATCTCCGGCCCACCGCGGCGCAGCGAGTAGTCGACCGCCACCGGCTCCCCGCCGCCGACCGCGAACGAGACGTGCTGGGGCTCGGAGAAGTTGTTGCGGAAGCCCGGCGGGGCGAACCCGAGGACGCGCGCACCGGCGCGGCGCTCCGCCATCCCGGCCAGCGCGGCGGCGGCCGCATAGCCGGGCTCGGCGACCGGGTCGACGAGGGCGTCGCCGAGACCCTGCTCGCGGTCGAGCAGGCCGGTGTCCGTCGCGCCCGCCGCATACGGCTCGGAGCGCAGGAGCCGGACCAGGAAGTCGCGGTTGGTGACGAGGCCGTCGAGCTCGGCCTCGAGCAGTGACTTCGAGAGCCGGGCGGAGGCCGTGTCACGGTCCGGCGCCCAGGCGATCACCTTGGCGAGCATCGGGTCGTAGGCGGGCCCGACGACGCTGCCGTCCTCGACGCCGGAGTCGAGGCGCAGGCCGACGCGGCCATGGCCCGCGGGGACGGCGAAGGGCTCGGCGCCGGGGACGTGGATCCGCTCGACCGTGCCCGTCTGCGGCAGGAACCCCGCGGCCGCGTCCTCGGCGTAGAGGCGGACCTCGATCGCGTGGCCGTCGATCCGCGGCTCGCGAGCGCGCGCCGACATCGGCTCGCCGGCGGCGATCCGGAGCTGCTCGGCGACGAGGTCGAGACCGAGCACCATCTCGGTCACCGGGTGCTCGACCTGGAGTCTCGTGTTCATCTCGAGGAAGAAGAACTCGCCGGATCCGCCCGCGTCGAGCAGGAACTCGACCGTGCCGGCGCCGGAGTAGGCGACCGCCTCAGCGGCGGCGACCGCCGCGGCGCCGAGCCGCTCGCGGAGATCGGGGCCGACCGCGACCGAGGGCGCCTCCTCGAGAACCTTCTGGTGCCGGCGCTGGACGGAGCACTCCCGCTCGCCGAGGCTGACCGTGCGCTCGGCGTCGGCGAGCACCTGGATCTCGATGTGCCGAGGCTTCTGCAGATAGCGCTCGAGGAAGACCGTGGGATCGCCGAAGGCGGCCTCGGCCTCGCGTCTCGCGCCCTCGACCGCCGACTCGAGCTCGCCGGGGCCGGCGACCGGGCGCATGCCCTTGCCGCCGCCTCCCGCCGAGGCCTTGACGAGCAGCGGGTAGCCGACCTCGCCGGCCGCGGCGGCGACGTCGGCGCCCTCGGCGAGCTCGCGGCCGGGAACGATCGGCACGCCCGCCTCCTCCATCAGCGCCCGGGCTCGGACCTTCGAGCCCATCGCCTCGATCGCGCCCGGGGGCGGGCCGATCCAGGTCAGCCCGGCGGCGAGGACGCGCTCGGCGAAACCGGCGTTCTCCGCGAGGAAGCCGTAGCCGGGGTGGACGGCGTCGGCGCCGGTCCGCTCGGCGGCGGCGATGACCTTGTCGACGTCGAGATAGGACTCGGCTGCGGTCGTGCCGCCGAGCGGCACCGCCTCGTCCGCCTCGGCGACGAACGGCGCGTCGGCGTCGGCGTCGGAGTGCACGGCGACGGTGGCCAGCCCGAGGGCGCGGCAGCCGGCGAAGACCCGGCGGGCGATCTCGCCGCGGTTGGCGACGAGGACCTTTTCGTACGGCCGTCCCACGCCACTACATCCTGAAGACGCCGAAGCGCCCCGAGCCCTCGCAGACTTCGTTCATCGCCGCCGACAGGGCGATGCCGAGGACCGTCCGCGTGTCGCGGGGGTCGATCATCCCGTCGTCCCAGAGCTCGCCGCTGGCGACGAAGGCGTCGGACTCGTTCTCGATCTGCTCCTCGACCGCCTTGGTGCCCGCGGCGAGCGCCTCCTCGTCGATCTCGATCCCGCGTCGCTCGGCGCCGGCGCGCATCACGATCTCCATCACCCCGGCCAGCTGCTTGGGGCCCATCACGGCGGTCTTGTGGTTCGGCCAGCTGAAGATGAAGCGCGGCTCGAAGCTCCGGCCGCACATGCCGTAGTTGCCGGCGCCGTAGGAGCCGCCCATCATCAGCGTCAGCTTCGGCACCCCGGCGTTGGCTACGGCGTTGATCATCTTCGCCCCGGCCTTGACGATCCCGCGCTGCTCGTAGTCCTCGCCGACGATGTAGCCCGTCGTGTTCTGCATGAACAGAAGCGGCGTATCGACACGATCGGCGAGCTGGATGAAGTGGGCGGCCTTCTCGGCGTCCTCGTTGAAGATCACTCCGTTGTTGGCGAGGATCGCGATCGGCCATCCGTGCAGCTCGGCCCATCCGGTCACGAGCTGGGTTCCGTAGGCGGGCTTGAACTCGTCGAACCGGGAGCCGTCGACGACCCGTGCGATCACCTCGCGGGCGTCGAACGGAATCCGCAGGTCGTGAGAGGCGACTCCCAGCAGCTCCTCGGGGTCGTGGACGGGGTCGGCCCCGGTCCCACGCGGTTCGGGGCCGCGCTTGCGCCAGTTCAGGTTGCGGATGATCTCGCGGCCGATCCGGGCCGCGTCGGGCTCGTCGGCGGCGATGAACTCGGAGACGCCGGAGATCCGGGAGTGCATCTCGGCGCCGCCGAGCGCCTCCTCCTCCGCCTCCTCCCCGGTCGCCATCTTCACCAGCGGCGGCCCGCCGAGGAAGATCAGCCCCTGCTCCCGCACCATCACGGTGTAGTCGGACATCCCCGGCAGGTAGGCGCCGCCGGCGGTCGAGTTGCCGGTCACGAGCGCGATGGTCGGGATCCCCGCCGCCGACTTCCGCGTGAGGTTGCGGAAGTTGGCTCCCCCGGGGACGAAGATCTCCTTCTGGCGCGGCAGGTCGGCGCCTCCCGACTCGACGAAGCCGATCGCGGGCAGACGGTTCGTCATCGCGATCTCCTGCGCCCGCAGGTTCTTCCGCAGCGTGTAGGGATTGCTGGTGCCGCCGCGGACGGTCGGATCGGAGGCACCGATCATGCATTCGACACCCTCGACGACTCCGATGCCGTTGATCTGGGAGGCGCCGACCTCGTACTCGGACCCGTAGGCGCAGAGGGCGCCGATCTCGAGGAAGGGTGAATCGCGGTCGAGCAGCAGCTCGATTCGCTCGCGCGGCATCAACCGGCCCCGGGAGTGATGGCGCTCGATTCGCTTCTCGCCGCCGCCGAGGCGAGCCTTCAGCTGCTCGTCCTCGAGCTTCTCGAGCCGCTCGAGCATCTTCTCCCGGTTCTCGACGTACGTCGCCGACCCGGTGTCTATGCGGGATTCCAGTACCGGCAAAGTAGGAAGTAGAACTTACTACTTTCTACTGTCACGAGGGCCGCTATGCGCCGGCGCGCACCGGTTCGTGCGCGGCATGCCGCCCGGCCGACCCGGCGCATCGGTACCTTCGCAGCCGTGAGCGACCGGGAAACGCCGCCCGCCGAGGAGCTCGATCAGGCGATCGATCGCTCCCCCTATTCGGGCCGCTACATCGCGCTGCGCGTGGCCATCGCGCTGCTCGTGATCGGCGTCGCGCTGTTCGTTCAGCGCACCTGGCTGAGCGACGACTCGGCCCGGGACACGTTCGGCGCAAAGGTGAAGAAGATCGACGTCGAGAGCAAGCTGCTCGATCGGACGATGCCGACGCGGGTGGTCGTCCCCCGCCGCGCTCCCGGCAAGCATCGCGGCCTCCTCGTCTTCCTGCACGGCCGCGGGGAGGACGAGCGGAGCTATCTCGTCGACCCGATGTTCGAGGCGCTCGCCGACCTTCGCGACCGGGCACCGGTCGTCGCCTTCCCCTACGGCGGCCAGAGCTCCTACTGGCACAACCGCGAAAGCGGTCAGTGGGCCGCCTACGTGCTCAGCGAGCTGATCCCGAAGCTGATCCGGCGCTTCGACATCGCTCCCCGGAAGATCGCCATCGGGGGAATCTCGATGGGCGGCTTCGGCGCCTTCGACATCGCCCGCCTGTCGCCGCGGCGCTTCTGCGCCGTCGGCGGCCACTCGCCGGCGATCTGGGAGAGCGCCTCGGAGACGGCCGACGGCGCATTCGACGACGCGGCCGACTTCGAGCGCAACGACATCATCGCCGCGGCCGAGCTGACGCCGAGCCCCTATCGCAGCACCCGCCTGTGGATCGACGCCGGCGACGACGATCCATTCCTGCAGGGCGACAAGGCGTTCGAGGACGCCCTGACCGCAAGCGGCCTCGACCCGGTCATCCGCAACGGCCCCGGCGGCCACGACTCCGACTACTGGAACGGCAACTGGCGTGCGTACCTCGGCTTCTATGCGCGGGCGCTCAACAACTGCCGGCTGAGCACGCGGACGACGGGAGCGCGCCGGCCGATCTCCGAGCCGGCGGCCGCTGCGGGCGGCGACGGCGGGTGAACGGACACCCGTCCAGAGTCGTCCGCCGCCGTACCTAGCATCGGCCCTCACCTTTGAAACCGGGGCTCCGGCCCCACGCGGCGCGCAGCCCGACTCGAGGAGGGCCCTTGGCTTCACTGATCACTTTCGACGAGGCGTTGGCACTGGGGGAGCTGACCGGTCACGACGACATCGGCGAGCTCGTCGAGCGGGCCTGGGAGGTCCGCACCGGGAACTTCGGCGACTCGACCGACATGTGCTCCCTGGTCAACGCGAAGTCCGGCGGCTGCGCGGAGGACTGCGGCTTCTGCGCCCAGTCGCGCTACGCGACGGCCGACACCCCGATGCATCCGATGATGGAGCCCGAGCAGATCCTCGAGCACGCCCGGGCAGCCGAGGCGGCCGGCGCTCATCGCTTCTGCATGGTCACCCAGGGCCAGGGGCTCTCGAAGCGCGACTTCGCGAAGGTCCTCGAGGGCGCGCGGCTCGTCGCGGAGAACACGAACCTGAAGCGCTGCGCCTCGATCGGGCACATCTCCTCAGACCGCGCACACCAGCTCGCCGAGGCGGGGATCCAGCGGGTCCACCACAACGTCGAGACATCCCGCTCCTACTACGAGGAGGTGACGACGACGGTCCGCTACGAAGGACGGATCCGGACCATCGACGCCGTGCGCGAGGCCGGAATGGAGACCTGCGTCGGCGGGATCCTCAACCTCGGGGAATCTCCTCGGCAGCGGGTCGAGATGGCCTTCGAGCTGGCGGAGATCGAGCCGACGTCGGTGCCGATCAACCTCCTCAACCCGCGGACTGGGACGAAGTTCGGCGAGCGGGACCTGATGGATCCGTGGGAGGTCGTGAAGTGGATCGCGATCTTCCGCCTGATCCTGCCCGAGGCGCTCTTCCGGCTCTGCGGCGGACGGGTCGAGAACCTCGACGAGCTGCAGCCGCTCGCGGTCAAGGCCGGCCTCAACGGGGTGATGATGGGCAACTTCCTGACCACGCTCGGTGCCGAGCCCGCCGACGACCGGAAGATGTTCACCGACCTCGGCCTCAACGTCGCCCGCCAGCCCGACAACGGTGCGAACCCGCGGCCCGACAACCGCAGCGGCTGGCTCGAGGGCTCGTCGCCGCGGACCCCGGTCGACGAGCTGATCGACAGCCAGGCCGAGGCGAGCTTCTGGGACCCGTCGACGCAGCTGCGGACGATCAAGAAGAAGGGGAAGGTCCCCGCCTACCCGACGAAACGGAGCGCGGCTTGACCGCGGACGGCGATCGCCGTCCAGCGGCGGCCTGTCCCCCCGCGGTGACGGTGGATCAGCGGCTCGCGGCGATCAAGGAGGACGGGCTCTTCCGGCGGATGCGGACCGTCGGGTCGGCCCAGGGGCCGCGGGTCGAGCTCGACGGCCACGACGTCCTGCTGCTCTGCTCGAACGACTACCTGAGCCTGGCGTCCCATCCCGACGTCGTGGCCGCCGCCGTCGAGGCGACCGGACGGTGGGGGACCGGCGCCGGGGCGTCGCGCCTCGTCTCCGGCAACATGGAGCCGCACGACGAGCTCGAGCGACGTCTCGCCTCGTTCCACGGAACCGAGACCGCCCTCCTGTTCGGGTCGGGCTATCTGGCGAACACCGGCGTCATCGCCGCGCTCGCGCGGCGCGGCGACGTCGTCTTCTCCGACGAGCTCAACCACGCGAGCATCATCGACGGCTGCCGGCTCGCCGGCGCCGAGACGTTCGTCTATCGCCATCGCGACCTCGAGCACCTGGCCTGGGGGCTGGGCCGGGTTCCCGGCCACTGCGGGCTGATCGTCACCGACGGCCTCTTCTCGATGGACGGCGACGTCGCCCAGCTCGGCTGGCTGCGGGAGCTCGCGAGCCGGCACGGAGCGATGCTGATGGTCGACGACGCGCACGCGGTCGGCGCGCTCGGGCCGGGTGGCCGCGGCTCGGTCGCGGAAGCCGGACTCGCCGGTGAGGTCGACGTGCTGACCGGAACGCTCGGCAAGGCACTGGGCAGCTACGGGGCCTATGCGTGCGTCTCCCGGCCGGTGCGGGACCTGCTCGTCAACACCGCTCGGCCGTTCATCTTCTCGACCGGGCTCCCCCCGGCCGTCGTCGCCGCCGCCGACGCCGCCCTCGCGATCCTCGAATCCGAGCCGGAGCGGATCGCCCGTCTGCGCGAGAACGCTTCGACCCTGCGAGCCGCGCTGTCGGCCTCGGGCCTCGAGCCGGGAGGAGCGGGCGCCCAGATCATGCCGCTCCGGATCGGCGATCCCGACCGTGCGATCGCGGTCTGCCGCCGGGCGCTCGACGCCGGCGTCTATGCACAGGCGATCCGGCCGCCGACCGTTCCGGAGGGGACCTCGCGCCTGCGCCTCACGGTCGTGGCCGGTCACGAGCCCGAGCAGCTGGTCGAGGCGGCCGGGATCATCGCCGCGGCCGTGAGGGCCGTCTCCGCCGACGGCGACTGGTCCATCGACCTGCCCGACCCCGAGCCGGGCGAGCTCCGGGTGGAGCGGCACGGCTGGCGCGTCGT
>JAGQUO010000004.1 GCA_020438445.1 Solirubrobacterales bacterium
ACCAGGGCGACGACCCCGGCGAAGCCGAGCCCTAGCCCCGCGAGGCGACGGCCGCCGACGCGTTCGCTGTGATCGAACGCGCGGGCGAGCACGGCGACGATCAGGGGGGAGGCCGCGATCAGGATCGCCGCTACCGAGGAGGAGACGTGCTTCTCCCCGAAGGCGATCAGCGGGAACGGGATCGCGATCTCGATGAGTGCATAGACGGCCAGCCAGCCGCGGTGCTGCCGCAGGGACGGCAGCAGGCCGAGGCGCCAGGCGATCGGAACCAGCACCAGGGCCCCGAGCAGGACGCGGGAGAAAGCGAGGAAAGCGGGGGAGATGCCGTGGTCGACGGCGACGCTGATGAACAGGTAGGGGATGCCCCAGAGCACCGAGATCGCCGCGAACGACGCCCATGCCCTGGTCGTCAAGGAGCGCTTGCCCCGGTCCGTGCCCGCAGGTCCGGCAGGGTGCTGCGCAGGAGCAGGTAGGTGAGCCAGACGCCGAGCGCGAACAGCGGGATGCCGGTCACGACCCGCGCGACCGCGAGCGGCCCGACCAGCCCCGACAGGTAGAGCGGGAGCTGGATCGACAGCCGGAACGCGAACAGGCCGACCCAGATCCAGCTCGCCTTCGTGTAGGCGCGGCGCCGCGTCGGGTCGCGGTACCAGGCGCGGCCCTCCCCGGTGACGGTCGAGACGAGCAACCCGATCAGGGGCCTCCTGATCGCGATCGAGACGAGATAGACCGTGGCCGAGCCGGCGTTGATCAGGATTCCGGGAAGGAAGAAATCCTCGGCCCGGCCCGTCCGCGAGGCGACGAACGCTCCGAACGCGACGCCGATGACTCCGGACAGCGCGAACTGGGTCGTCTGCCTGCGGGCGATCCGCGCCGCCGCCAGTGTCGCGCTGATCGCCACCGCGACGATCCCGCCGACGAGGATGTCGCGACCGGTTGCCGTCCAGACGATCGTGAACGCGATGAAGGGCAGGGTCGCCTCGGCGATCCCGAGCCAACCCCCGACGGTGTTGAGCAGCGACGGCGGCCCGGCTGCGCCGCCGTCGGTCGCCCTCGCGATCCATCCGGGTTCTCGATCCATCGGGCCTGACGCTAGCGTTCCCGGCGATCGCGGGCCACGGGCACGGTTCGCGTCTGCACGGTTGCGGGTCGCGCCCGGACGGCTGATCGGGGAGACTCCGGGGCGTGCCGGTCTGCCTGCTGACCTACGATTACGTGGAGGACATCCTCGAGCGACGCGCGCCCCATCGCGACGCCCACCTGGCCCACATCCGCGAGTTCTCGGCCCGACGAGGGCTCGTCGTCGCCGGGGCGGTCGGTGATCCGCCAAGTGGTGGCGTCTTCGCGTTCGAGTCCGACGCCGAGCCCGCCGCCGAGGCGGAGGCGTTCGCCGCGGCCGACCCCTACGTGCGTGCGGGCCTGGTCGCCTCGCGGCGGATCGAGCCGTGGAATCTCGTCGCAAACACCTGGAAGCCGGACGCGGGGCCGGAGTGAGCGAGGTCACGGCCCGGGTTGCCGTGTCCCTCTGCGGGTAGCCTTTGCCTCGATGAGCAGCGCCACCGCCGAGCGGGGCAGCCCGGCCGTCGCCATCGAGTCGATGGTCGCCCGGTTCGATCCCGAATACATCGACCTGCCGGAGGGTTCGGCCCGGATCCGGATGGAGGTCGTGGACGGCGAGGACGTCGATGTCGTCATCGATCTTCCCGAAGCCCGGATCGAGCCTGCGGCGGGAGATGCCGACGCTCGCATCGTCGCCGACCGCCGTACCTGGGCGGCGATCGCCGATGACGTGGCCGGCGGGATGGATGCCTTTCGCCGCGGGCGGCTGCGGGTTCGCGACGACCTCCATCTCGGCGTCGGCCTGCTCGCCGCGACCAGCGGCTCCGACGAGCCCGGCCGCCTCCGGTTCGGCCGGGTCCGCACGGGCGACCACGAGATCGCCTTCTGCGAAGCCGGGGAGGGACCACCGCTGATCTGCATCCACGGCCTCGGGGGGACCAAGGCGTCCTTCCTGCCGACGCTGGCGGCGCTGGCGCCGGCGGGTCATCGCGTAATCGCCCTCGACCTCCCCGGCTTCGGCGACTCCGACAAGCCTCACGCCGCCCCTTACGACGCACCCTGGTACTCCGAGGTCGTTCGCGGCTTCGCCGATGCCCTCGGCTACGACACCGCGAGCTTCGCCGGCAACAGCATGGGCGGCCGGATCGCACTCGAGATCGGTCTGAGAGATTCCGGCCGGGTCGAGAACCTGGTGCTCCTCGCCCCGTCGCTCGCCTGGCTGAAGGAGCGCCGCTGGAAGTGGGCGCTGCAGGTTCCGCTGCCGCGGCTCGGCTACCTGCAGCCGACTCCGAGGATGCTGGTCGAGCCGGTCGTCCGCCGCCTCGTTCCGGGCGGCGATCGCGGCTGGACCGCTGCCGGCATCGACGAGTTCCTGCGCTCCTATCTGACCCCGGCGGGGCGCTACGCCTTCTATGAGTGCGCGCGCAACATCTACCGCGAGGAGCCGTACGGGGAGGCCGGCTTCTGGACCCGGCTGAAGAAGCTCGAGCCCGATTCGATGTTCGTCTGGGGCCGCGAGGACATCCTCGTCCCGATCACCTTCATGCGGCACGTCGAGCGCGCCCTGCCCGGTGCGGTGCACCTCGAGCTCGACTGCGGACACGTCCCTCAGCTCGAGCGGCCGGAGACGACGCACGAGGCGATGGCCGGCTTCCTCGGCTGAGCGCCGGCCCGCCCTGCTAATCCGCCGCCTCCCGGAGGCGCTCGGCGAGGCGGTTCATCCCGAATCGCTCGGCCGCCGCGGCAGCCGCAGCCCAGTCGGTCGGTGAGTCGGGCGGCCTCGTGACGCCGGCGTCCTGGAGCCTGGCCATCTCCCGGTAGGAGAGCAGCGCATCGCGATCGTCGCGCAGGACCCCCCGGATCCGCGGCGTGCTCTGCTCGATCGCGTGGTCGAGGACGCCGTCGAGGTCGCCGTACCGGCGGAGCAGCTCGGCCGCCGTCTTCTCGCCGATGCCCCTGGCGCCCGGGATCCCGTCGGAGGGGTCGCCGCGGAGGGCGATGAAGTCGGGAACCTGCTCGGGCTCGATGCCGTATCGCTTGCGCACCTCGGCGGGGCCGATCCTCTCCATGCCCTGCACGCCCTTCGCCGGATAGAGGATCGTCACCGAGTCGTTCGCGCATTGGAACATGTCGCGATCGCCGGTCATGATCAGCGTCGTCCCGCCGGCTGCGGTCTCGGCCTCGGCGAGCGATCCGAGCAGGTCGTCGGCCTCGAGGGTCTCGTGCCCGGCGATCTGCCAGCCGAACGACGAGAAGAAGTCGTGGCTGGCGGCCCACTGCGTCTCCAGCAGGTCGGGCATCTCGGGCCGGTCGGCGTGGTAGCCGGAGTAGAGCTCGACGCGGTAGTGCGCGGCCTCGGCGCCGAAGCAGAGCACGACCGCGCGCGGCCCGTACTCGGCCACTTCCCGGAGCACGAGGTTCGCGGTCCCGAGCAGCGCGTTGACCGGCCGGCCGTCGGTGCCCTTGATCGTCTTCGGCAGCGCGAAGAAGGCGCGATAGAGCATCGACGGGGTGTCGACGACGAGCAGCGGGTCGGCCATCGCCCGCAACCTACCGATCCGCCGGCAGCCGCTTCGTCTCCGCTCCGCCGCTAGGCGGCCTCGGTCTGCCGGTGCCCGTCGATCGCCCGCGCGTAGGCGCCGTGGTAGCTGCTGGGGGCGGTTACGCCCGTGAGGTCGTAGGCCTCGGCCATCGCGGCGCGCAGGGCGGCGGTGAACTCGCGGCCGTGCCAGCGCCGCCCCTCGGCCGCCGGCCCGACCGCGATGTGGACCAGCTCGTGCAGCAGGGTCTCGAGGACGTCGCCCCGGCCGATGCCGGGATAGGCCGTCACCGAGATCCGGTTCTCCGCCGGGACCGCGAAGCCGAGCCGCCGTCGCGGTCTCCGCGCGGGACGCCGCACCGTCAGCTCGGGCGGATGGGAGGCGAGCGCCCCGGCCGGCCCGCCGAGGGCATCGAGGCGGGAGAGCCTGGTGAGCTCGGCGGCGAGGTCCACGCCCGCGACCTCGAAATAGCCGGCCGGCCGCCGCAACGGGCGGCGGCGGGGACGGGCGGGGGTGGGCTTGCGGCGACGGGCGAGGCGGATCTGCGGGAGGATGAACCATCGTGGTGCCGGAACCGGAGCAGGTGGACCTCGCCGAGGTGGAGGCGGACCTCCGGGCGCGGCTCGGCGAGGTCCGGGCGCGGCTCGCGGCGCTGAAGGCGCCGCCGGAGCGCGGCTCCGGCATCGGCTTCGGGAAGCGGATCGGCGACGGGACGACGGAGGCGATCGGGCGCCTCACCGACGTGGGCGTCGCCGACCGGCTCGAGGCGATCGAGGCGCGGCTGCAGCGTGCGCTCGCCAAGCTCGCCGAGGGGAGCTACGGCGTCTGCGACGAGTGCGGAGCCCGGATTCCCGCCGGGCGCCTGCGGAGCGTCCCCGAGAGCGCCCTCTGCGTCAGCTGCGCCGGCCGCTAGTCGATCAGCCGGCGCCGGAGGCGGTCGATGGCGAGCCTCCACATCGCGAAGGCCAGGACGACGAGCGCCGCGAGCCGCACCGGGTCGTAGGCGTCGAACCCGAACGAGGCGCTGCGGACCAGCACGACCAGCTGGTGCAGCGGGTTGAACTGCGAGAGCACCTGCGCCCACTCGGGCAGGCCCTCGATCGGGAAGAAGGTGCCGGCGAGGAGGAACATCGGGGTGATCACGAGCGTCGTCACGTAGTTGAACTGGTCGATCTTCGCGACGCTCCCCGCCACCGCGATCCCGAACCCGGCGAAGGCGAGCGCCGTGACGAAGCAGAAGAACGGGACGAGGACCATCGCCGGCGCCGGGTCGAGCCCGAATGCCATCGTGACCAGCAGCGGGAACGTGCCGAAGATCCCGGCGCGAAGCCCGATCCAGAGCATCTCGCCGCTGACCAGCTCCTCGACGTCGACCGGCGCCGCCAGGATCGCGTCGTAGGTCCGCTGGAAGCGGTGCTTGACGAACGTGCCGAACATCGCCGGCAGTGCGCTGGAGAAGACGACGGCGGTCGCGACCATGCCGGTGCCGACGAACTCGACGTAGTCGACACCGTCGACCTGCGTCACGAGGGTGGTCCCGAGCCCGAGCCCGAATGCGAGCAGGTAGATCATCGGCTCCATCAGGCTCGAGAAGGTCGTGCTGCGCCAGAACGTCCTGAAGTTCGCGACCTCCCGGCTCATCACGCCGAGGACCGCCGCCGGCTCTATCCGTCTCATTCGAGCTCCTCTCCCGTCAGCACCACGAACACGTCCTCGAGCGAGCTCGGCCGGGTGATCGCCTCGTCGGGCACGAGGCCGTCCGGTGCTCGCTCGCATCCCACGATCACGACCGCCGGGCCCGCCGAGCGGACCGGCAGTCCCGCGTCCTCAGCGGCGGCGCGCACCTCGGCCCGGCGCTCGGGCGGCGCGTAGTACTCGGCCGTCCGCCGGCCCGCGTGCTCGGCGATCAGGTCGTTCGGCCGGCCGCGGGCGATGACCCGCCCGCTCGCCATCAGCGCGACCTCGTCGGCCAGCCGCTCGGCCTCCTCGATGTAGTGCGTCGACATCAGGATCGTCGTTCCCTCCGCCCGC
This sequence comes from Solirubrobacterales bacterium, assembly GCA_020438445.1. Classification (GTDB taxonomy): domain Bacteria; phylum Actinomycetota; class Thermoleophilia; order Solirubrobacterales; family 70-9; genus RHKX01. The sequence continues at coordinate 5,631 of JAGQUO010000004.1, forward strand.
AAAGCCTCGATCAGCGTCCAGATCTCGGCTCGGATCTGGGGGTCGAGCCCGACCGTGGGCTCATCGAGGAGGACGAGCCGCGGGCTGTGGACGAGGCCGCGCGCGACGAGCAGCCGGCGACGCATCCCGCCCGAGAGCTCATCGACCGCGTCATGGCGGCGGTCGGCGAGGCGGGCGAGCGCGAGGGCCCGATCGACCGCGGCCTCGATGTCGCCGACCCGGTAGAGGCGGGCGAAGACCTTGAGGTTCTCCTCGACGGTGACGTCGATGTCGAGGTTGTCGAGCTGCGGGACGACGCCCATCCGGGCCCGTGCCTCCTTCGACTCGCGTGGCAGCTCGTACCCGAGCACGCGCAGGCTCCCCGAGTCCGCGATCGCCTGCCCGGTCAGGAGCCGCATCGTGGTCGACTTCCCGGCTCCGTTGGGTCCCAGCAGGCCGAGGCAGATGCCCTCCGCGACGTCGAGATCGAGGCCGTCGACGGCCCGGATCGGCCCGAACGTCTTGACCACTCCCTGCAACTCGATCGCCGCCATCGGCCCGGCACCATCGCATACGGCGAACGAGGCCGGGGCTAGACTCGCCGGCATCTTGACGCGACGGCCGCTGACAAGCGAACGCGCCCTGCGGCGGCGCGAGCAGCTGCTCGAGATCGCGCTCGGGCAGTTGCTCGCACGCGACTACGAGGACGTGTCCGTCGACGAGATCGCCGATCTGGCCGGTGTCTCGCACGGGCTCGTCTTCCAGTACTTCGGATCCAAGAAGGACCTCTACATCGCATCGCTGGAGCCGCTCCTCAGCGGCTTCCAGGAGCGCTCCCGCAGCGCCCCGGCCGATCTGCCGCCGCGGGAGCGGCTCCGCCACGCGATCGCCTCCTACTACGACGACGCGATCGCGCACCCCGCGGGCTACCGCTCGCTGATGGCGGGCGGGGGAGGGTTCCGGGAGGTCTTCGACCGGATCGAGGCACAGCGGTGGGACGGGATCGGCCTGATCGCCGAGACGGTGGGGCTCGACGTCGAGCGCGCCGACGTGCGCGCCGTCCTGCGTGGCTGGGTCGGCTGGCTGGAGGGGGCGATACTCGCGTCGCTGGAACGCCCCGACGCCGACCGTGAGGCCCTCGTCGAATCGGCGCTCGCGGTCTTCGCGGCCGGGCTCGTGACGCTGGGTCCCGACCCCTCTCGGGCTTGAGCACGGTCCCCGACCCGCCGCACCGCGAGTCGCTCGGCGACCGCATCGAGCGGGCCATCGACGCCCGCACCGACGCCGAGACCGAGATCGCCCGCGGCGAGGCGGAGGCCGCGTCGCGCGGACCGAGCATCCGCCGGACCGCGTTCTGGCTGCTCGTCACCGGCGTCTCGCTCTATCTCGTCGCACCGAGCCTGATCGACGTGCTCGGCTCGTGGCAGAGCCTGAGCGAGATCTCGCTGCTCTGGTTCCCGCTGCTGGCCCTGCTGCAGCTGTTCTCGCTCGGCTGCATCTGGATCCTGCAGCGGCTGACGATCCCGCGGTCGCCGTGGTCGGCCGTGATCGACTCGCAGCTCGCCGGCAACGCTCTCGCCAAGATCGCTCCCGGCGGTGGCGCAATGGGAGCAGCCCTCCAGTACCGGATGCTCGTCGAGCGGGGGGTGGCGCGGGGAAGGGCGGTCGCCGGCATCACCGCGGTGAACCTGCTGACCTTCGCGGTCGTCCTCGGCCTCCCGGTCCTCGCCCTGCCGGCGCTGCTCGGGACGACCGTCGACCGCGATCTGCTCGAGGCCGCGGTGATCAGCGTGATCGTGTTCCTGCTCCTGACCGGGATCGCGACGATGCTGCTCGCCGCCGACACGCCGCTGCACCGGGTCACGGCCTTCGTCGAGCGGATCCGCAACCGCCTCCGCCGGCATTCGCCGCCGACCGACCACCTGCCGGAGCGCGTCAAGCACGAGCGCGACCGCATCCTCGGCGCGCTCGGCGACGATTGGCCGAAGGCCGTGCTCGCCACCGTCGGGAGGTGGGCGTTCGACTACGCGATCCTCCTCGCCTCGCTCGCCGCCGTCGGCGCGCACCCGGCGCCCGGCCTGGTCCTGCTGGCCTTCTGCGTCGCCCAGGTCCTCGCCCAGATCCCGGTCACGCCGGGCGGGCTCGGCTTCGTCGAGACCGGCCTCACCGCCCTTCTCGCCCTCGCCGGCGTCGGAGCCGGCGACGCAGTCCTGGCGACGTTCCTCTACCGGCTCTTCACTTACTGGCTGCCGCTGCCGCTCGGGCTGCTCGGGCTGGCGCTCCACCGGCGGCACATGGGGGGCGACGCCCGAAGCGGGGTCTGAGCCGGCACCCGCAGTGGGCGGGATCACGCCCGGATACGGGCGAAATCACGCCCAATGGTCCTCCGCCCGCTCCTGCCCGGGTTGCCGACTAGCCCGGGTCCGTGCCGGCCCGGACCCCTCTCGCCGGCCCGCGGACGGATCGAGACGACTCGGTAACTTGGCCGGATGCCGCCGATCTCGGTCCTCGATCTCTCGCCCGTCGCCGCCGGCTCGACCGAGTCCCAGGCGCTGCGGGACACGATCGAGCTCGCCCGGCACGCCGACCGGCTCGGCTACGAGCGCTACTGGCTCGCCGAGCACCACGGGGGCGCCATGGTCGCCAGCTCCTCACCCGAGCTGATGATCGGGCAGGTCGCAGCCGCGACCGAGGGCATCCGCGTCGGCTCCGGCGGGGTGATGCTCCCGAACCACAGCCCGCTGCGGGTGGCGGAGCAGTTCAAGGTCCTCTCGGCCCTGTTCGGAGACCGGATCGACCTCGGAATCGGGCGGGCGCCCGGAACCGACCAGATGACCGCCTACGCCCTCCGGCGCAGCCGCGAGGCGATGGCCGCGAACGACCTGCCCGAGCAGCTCGGTGAGCTCCTCGCCTTCGCCGGCGTCCGGCCGTGGCCCGACGGGCACGCGTTCAGCCACGTCAGGGCGGCCCCGTTCGAAGCGCCCCTGCCGCCGATCTACCTGCTCGGCTCGAGCGATTACTCCGCCCGGCTCGCGGCATCGGCCGGCCTCGGATTCGCGTTCGCCGGGCAGATCAACCCCGAGCTGGCGGTCGACGCACTGCGGCTCTACCGGGACGAGTTCCAGCCCTCGGAACTGTTCGCGGAGCCCTACGCGATCGTCTCGCACGCGGTCGTCGTCGCCGAGGACGACGAGACGGCTGATCGGCTCGCGGCCCCCTCCCGCGTCGCATTCCGCCGCCTCCGCGCCGGCCGGCCGACCGCGCTTCCGACGGTCGAGGACGCGCTCGCGGAGGAAGGACCCCAGCACCGGCCGCCGGGCCGTCCCGGGCGGATGATCGTCGGCTCACCGATCACCGTCCGCGACCGGATCGACGAGCTGATGACGCGCAGCGGCGCCGACGAGCTGATGGCGATGACCAACGTGCACGACGCCGGCGACCGGCGGCGCTCCTACGAGCTCCTCGCGGAGGCGTACGCGCTCGAGCCCAGGGCCGGCGGGGTGCCGGCCTGAGCACGAGCGTGCCGGCGCAGCTGACCGAGCTCCGGCTCTCCGAGCTCCGCGAGCGGCGCAGCGCGAAGTGGACGCAGTACGGGGCCGACGTGCTCCCGTCGTGGGTCGCCGAGATGGACTTCCCCCTCGCCGAACCGGTTCGGGAGGCGCTCACCGACGCGATCGCGCGCAGCGACACGGGCTACGCCAACCCGGCCGGCTCGGGCCTCGCCGCCGCGCTTGCGGGCTTTCTCGGCCGCCGCCAGGGCTGGGCGCCCGATCCCGAGCAGGTCGTGCCGTGCAACGACGTCGTCGCCGGCCTTCGCGATCTCCTGCGCCTGCTGCTCGAGCCCGGCGCCGGAGTGGTCGTGACACCGCCCGTCTACCACCCGTTCTTCAGCCTCGTGCCCGAGGCCGGCTGCCGGGTAGCCGAGGTGCCGCTCGCCGGCGGCCGCGAGCTCGACCTCGCGGGAATCGAGGCCGCGTTCGCGGCCGGAGCGCGCGCGATGCTCCTCTGCAACCCGCACAACCCCACGGGCGCCGTCGCCGGCCGGGACGAGCTCGAGGCGCTTGCGGCGATCGCCTCGCGCCACGACGCATGGATCCTGGCCGACGAGATCCACGCTCCGCTCACGCTTCCCGGCGCCGAGCACGTCCCGTTCCTGACCGTGTCGTCCGGCGCCGCAGCCCGGGGGATCGCGCTCGTCTCAGCCTCGAAGGCCTTCAACCTCGCCGGTCTCGGGTGCGCACAGATCGTCACCGCCGCTGAGCCCGCCCGCTCCGCGGTCGCCGAGCTGCCGTTCTCGGCGCGGCACTGCGGGCATCTCGGCGCCATCGGGTCCGAGGCCGCCTACCGCCACGGCGACGAGTGGCTCGACGGCGTCCTCGCCGTCCTCGACGGCAATCGCACGCTGCTCGGCGAGCTCCTCGCCGAACGGCTGCCGGGTGCCGGCTACACGCCGCCGCGCGCCGGATACCTCGCCTGGATCGATCTCTCCGCCTACGAGCTCGGAGCCGACCCCGCAGCGCCGATCCTCGAGCGCGGCCTGGTCGCGTTCAGCTCGGGCCCGATGTTCGGTAGGGGCGGGGAGGGCCACATCCGCCTCAACGCCGGGACCTCTCCCGCCCTCGTCGGCGAGGCCGTCGACCGGATGGCAGGGGCGATCGATGCCTAGCGCCGCGAGCATGGAGCCGATCGATCGTGCGCTCGCGCCCTGGTGGACGCCGATCCGCGGGCTGCTCGGTGATCAGGTCCTCTACGACGCCCACACCCACATCGGCCGCAACGACCCCGACGGCTATCGCCAGGAGCCCGACGAGCTCATCGACGCGCTCGATCCTCTCGGCGCGCGCGCGGTCACCTTCCCGATGCACGAGCCCGGCGGCTACCCGGAGCCGAACGACCGTGCCCTCGCCGCGGCGGCGGGCGCACCGGACCGCATCGTCGCCTTCTGCCGGGTCGATCCACGCGCCGACGCGCTCGCCGAGGCGACGCGCTGCCTCGATGCCGGGGCGCTCGGGATCAAGCTCCACCCCCGAGCCGAGGGCTTCACCCTCGAGGAGCCGGCGGTCGAGGACCTCTTCGCCCTGGCGCACGAGCGACGGCGGCCGATCCTGATCCACGCCGGCCGGGGAATCCCGGCGTTGGGCGAGAACGCGGTCACGCTCACCCGCCGCTATCCGGACGCGCGCCTGATCCTCGCCCATGCGGCCGTCTCCGACCTCGCCTGGATCTGGTCGGAGATGCCGGACCATCCGAACCTGCTCGTGGACACGGCCTGGTGGAGCCCCGGCGACATGATGGCGATGTTCAAGCTGATTCCCTCCGGCCAGATCGTCTGGGCCAGCGATTCGCCCTACGGCCGGCCGATGAACTCGGCCGTCACGCACCTGCGGTTCGCCCTCCAGGCCGGCGTCGGAGCGGACGCTCTGCGCTCGATCGCGGGGGGCCAGATCGAGCGTGTCCTCGCCGGCGAGGATCTCGAGCAGCACGGGCGGCCGCCCGGCGAGGCGACGCCGATCAGCCCCCACCTCGAGCGGGTCGTCGACCACCTCGTCGGCGCCGTCTCCCAGGTCGTCACCGGGAACGAGCCGACCGAGCCGGTCTCGCTGGCCCGCCTCGCCTGCGATGCGGGCGGCGACGACGAGGCGAGGCCCCTCCTGGACGGGATCCACACGCTGATCGCCCGCGCCGGAGAGCTGGCCGAGGAGGAGACCGGCGAGGTCCGCTTCCCGCCCTCGGCCGTGCTGCTGACCGCGGCGCTGTCGATCGCGCGGACGCCGGCAGCCCCGGGCCCGGTCTAGAGGGGCGAGCGCGGCCCGCCGCCTCAGGACCGCAAGCTCAGCCCAGCGCCGCGCGGATCTCCTCGATCGCTGCGGTCTCGTGTGCGGTCACCCGCTCGCCGCCGATCCCGAGGAAGCCGCCGCTCTTGTCCGCCTCTGCGACCCGCTGGACGACCGTGAGGATGAAGTCGCGAAAGGTCGAGACCTCCTCCGCATCGGCCTTCGCCGCGAGCGTCTCCTTCGCGCGTCGGATCTCGCCGACGGCCTCGGTGCGGAACTCCTCCTTGCTGGAGAACTCGTTCGGCGACACGGAGTTGATCCCGGCCACGATCTCGTCGACCAGCGCCGAGCCGGTCGTGTCCTCCCGCGCCTCGGCGTAGACCTTGCCGACGGCCATGCTCTCGCGCAGCGCGCCGCCCTTCTCGGAGGTGATCACGTACATGGCCGCGATCGCGGGGGCGCGGGTGATCCGCTCCCACTCCTCGGCGTCGAACTGGGACTTCTCGGTCATCGGGATCCTCTCCTGTCGGTGCTCAGAAATCGCTCGGGGTCAGGTGCGGACGCTTCTGCCACAGCAGCCACTGCCGCAGGTACCTGCCCAGCCGCTTCAGCTTCCCGCCGTGCAGGCCGCTCGCCCGCTTCGCCTCGCCGACGAACTCGCCGCGGCTGATGTTCCCGTAGCCGTGACGGTCGTTGAGGTCGTGCGCGAAGGCGAAGAAGCGCTTGTTGCCGATGATCTCCCGCAGGCCCTCGAGCATCGCCCCCGGGCGGTTGTAGACGGCGACCCCGTCGAACAGGTTGGCCGGGTCACCGTCGAGCTTCGCCGGAGCGATCTTCCAGTACTTCGGCTTGATCTCGTACACCGCCTTGAAGAACTTGCGCGGAGTCATCTCGGCGCCATCGACCTTGTTGTCGAACAGCACCTCCGAGAACGTCGCCCAGCCCTCGTTGAACCAGATCGTGCTCCAGTTGGCGGGCGAGATGCTGTCTCCCATCCACTGGTGGGAGAGCTCGTGGGCGAGGGTCGAATCGTCCACCTGCGGGCCCTCCTCGTCGCCCGAGAAGTGCGGCTTGGTCTGGTTCTCGAGCGCGTAGCCGACCGCCGGCACCCAGTCGGCCACCAGCCCGACCGTCTCGAACGGGTAGGAGCCGAACTTGCGGGCGAGGAAGTTGACCATCTCCGGGATCCTCATGGCGGCGGTCGCCACCTCGTCCTTGCGCTGCTGCGGCCCGGCGCTGTCGATCGCCGTGAACGTCGGAATCTCCGTGCCGTCGGTGTGGTCGGTCATCGTCCCCTGCTCGACGTCGAAGCGGCCGACGGTGCCGGTCGCGAGGTAGGTCGCCATCGGCTTGTTCTCGGCCCAGGTGGTCGTCGCGGTGCCGTCGCCGTTGTCGACCCGGGAGACCTGCTTGCCCGAGCCGATCGCCGTGTAGGCGGCCGGCGCGGTCGTCGCCAGCCGCAGCTTGGCCTTGTCGGAGGGATGGTTGTTGGCCGGAAACCAGCTCTGAGCGCCGATCGGCTCGTTCACCGTGAACGAGCCGTCGCAGTCGCCGGGGGACGAGCACGCCTGCACCCATCCTTCGAACGACGTGTCGGCATCGACGATCGCCTTCGGCTCACCGTGGTAGGCGACCACGACCGAGAACTTCGAGCCCCGCGCGAGACCGGTCGGCGGCTTGATCGTCAGCTTCGCCGGCTGGGTGACCTCGGGGTTGCTGCTGAGCTTCGGCTTGGCGTCGGCCCGGGAGTACGACGCGTCGGCGCCGTCGACCTCGACGCCGTCGATCGCCAGGTCGCGCTGGAAGTCGAGGCTGAACCGGGAGAGGCCCTGGGTCGCCTTCGCCACGATCAGCGTCTTCGTGCCGGCGAGGAAGCGGTTCGTGACCGGGTCGTAGCTGAGATCGATCTCGTACTTCTTGACGTCGTAGCCACCGTTGCCGACCTGCGGGATGATCGGGTCCCCGAGCGTCTTCGCGCCCGGCGAGAAGCCGGCCGATGCCGGCGCCGCGAAGGCGAGGAGGGCGGTGAGGACGGAGAGGGCGATGGCGCCGCGGGCGGCGCTGGTGGGTCTGTTCACCTCGCCATCGTTGCAGACCCTCGGATGGATAACCTCCGTTTCCGGAGCGCTGGAGATGACCGTCGAGAAGAACCCGAGAACCTGCCTGATCGGCGCCGGCTCGAGCGGGATCGCCGCCGCGAAGGCCCTGCACGAGCGGGGGCTGCCGTTCGACTGCTACGAGCTCAGCGACCGGGTCGGCGGCAACTGGGTCTTCCGGAACCGCAACGGGATCTCGTCCTCCTACCGGTCGCTGCACATCAACACGTCGCGTGAGCGGATGGAGTTCTCCGACTTCCCGATGCCGAAGTCCTATCCGGACTTCCCGCGCCACGACCACATCGCCCGCTACTTCGACGACTACGTCGATCATTTCGGGTTCCGCGACCAGATCCGCTTCGGGGTCGGCGTCGACCACGTCGAGCGGCTCGACGACGGGCGCTGGCGGGTCCGGACCAGCGAGGGCGAGACCGAGACCTACGACGCCGTCGTCGTCGCCAACGGTCATCACTGGGACCCGCGCTGGCCCGAGCCGCCGTTCCCCGGGAGCGACACCTTCGAGGGCGAGCAGATCCACTCGCACGACTACAAGGAGGAGACCCAGGTCGCCGACAGGGACGTGGTCGTCCTCGGCATGGGCAACTCGGCGATGGACATCGCCGTCGACGCCTCCTACCACTCCCGCAACACCTACCTGGCGGCGCGCCGCGGCGCCTACGTGATCCCGAAGTACATCTTCGGCAAGCCCGTCGACCAGATCGGCGGGGCGGAGTGGATGCCGCACTGGATCCGGTTCCCGCTGATGGCCGGGCTCCTCCGGCTGAACGTCGGGAAGATGGAGGACTACGGGTTGCCCGAGCCCGACCACAAGTTCGCGCACGCCCATCCGACGATCAGCGGCCGCATCCTCGACCGGCTCGCCCACGGCGCGATCACCGCGAAGCCGAACATCGCCGCCCTCGAGGGGGACAGGGTCCGATTCACCGACGGCAGTGAGGTCCATGCCGACCTCGTCGTCTACTGCACGGGCTACAAGATCACCTTCCCGTTCTTCGACGAGGACTTCATCTCGGCCCGCGACAACGAGCTGCCCCTCTACAAGTTCATGTTCCATCCCGAGTACGGGAACCTGTTCTTCCTCGGGCTCGTCCAGCCGCTCGGGGCGATCATGCCGATCGCCGAGCGCCAGTCGGTGCTGATCACCGAGGCGCTGCGCGGACGGCTGGAGCTGCCCCCGCGGGCGGAGATGGAGGCTGACATCGCCGCGAAGCGCAGGAAGATGCGGAAGCGCTATGTCGCGTCGAAGCGCCACACGATTCAAGTCGACTACGACGACTACATGCGCGAGCTCAGCAAGGCGCTCGAGGACGGCCGGGACCGGGCCGACCGGCACCGGGCGGCCCCGGAGGCGGGCGTCGTCGGCGCTGCCGCCTGACGCCTACTCGCCGGCGTCGAGGGGGTGCAGCTCCGAGTAGGTGAGCGCCTCGGTCCGCAGGTGCGCGATCGCCTGGTACTCGGGCGAGCCGATCATCTCCAGGAACGCCGCGCGGCTCGGGTAGCGGACGAGCAGGACCAGGTCCCAGGTCCGGTCGCCTCCGATCAGGGCCCTGCCGCCGGTGGCCGTGAAGACCGGCTTGCCACCGACGCCCTCGAGGATCGGCGCCACCGCCTCGCCGTATTCCATGTACTTCTCGCGCCCGCCGTCCGGCTTGAACTCGAGCAGGTTGAGCATCACGACCGGGCCGTCGTCGCCGGAGCGGGAGCGCTCGAGGAACCCCCGGAACGCGTCGGGGTTGAGCTGCTCGGCTTCGGCGGGTTCGGCCATGGCACCGGATCCTATTGAGTTCGAGTCAACATTGCCGGAGACGGCTCCGAGCACTCGAGTTGGCCTAGTACTCTCGGCGGAGCGCTGCTTATCCCGGCTGGGGAGAGGGTGTGCGAGGGCGGCCGGATCGGTTGCACACGGTCGCCGGCGAGCCCGCGGCCGGGGACCCGTGGTCGGCTCGTGGGCGGAAAACCCCTGATAGTCAGGGGAATTCCGCCCACGAGCTGCTTGGTCAAGCAAGCGACCCCTTTTCCAGGCAGCGCCCCGGCCTGCTGGAGCGTTGAGAAGGCCCCGGCGGGTACGGGCCTGACGGGACTCGAGCACGCGCGAAGCGCGTTGCCCCGGCAGGACCGTGCCCGCCGGGGCCTACCGCACTAAGCGACTACTTGATGAACAGGATCTCCGAGTACTTCGGCAGCGGCCAGAGATCGTCGGCGACGATCAGCTCGAGCGCGTCGGCCACCTCGCGGACCTCCGACATCTTCGCGAGCTGCTTGTCGCGGGCGTACTCGGCCAGCTCGAGGCCCTCGATGCCGTCCGGGTAGACGTTCGCCTGCTCGAGCTCCCCGATCTTCTCGACGAACGCCGTGATCAGCGGCTCGAGCTCGGAGGAGACACCGCCGACTCCGGCGGCGTCGACCTCGACCGCGTAGCGGATCGCAGCGGGGAGGAGCATCGTCTTCGCGATCGCACGGGCCGTCTCGGCCTCGATGTTGGCGCGGACCGCGTACTGCTCGACCCAGACCTCGAACCGAGCCTCGAGCTCGCGCTTCGAGAGCACGTTGTACTTCTCGAAGGCGGCGACGGTGTCGTCGGCGACCACCTCGGGCAGCGCGTCCGGCGTCGTGCGGAGGTTCTTGAGCCCCCGCTGCTCGGCCTCGGCGTGCCACTCCTCGGAGTAGTTGTCGCCGCCGAAGCAGACCTGCTTGTTGGCGGAGTAGCTCTCCTTGACGACGTCCGCCACGGCGGCACCGATCTCCTCGCCCGAGTTGATCTTCTCCTCGAGCCTGCCGGCGAGCTCGTCGATCGCCTCGGCGACGATCGTGTTCAGGACCGTGTTCGGGAAGGCGAGCGACATGCTCGAACCGAGTGCCCTGAACTCGAACTTGTTGCCGGTGAACGCGAACGGCGAGGTCCGGTTGCGGTCGCCGCCGTGGAGCGGCAGCGGCGGCAGGACCGGCGTCCCGAGACCTAGCGTCGCATCCTCGGTGACGCCGTCGCCCTCACCCGAGACGATCGACTCGAACGCCTTGTCGAGCTCGGCGCCGAGGAAGATCGAGATGATCGCCGGCGGCGCCTCGTTCGCCCCGAGGCGGTGGTCCTGGCCGATGTTCGCGACCGAGGCCCGGAGCAGCCCCTGATGCTTGTTGACCGCCTGGATCACGGCGGTGCAGAAGAACAGGAAGCTGGCATTCTGCGCCGGCGTGTCGCCCGGGTCCATCAGGTTGTGGCCCGTATCGGTGCCCATCGACCAGTTGTTGTGCTTGCCGGAGCCGTTGACCCCGGCGAACGGCTTCTCGTGCAGCAGGCAGACGAGCCCGTACCGGCGGGCGACGTTCTGCATGACCTGCATCGTGAGCTGCTGGTGGTCGGAGCCGACGTTCGAGTTCTCGAAGATCGGCGCGACCTCGTACTGGCCGGGAGCGACCTCGTTGTGCCGGGTCTTGACCGGCACGCCGAGCTTGACCAGCTCGCGCTCGGTCTCGAGCATGCAGGCGAGCACGCGCTCCGGGATCGAGCCGAAGTAGTGATCGTCGAGCTCGTGGCCCTTCGGCGGCTGAGCGCCGAACAGCGTCCGCCCGGTGGTCACCAGGTCGGGGCGCTCGAAGAAGTACTGCTCGTCGATCAGGAAGTACTCCTGCTCGGGGCCGACGGTGGTGAACACGCGCTGCGTCTCCTTGTCGCCGAGGAGGTGCAGCGCCTTGACGGCCGAGCTCGAGAGCGCGTCCATCGAGCGCAGGAGCGGGATCTTCGCGTCGAGCGCCTCGCCGGTCCACGAGGCGAACGCGGTCGGGATGCAGAGCAGGACGCCGTTGGGGTTCTCGAGCAGGAACGCCGGGCTCGTCGGATCCCAGGCGGTGTAGCCGCGGGCCTCGAACGTGGCCCGGATGCCGCCGGTCGGGAACGACGAGGCGTCGGGCTCGCCCTGGATCAGCTCCTTGCCGGAGAAGCCGGCGATCGCGTCGGAGTCGCCGCCGGGCTCGAAGAACGAGTCGTGCTTCTCCGCCGTCAGGCCGGTCAGCGGCTGGAACATGTGCGTGTAGTGGGTGGCCCCGTGCTCGAGGGCCCACTCCTTCATCGCGTCCGCGACCTCGTCCGCCAGCGACGGGTCGAGGGCGGCACCGGACGCGAGGGTCTCGTTCAGCCGGTCGAAGGTCTCAGCCGACAGCCGCTCCTTCTGGACGGCGGGAGAGAAGACGTTGGCGCCGAACGGGTGGTTGGCGGCATCGCGGAGGTCGCCGGTCTCGATCGATCCCCCGTTCGCGCTCCAGCTGGCGGCGGTGAGGTTGTGCTTGCGGGCCCTGGTGATGGTCATGGTGTCTGTTGACTCCTTCTCGTGGCTGCGCGGCTCATCCCGGGGCAGGGGAAAGCCGTCCGTGCATCGTCGCAAAGTTCTGACCTGAACCGTAGGGCCAGAGTGCGGTTCTTCCTTTGTCCGCGCGTACAAAGTCCCGGATGTAGGGTTCGCCACGCGGACGGGGGCGGGTCCGGAGCCGGCCGCTTGCCCCTCAAAGCCGAATATGCTGTCGGTAGTCGCGTCGGGAGTCGCGGCCAGCCGATCCGGACGATCCAACCCCCGCGGGAGCCCCGACGCAATGACCGACACCTCCACCGACCCCTACTGGCGCGAGGCGATGGCGCCTTACGCCCGCCCCGATCGACTCCGTTCGATCGTCGACATCCTCACCGCGCCCGTGGCCTTCATTGCTCTCTGGGCGCTGATGTACGCGGCGTTCGACGTCTCCTACTGGCTCGTCCTGCTGATCTCGATTCCCGCCGCCGGATTCCTGCTGCGGACGTTCATCCTCTTCCACGACTGCACGCACGGCTCGTTCTTCGCCACGCGCCGGGCCAACGTCTGGGGCGGCCGCATCTTCGGCCTGCTGACCTTCCAGTGCTTCGCCAACTGGCGCCACCACCACGCGATCCATCACGGCTCGGCCGGCGATCTCGATCGCCGTGGCACCGGCGACGTCCCGACCTGGACCGTCGACGAGTACTTCGAGAAGCCATGGCGCTCGCGGATCGGCTATCGCCTGTTCCGCAATCCGCTGGTGATGTTCGGCGTCGGCCCGATCTGGTCGCTGCTGATCGGCCCCCGCATCTGGGCGGGCTCGAAGCCGGGGCCGCTGCGGAACAGCATCCTGCTGACGAACGTCGGAGTCGTCGTCATGGTCGGCGCCGCGTGCCTCGCCTTCGGATGGCAGGCCGTCCTGCTGATCGAGGCGCCGCTCGTCGTCATCGCCGGCACCGCGGGGGTCTGGCTCTTCTTCGTCCAGCACCAGTTCGAGGACGTCTACTGGGAGAACAGCGACGCCTGGGACTACTCGGAGGCGGCGCTCAAGGGCAGCAGCTACCTGAAGCTGCCGCAGCCGATGCAGTTCTTCACCGGCAACATCGGCCTCCACCACGTCCATCACCTCAGCGCGCGGATCCCGAACTACAACCTCCAGCGCGCCCACGACGAGAACGAGGTCTTTGCCCAGGTCCCGGTCCTGAACTTCCGCCGGTCCCTGCGCAGCCCCCGGCTCAAGCTCTGGGACCCGGCCGGCAAGCAGCTCGTCGGATTCGCCGCCGCGAGGTCGATCTGGCGGCGCACACAGGTCCAGGCGAGACCGGCGGCGTCACAGGCCTAGGGCGAGCGCCGGCCGGGGGCGGGCTGAGCGGCCGGGCGGGAACGCCGGCCGGGCGGAATCGAGGCGCGTAACGGTGGCGGGCGAAACCACCGATCGGGATATTGCCCACATAGCGGGAAAATCCCGATCGCTGGAAGGCGGAGCCGGTCGCCCCGGCGGACCGACCGCCCGCCGGGCCCTAGCTGTGAGCCGCGATCTCGGCCGATTTGGCGATCGCGTCGTCCATCTGCTCGAGGGCGTCGATGTTGACCGGCCCGTGCCCGGGGGCGATCGCCGACGGCTCGTGGGTGCGGAGCTCGATCGCGCTCTCCAGCTCCAGCTCCTTGTTCCAGGTCGCCATCGTGGGGAGCGGGAAGAGCGGGTTGGCGCGGGCGGTCGTGTAGACGCCGAACAGGGTCGAGAAGACGTCGCCGCAATAGAGGGTCCGATCCCGGGTGTCGAGGAAGGCCAGGTGTCCGGGCGTGTGCCCGGGGGTGGCGATCGCTTCCAGCGAGCCGATCCGATCGCCGCCCTCGATCGTGCGCGTGGGCTTCGTCTTCGCGCCCGGGTAGCTGCCCTTGAGCTTGCCGGTCTCGCCCTCCTGGAGGGTCTTGTCCCCGCTCAGCAGGATGGCGTCGCGCGAGCTGATCAGGACCTCGGCTTCGGGAAGCTGCCGGTGGAGCTCGTCGAGGGAGCCGATGTGATCGCCGTGTGCATGGGTGAGGACGATGCGGACGATCGGTTTGCCGAGGGCGGATGCCTGAGCGAGGATCTTCTTGCCGGTGCCCTTGAGCGCGGTGTCGATCAAGGTCAGGCCGTCGTCCTCCTCGACGAGGAAGGCGTTGACCATGCCGTAGCGGCTGATCCGGGTGTGGCTCTCGGCGGTGGGAACGCTCATGCCCTGATCCTAGCCTGAGCGGGCCGGCGCCCCGCGCCGGGCCCGGCCCTGGATAGGCTCGGGCGCCATGAGCCCCGACCGGCGCAACGAGGTCGCCCGCAGCGAGCGGATCCTGCCGGGCGTCTGGCGCCTCCGGCTCCCGTGTCCGTGGCCGGGCGTTCCGCACTGCAACTCGTGGGCCGTCACCCGCGGCGACGGCGTCGTCCTCTTCGACACCGGGATCGGCGGCGAGGAGGGCCTGCATCAGCTCGAGCTCGCGCTCGGGCAGGCGAAGCTGAAGCTCCGCGACGTCCGCCTCGTCGTCTGCACCCACTCGCACGCCGACCACTACGGCGCCGCCGCGGGCATCGTCGACGCGGCCGGGTGCGAGCTCTGGATGCATCCCGCGTGGGGTCACGTCCGGGCGATGGCCGAGGACCCCGACCGCGCGCTCGACAACCGGATCGAGGTGGCTCGCCAGAGCGGGGTGCCCGCCGCCACCCTCGAGCGGTACGAGGCCCGGCGTGGCGAGAGCACCTACATCGACCGGGCGATCCCGCCGGACCGGGAGCTTCTCGACGGCGTCGAGGTCGCCACCGACCTCGGCTTCTTCCGCGCCTACGAGACCCCGGGCCACGCGCCGTCCCACGTCGTCCTCCACGAGCCCGAGAGCGGCCTGCTGGTCTCCGGGGACCACCTCCTCGGCCGGATCTCGCTCTTCTACGACCACGGCCACACGCCCGACCCGGTCGGTGAGTTCATCACCTCGCTCGACGTCGTCGACGAGCTCGACATCCGCCTCTGCCTGCCGGGTCACGGCCGCACGTTCCGCGACGTCGACGCGAAGATCGCCGCCTACCGCAAGGAGGTCGAATCGCAGCTCGGCACCGTTCGCGACGCGCTGGCCGACGGCGAGACGACGCCGTACGGCGTGGTCGAGCACATGCTCGGCGCCGAGAACCTCGGCGGGCCGGCCGCCGCCTGGGCGCTGCAGCTCTCGCTCGCATACCTCGACCATCTCGAGGTTCTCGGCGAGGCCGAGCGGGTCGACGGCGCCGATCCGGTCCTCTGGCGCACGACCGGCTGAACGCGACTCTGTACGCACCGGCCGACCTCCACGGTCGAGCTTGTGCCTCGCCGAACCCCACGGAGGCGCCGATTTCGGGTAGCGTCGCCGCGTCCGTCCAGAGACGAGTGCCGCGTGGGAGAGGAGGCGAGGCACGTGGAGAGCAGCAGCGAGAACGGCTCGAGGCCCGACGTGCACCTCGTCGGGCTCCGTAAGACCTACGGCGAGGTCGTCGCGGTGGATCGGGTCGATCTCGACATCCGGCGCGGTGAGTTCTTCACGATGCTCGGCCCGTCCGGCTCCGGCAAGACGACCATGCTGAGGATGATCGCCGGCTTCGAGCTGCCCGACGAGGGACGCGTCGAGCTCGCCGGCACGGACGTCACCGATCTGGCCGCCTACGACCGCGACGTCAACACCGTCTTCCAGGACTACGCGCTGTTCCCGCACATGACGGTCGGCGACAACGTCGAGTACGGCCTGCGGGTTGCGAAGGTCGGTAAGGACGATCGGCGCAAGCGTCGCGCGGAGGCGCTCGAGATGGTCCGCCTGCCCGGCTACGACGATCGCAAGCCGAACGAGCTCAGCGGCGGTCAGCGTCAGCGCGTCGCCCTCGCCCGGGCGATCGTCAATCAGCCTCGCGTGCTGCTCCTCGACGAGCCGCTCGGCGCTCTGGACCTGAAGCTCCGCGAGCAGCTCCAGATCGAGCTCAAGCAGATCCAGCGCGAGGTCGGCATCACCTTCGTCTACGTCACCCACGACCAGGAGGAGGCGCTGACGATGTCCGATCGGATCGCCGTCTTCAACGAGGGCCGGATCGAACAGGTCGGCGAGCCCGAGAGCGTCTACGAGCGCCCGGCCAACTCGTTCGTGGCCGGGTTCGTCGGCGTGTCGAACGTGATCCACCGCGACGGCGGCACGTTCACCGTCCGGCCCGAGAAGGTCCGGCTGCTCGCCCCGGGGGATCCGACCGAGGGCCTGGTCGTCGAGGAGGGAAGGATCGCCGACGTCTCCTACGCAGGGATGGTGACGCGGTTCCACATCGAGCTCGAGGGCGGCGACCGCCTCCAGGTGGCGCGACAGAACCTCGAACAGACTTCGCATGAGGACGAGGGGATGCGGGGAGAGCGGGTCAAGGTCGCTTGGCGGCGCGAGCACACGGTCGCGGTCGCTGAGCAGCAGGGGGTAGGTCAATCAACAGAGGAGGAAACATGAGTAGCGATGCGCGCTCTGCACGGTGGGCCTGGCTCGCCGTGGCAGGCCTGAGCGTCTTCATCGCCGCCTTCGCGATCGGATGCGGAGGCAGCGACTCGAGCGACAGCACGAGCGGCGGTGGAGAGATGCTGAGTGAGGTCGGCGAAGGAGAAGGCCAGCTCAATCTGATCTGCTGGCCGAGCTACTGCGAGAACGGCTCGACCGACCCCGATGTCGACTGGATCAGCGACTTCGAGAAGCAGACGGGCTGTGAGGTCAACGTCAAGATCGGAAACACCTCCGACGAGATGGTGCAGCTGATGAGGACCGGCCAGTACGACGGGGTCTCCGCGTCCGGTGACGCGACGCTGCGGCTGATCGACGGTGGCGATGTCGCCCCGGTCAACACCGATCTGGTCTCCAACTACGCGGACATATTCCCGGGGCTGAAAGACCAGCCGTTCAACAGTGTCGACGGGCAGATGTACGGGATTCCGCATGGACGCGGGGCGAACCTGCTGATGTGGAACACCGATCAGGTCAAGCCCGCACCGAACTCGTGGGGGGCCGTCTTCGACCCCAACGAGGCCGCCAAGCAGAAGGGCCACGTCACTGCGTACGACAGCCCGATCTACATCGCCGACGCGGCGCTGTATCTGATGGCGACGCAGCCGGACCTGGGGATCACCAACCCCTATGAGCTGGATGAGGATCAGTTCAACGCTGCGATCGACCTGCTCAAGCAGCAGCGCGAGTTCATCGGCGAGTACTGGTCGGACTACGCCAAGCAGATCCAGTCGTTCGCGAACGGCGACACGACGGTCGGGACGACCTGGCCATACCAGTACCTGGCGCTGCAGGCCGAAGGCGATCCGGTTGCCTCGACCGTTCCCGAGGAGGGATCGACCGGCTGGTCGGACACGTGGATGATCAGCTCGGAGGCGAAGCATCCGAACTGCATGTACATGTGGATGGATCACATCACCGAGCCACAGGTCCAGGCGGACGTGGCCGAGTGGTTCGGCGAGGCGCCGGCCAACAGCAAGGCGTGCGAGCCGCAGTACCTGAAGAAGGGGCCGTTCCCCGATGTCAAGCACTGCGAGAAGTACGACGCGTCCGGCGAGAAGTACCTGGACGACCTCTACTACTGGACCACCCCCGTATCCGATTGCGGCGATGACCGCGGCGACGTGTGCAAGACATACGACGATTGGGTCCAGGGCTGGACGGAGGTGAAGGGCTAGGACGGCCGGAGGAAGCGGGCGGCCATGGAAGCGACGGGGCTGGGAGCCCCGAAGCCGAGGAGGTCGGCGGGCCACAGGCTCGCCGACCTCTTCCATGGTCGCCCGCGCCTTCAGGCCGGCACCCTGCTCGCCGGGCCGGTCGGCTGGCTCGTCATCGGTTACCTCGGGTCGCTCGCGATCCTGCTGATCGCGAGCTTCTGGTCACTCGGCGAGCTCAGCGGCGAGGTCGAGAGGTCGTTCACGCTCGACAACTTCAAGACCATCGTCGAGGACTCCGTCTACCGGACGGTGACACTGCGTACCGTGGGCATCGCGGCGGCCGTCACCGTCACCGATGCGTTGCTCGCCCTGCCGCTCGCGTTCTACATGGCGAAGGTCGCGAGGCCGAGCCGCCAGAGCCTGCTCGTGGTCGCCGTCCTGGTGCCTCTCTGGTCTTCCTATCTCGTCAAGGCCTTCGCCTGGCGGACCATCCTCAGCGAAGAGGGGATCCTAAATTGGGCGCTCGATCCCCTCGGCTTGTCCGGGCCCGGCTACGGAACGCTCGCCGTCTGGCTCGTGATGAGCTACATCTGGTTGCCCTACATGATCATTCCGATCTATGCCGGCTTCGACCGGATCCCGGACTCGGTGCTGAGCGCCTCCGATGACCTCGGGGCCAAGGCCTGGATGACCTTCCGGCGAGTGATCTGGCCGCTCGTCTTCCCGGCGATCGTCGCAGGCTCGATCTTCACCTTCTCGCTCACCCTCGGCGACTTCATCGCGCCGACCCTGGTCAGCTCGACCCAGTTCATCGGCACCGTCGTCAAGTCGACGATCACGACCAACCTCCCGCTCGCCGCTGCATATTCGGTGGTGCCGATCCTGATCATGATCATCTACCTGCTGATCGCCCGCCGGCTGGGCGCATTCGAGCACGTCTGAGATGCGGCTCACTCGGCGCAACGAGTTCCTGCTCAAGCTCGCGTCGGGCGCCACGCTGGCGTTCATCTACCTGCCGCTGCTGGTCATCCTGATCTATGCGTTCAACTCCACGAACACGCAGGTCTGGCCGCCTGATGGTCTGACGACGAAATGGTTCGGGGAAGCGTTCGACAACAGCGGCGCGCGCGACGCCTTCCTGCTCTCGATCGAGGCCGCGGCTCTGGCGACAGCGGTCGCAATCGTCCTCGGGACGCTCGCTTCGATGGCGGTCGCGCGCTATCGCTTCTTCGGACGCGAGACCATCTCGTTTCTCGTGATCCTGCCGATCGCCCTGCCGGGGATCGTCACGGGCGTCGCCCTGAACACCAGCTTCACGCAGATCCTCGGCATGGAGTTGAGCCTCTTCACGATCATCGTCGGCCACGCCACGTTCTGCATCGTCGTCGTCTACAACAACGTCGTCGCTCGCCTCCGTCGCGTGTCGGGGTCGTTCGAGGAGGCATCTGCGGACCTGGGAGCGACGCCTTGGACCACGTTCCGCCGGGTGACGCTTCCGAGCATGCGGACGGCGCTCGTCGCCGGCGCTCTACTGGCCTTCGGCCTCTCGTTCGACGAGATCATCGTGACCACGTTCACCGCCGGGGCGGGTGAGCAGACCCTGCCCATCTGGATCCTCACGAACTTCTCCCGCCCCGCCCAGCTCCCGATCGTCAACGTGGTGGCAGTGCTGGTCGTGTTGATCTCGATCGTTCCGGTCTACCTCGCCAACCGTCTGAGCCGTGATGTGGGCGGGGCGGCTCCGACCCGGGGCGGAGCGGCGGGCGCGGTTGCCGCCGAGGGGACGGCGATTCCCTAGGTCGCTCGCCGACGCCGGCTCCTGCCGGCGGGGCCTGGACCGGGGAGGATCCGCGTTGCACGGCGCCGGGGATCACTCCCCGGTGGATCCGGTGACCCGCGGCTCGGCCGGTGGCTCCGGCTCGGGCGCCGAGGGCTCGTGGGAGGCGTTCAGCATCGGCAGGACCCTCCGGGTGACGAGGATGAAGAAGATGAGCCCGACGGCTCCGATCCAGATCGCGGGGTCGTTCGGGGACAGTTCCTCCAGCTTCGAGCCCAGGTAGACGAAGAGCGCGGTCAGCGGCAGGTACCCCACGGCGGTCGTCCACATGAAGGTGCCGAGCGGGACGCGGGCCGATCCGGCGACGTAGCTGAACAGGCTGAACGGGACGATCGGGACCATCCGGCAGGCGAGCAGGAGCGTGATGCCGCCGCGCTCGACGACCCCCTCGTACCGGCCGAACCGCTCGGCGCCGAACATGCGCACGAGCGCCGGGCGGGCCGCGTGGCGACCGATCTGATGGCAGACGAGGCCGTTGAGCAGCCAGCCGGCCATGACCAGCGGCAGGCCGAGCCAGAACCCGTAGACGAAGCCGACGGCCGCGTCGAGGATCTCGGCCGGGTAGAAGATGATCGCGTGCGAGACCGCGAGGGCGAGCACGAGCAGGACTCCGCCGACGCCGAACCCGCGCAGGTCCTCGCGCAGCGAGGCGGTATCTCCGCTCAGCGCGTCGGTCACGGCCTGGCGAAGCGGATGGACGAGCAGGACGAGCGCCACGATCGAGAGCGCCAGCCCGATCGAGGCGATGATCGGGATCCAGTTGGTGTGCTCCTCGGCGAGGTCCTCGACCGCCGCTTCGACCCGGGTCACGTCCGGCTCGAGGGGCTCGTGCTGATCAGCTTCCACCGGACGAGTCTCGCATCCCGGTTACCGCAAGAGCCTTCGCACCTCTGCCGGCGGCGGGATTCCGTCGGGGCCGCCGCGGCTGTGCCCGCCGCCGCCGGGCCGCCTGGAATCGGGCGCCCGCTTGACCCAGCGCTTGCCCTTCAGCTCCTTGCGCAGCGCCTTCCTGCTCCGCGGGTAGTGGCCGAGCTCGAACGGGTTGCCGGGTCCGAACCCCTGGTAGTAGATCGCCATCCGGGCTCTGCCGTGGCTGCGGATCCAGCGGAACAGGTGCCGCGTGAAGGCCGGGCGGTCGACGTCCCACGGCCCCCACTCGCCGAGCACGAACGGCAGCCGCTTGTAGTCCTTGTAGAAGCGGTTGAGCCCGCCGAAGTTCGGGAACTTGCCGTAGATGTCGGCCCCGACCCAGTCGACGTACCTGGCCCCCGGCCAGTAGGCGCGAGGCCCGTTGCCCCTGCGGTCCGGCGACCCCGACGTCTGCGGGACCCAGAGGAAGGCGACCTTCGGCTCCGGTATGTGCTTCGGGGGGTGGGCGCTGTTGCGGCCGGTGGTCAGCGGCGGCATCCGGTTGCTCTTCAGCTTGTGGTTGATCTCGCGCCGCGGGCCGCCGCGGATCACGATCACCGCCCGCTTCCACGCCTTCCGGAACTGCGCGGTCTTGTGTGAGCGTCCGCGCCGAGAACCGTCGGCGTCGAACGCCGAATAGGGGTTCCAGTGGCCGTTCATCTCGGGCAGGAGCCGGATGTAGGTCGGCCGCCCCCACTGCGCGAGCCGGCGGTTCACCGTCAGCAGGTAACGGTCGCCCTCGCCACGGCGGATCGCCCGCGGGCTGATCACGCCCTCGCACTCGTAGCAGCCGGTGGTCGAGATGCTGAGCATCCCGCGGGTCTCGGTCCGCTTCCAGCGCTTGATCGCCTCCTGGTTCCAGGCGTTCCAGGTCTCGAAGGCCTGCATCACCGGTACGTGCTGTCCGACGGCGCCCGCGAAGTCGAAGTAGTCCTGTTTGGAGCCGCCGTCCGAGACGCCCGCGTAGAGGTCCTTCCCGCGCGGCGGGTAGGTCCCGGCGTCCGCGACGGCGGGGACCGTCACGACCAGGAGCGCGGCGAGGAGGGCGGTCCGGCGAAGCACCCGCCGATGGTAGGCATGCGCCGGTGCCGTTATTGCGAGATCGGTTGCAGGCGCGCGCTGGGTAGAGTCGCTCCCGCCGGCGTCCGAGCGCCGGAGCATCGGGGTGGCAATGTCGATAATCAGCGATCTGATCACTGCGCCGGCCGGCCGGCTCGCCGACGCCGCGCAGAACGCGCTCGAGGTCGCCCGCTTCGGCGGCTTCGAGACCGAGGAGGAGCCCTCGCCCTACGAGGTCGTCTCCGAGCATCGCGTCTATCGGCTCCGGCGTTACTTCCCGCCCTCCGGGGACGCGACCGCCGAGGACCGGCCGGCTTTGATGCTGGTCCCGCCGATGATGCTGGCGGCGGACATCTACGACGTCGCGCCGTCGACGAGCGCCGTCGAGATCCTCGCCCGCAACGGCATCGACCCCTGGGTCGTCGACTTCGGCGCCCCGGAGGAGGAAGAGGGCGGCCTCGAGCGCTCGCTGACCGACCACGTCCTGGCGATCGACGAGGCCATCGACACGATCCGGGAGCGGACCGGCCACGATCGGATCCACATCGGCGGCTATTCGCAGGGCGGGATGTTCTGCTACCAGGTCGCCGCCTACAGGCGTTCGCGGGGGATCGACTCGGTGGTCGCATTCGGCAGCCCCGTCGACACGCGCGGGACCCTCAGCTTCGGCTTGCCCGAGGACGCCGCCATCGCCGCCGCCTCGTTCCTCGCCGAGAACGTCTTCGCGAACTCGGGAGTCCCCGCCTGGATGAGCCGGACCGGGTTCCGCCTGCTCGACCCCGCGAAGACGATGCGGCAGCGCCTCGACTTCGTGCGCCAGCTCCACGACCGCGAGGCCCTGTTGCCTCGGGAGCGACAGCGGCGGTTCCTCGAGGCCGAGGGCTGGGTCGCCTGGCCCGGCCCGGCGCTCGCCGAGGTGATCCGCCAGTTCGGCGTCCACAACCGCCTCGTCTCCGGTGGGTTCGTGATCGAGGACCGGCTGGTGACGCTGGCCGACATGACGAACCCGATCCTCGCGTTCGTCGGCGAGACCGACGAGATCGCTCCCGCCAAGTCGGTCCGAGCCGCGCGCTGGGCGGCACCGCGCTCCGACGTCTACGAGGTCACCCTGCCGGCCGGCCACTTCGGGCTCGTCGTCGGGACGACCGCGGTCGAGACGACCTGGCCGACGGTGGCCGCCTGGGCGCGCTGGCGCGCCGGCGAGGGCGAGCTGCCGGAGCAGGTCGAGCGGATCGAGGAAGACGTTCAGGGCCCGGACGGCGACGGCATCAGCGGCCGCGATCGGTTCAGCGCCGGCGCACAGCTCGCACTCGGAGCCGGGATCGGCACGGTCCAGGCGCTGGCCGGGGCCGCCATGGGCGCGACCCGGACGCTGCGGGAGATCGTCGGCGACACGGCCGGGCAGCTCGACCAGCTCAACCGGCTGGGCCGCGTCAACCCGGGAACCCGGATCTCGCTCGGACTGCTGCTCGACGAGCGCGCCGAGGAGGAGCCCGAGGACGTCGTGCTCCTGTTCGAGGACCGCGCCCACACGCAGGAGGCCGTCAAGGGCCGGGTCGACAACGTGGTCCGGGGACTGCTGGAGATCGGCGTCCGCCAGGGCGAGCACGTCGGGGTGCTCATGCAGACGCGGCCGAGCGCCCTCACAGTCGTCGCCGCCCTCAACCGGCTCGGGGCCGTCGCAGTCCTGATGCGCCCCGACGGTGATCCCGCCCGGGAAGCGGAGCTCGGCCGGGTCCGCCGGATCGTCGCGGACCCGCAGAACGGGGAGGCGGCGATGGCGGCCACCGACCTGCAGGTCTACGTCCTCGGCGGCGGCGGCGGCGAGCGGGAGCTGGCGCGGGGCCTGATCGACATGGAGCGGATCGACCCCGACGCCGTCGAGGTGCCGGCGTGGTTCGAGCCGAACCCCGGGCGCGCGGGTGACCTCGCGTTCATCCTGTTCACGGGGAGCGGCGAGCGAACCCTCGCCAACCGGATCACCAACGGGCGCTGGGCCCTGTCCGCCTTCGGCACCGCCTCCTCGGCCTCGCTCAGCCGCAGCGACACCGTGTACAGCGCCAGCCCCGTCTACCACCCGTCGGCACTGCTGATGAGCGTCGGCGGCGTCGTCGCCGGCGGCGCCCGGCTGGCGGTGGGCTCGCGGTTCGAGCCGTCGACGTTCTGGGACGAGGTGCGTCGCTACGGCGCGACCGTCGTCTCCTACACCTGGGCGATGATGGAGCAGATCGCCGAGGCTCCGCCGAATCCGGGCGAGCGCCACCACCCGGTCCGCCTGTTCATCGGCTCGGGGATGCCGCGCAGCCTCTGGAAGCGCGTCTCCGAGCGCTTCAGCCCCGCCACCGTGCTCGAGTTCTACGCCTCGACCGAGGGCGATGCGGTCCTCGTCAACATCACCGGTCGCAAGGCCGGCTGCAAGGGCCGTCCGCTGCCCGGCAGCACGGAGGTGCGGGTCGCCGCCTACGACCCGCTCGGCCGCGGCCTGATCCTCGGCGACAACGGCTTCGCGATCGAGTGCGCCCGCACCGACCCGGGGATGTTGCTCGCCCGCGTTCGCCACGATGCGGTCGGGATGGGGGACGGGGTTCTCCGCGGCGTCTTCGAGCCCGGTGACGCCTGGCTCGAGACCGGCGATCTCTTCGTCGTCGACGAGGAGGGCGACTTCTGGCTGGTCGATCACCTGTCGACGATGATCCGAGCCGCCTCGGGAGTGGTCTTCACCGGGCCGATCCAGGATGCGCTCGGGGACGTGCCCGCGGTGGCTCTCGCCGTCGCCTACGGCGTCCGCCGGGAGGACGGGACCGAGGTCCCCTGTGCGGCGGTCACGCTTCGCGAGGGGCACGGCCTCGACATCCACGAGGTCGAGGCGGCGCTGGAGGACCTCGGCGACGGCGGCATCCCCTGGGTCGTCCGCGTCGTCGACGAGATCCCGCTCACGACCTGGTACCGGCCGATCACGGGCCCGCTGAGGGAGGAAGGGCTGCCGCTGCCCGCGACGCCGCCCGACTCCTGGTACTGGGATCCGCGCAAGGGCGGGTTCCGGCGGATGAGCAAGGCCGCCCACGCCCGGCTCCTCGGTTGACCTCGTTCGCGGTCAGCCGCGAGTTCGAGGTCCCGGCGGAGGTCGCATTCGACGTCTTCACCAACGGCGGGCGGTATCCGGAGTACACCCCGATCCGTCGAGTCGAGGTGGAACGCGCCGGGGAGGGCGGCGGCGACGGCAGCGGCGCCGTCCGGGCCCTCCATGGCGGTCCACGGCCGCTCCGCGAACGGGTGCTCGAGAGCCGGCCGCCGGAGCGGTTCGAGTTCGAGGTCCTCTCCGGCGCGCCGGTTCGCGCCTATCGCGGTGTGCTCCGGTTCGAGCCCGCGGACCGCGGTTGCCGCGTGACCTACGAGGTCGATCTCGAGCCGCTCGTCCCCGGCACCGGCTGGGCCGTCGCCGCCGGGTTCCGCTCGGCGATCGAGGTTCTGATGCGGCTCGCCGGGCCCGAAGCGCGACGGCGGGCGGCGGGATCAGCGTCCCCTAGTCTCCGCTGACGTGCGCATCCTCTTCGTCTGCCTCGGGAACATCTGTCGCTCGCCGACCGCCGAGGGCGTCCTCCGCCACAAGCTCGGGGAGGCGGGACTCGGGGAGGACGTCGACGTCGAGAGCGCGGGAACCGGCGGCTGGCACGTCGGGCACCCGCCCGACGAGCGCGCGCAGTCGGCGGCCGCCGCGCGCGGGATCGCTCTCGAGAGCCGCGCCCAGCGGTTCGAGGCCTTCCATTTCGAGGACTTCGACCTGATCGTGGCGATGGACCGGCAGAACCTCGCCGACATGCGGGCGATCGCTCCCCACGCCGCGGCTGAGGGGAAGCTGCGTCTGCTCCGCGAGTTCGATCCGCTCGCGGTCGAAGCCGGAGACCTCGAGGTTCCCGATCCCTATTACGGCGGAAGCCGGGGCTTCGAGGACGTGCTCGACATGGTCGAGCGGGCCTGCGACGGGCTGATTGCGGAGATCCGCTCGGCGATGACGGCGGGAGGGTGAGCGGGCCGCCGGTGATCGCGGCCGCCTCGCGAGCGCTCGGCACCCCCATCGATGCCGCCGCCCGCGTGGCGGGCGGTGACATCAACGAGGCCTGGCGCCTGCGGCTCGCCGACGGGAGGGAGGCGTTCCTGAAGACGAGGCCGGGAGCCGAGCCGGGCGAGTACGAGCACGAGGCGGCCGGGCTCGAATGGCTGGCGGAGCCCGCGGGCGGGCTGCCGGTCCCGGCAGTGCTGGCGGTCTTCGACGAGGACGAGGGACGCGGTCTCGTCCTCGAATGGGTGGAGGAGGGGCGGCTGGACGGAGGGGGTGAGGAGCTCCTCGGTGCCGGCCTCGCCCGGATCCACCGCGCGGGCGCACCGGCGTTCGGCGCGACGGCCCCGAGCTCGCCCGACGTCCCGCTGCGGTTCGGCGGCGTCGAGGTGCCCGCGGGCGAGGGGCCCTGCTGGCCGGAGCTCTACGCGGAGCGGATCGATCGCCTTGCCGCGCGCGCGTACGACGGCGGGCGCCTCGACCGCCGCGCCGCCGCGGCGGTGAACGCGGTCGCGAAGTGTCTCGACGAGCTCGCCGGGCCCCGGGAGGAACCGTCGCGGGTCCACGGCGACCTCTGGAGCGGCAACGTCCACGCCGCCTCCGATGGGCGCCCGTGGCTGATCGATCCGGCCGCGCACGGCGCCCACCGCGAGATCGATCTCGCGATGCTGCGCCTGTTCGGGTCGGTGTCCGGGCGGACGCTCGCCGCCTACGAGGAGGTCTCCCCGCTCTCCCCGGGGCACGAGGACCGGATGGCGCTGTGGCAGATCCAGCCGCTGCTCGTGCACGCGATCCTCTTCGGTGGCTCGTACGGCTCCGCCGCGGGCCGGGCAGCTTCGCTTTACCTCTGAGCGGCCGCCGACTACGGTCCATGGGTGATGGACGAAGTCGCTCGTCCCGCAATCGACGGCCTCGAGATCGAGATCGAGCTCTTCGGCAGCTGCTCGGATTCCTGCTCGGTGTTCAGGCGCCACGGCGTCATCGCCTCGATCTCGCCGCCGACGCCCGAGCGGTCGATCTTCAACTCGGTCTTCGCCGAGGGGTCCGACCGGCTCGCCCCGGTGATCGACGAGCTCGCCGCCGCCTACGAGGAGGCGGGCGTCCGCGCCTGGACCGTGTGGGTGCCGGATCACGACCGCCGCAGCGCCCAGCTCCTGGCCGTTCGCGGTCACGCTCTCGATGGTGCGCCGAGGGCCATGGAGCTCGGCCTCGACGACCTGAAACCGCCGGCCCAGCCCTTGCCGGCCGACGTCGAGCTGACCGCGGGCGGGGTGAACGCCCTGAGCCGGATCAACGACCGCGCCTACGGCATCGATGGGCCGGGGTGGAATGCGGCGATGGATCGCGATCCCGAGCTGCCCCACGAGACGCTGCTCGCGCTGATCGACGGCGAGCCGGTCGCCGGGGCACTGGTCCTCGACCGCGAGGACGACGCCGTGGTCAGTGCGGTCGCCACGCTGCCCGAGCATCAGGGAAGGGGCCTGGCGGGCTGGATCGTCACCGAGCTGCTGCGGTCGGCACGGGGGCGGGGGCTGAAGACGGGAAGCCTCCAGGCCAGCCGTGCCGGCGCCCCGGTCTACGAGCGCCTCGGCTTCGCGGATGCCGGCTACGTCGAGCTCTGGGAGCGGCGCGAGCCGTGATGCCAGACTCCCGTTCGTGGACCTGAAGCGCCTCGACGAGATCCTCGACGCCCGCGGGGAGCCGCGGTTTCGCGCCGGACAGGTGTGGGAGTGGCTCGCGGGCGGCGCGCGCACCTACGCCGAGATGACCAACCTCCCGCAGACGCTGAGGGAGGAGCTGGATGCGGACCTCCCGATCTCGACGCTCGACCCGGTCCGTGAGGTCAAGTCCGTCGACGGGACGCGAAAGGCATTGTTCGAGACCGTGGACGGGCGCCCGATCGAGGCGGTCCTGATGAGCTATCGCGACGGGCGGCGCTCGCTCTGCCTCTCGAGCCAGTCGGGGTGCCCGCTGACCTGCAACTTCTGCGCGACGGGGAGGATGGCATTCGGCCGCAACCTGACCGAGTCCGAGATCCTCGACCAGGCGCTCCACTTCCGCCGGCAGGGAAGCGTCAACCACGTCGTCTTCATGGGCATGGGCGAGCCGCTGATGAACCTCGACGCCGTGCTCGCCGCCTGCGAGCGCCTGCCCGCGGTCGGCGTCTCGACCGCTCACACCACGATCTCGACGGTCGGCTGGGTTCCCGGGATCGAACGGCTGGCGACCGAAGGACCGCGCGTCCGCCTCGCACTCTCCCTCCATGCGGCCGAGGGCGATGTGCGCAGCGGCCTGATGCCCGTCAACGACCGCTATCCGATCCCGGAGGTGATCGAAGCCTGCCTGCGCTGGCGCGAGGCCCGCAACCGCCGCGTCTACATCGAGTACCTGATGCTCGCCGGGGTCAACGACGCTCCCGACCAGGCCGTCGTCCTCAGCGAGGTCCTGAAGCCGCACGACGCCTTCAAGGTCAACCTGATCCCTTTCAACCCGACGCCGGGCGAGTTCACCGGCTCATCGCCGGAGGCGATCGCCGGCTTCCGCGACACCCTGATCGCTCACGGCGTCCCCGCCACGGTCCGCCTGACCCGGGGCCGCGACATCGAGGCCGCCTGCGGCCAGCTGGCGGCAGGGCGGGCGGCGTAGGCGTCCGAGGCACGGACGGCATGGCCAGGCGACGGAGGTATCGGCTGGGGAAGGGGAAAGTCGGCGGCCGTAGGGGCGCGAACGGTCCGATCAGGCGGTCGGTGGCAAGAACCGACGAGTCAGTGGACGCTTCTTGCCATCCACCCGGCCTCGGATGCAGAAAACGACCACGACGTGGTCGAAATAAGCATCCGAGCTCGACGAGGGGCCCGGCCGGCCGATCAACCTCCCCTCTCCAGCCGAACCCACCTTCGCCGGCCGGCCGCCGGCCGCCGCTAGTCCAGCTCGATGCTGGTGATCACCTGGGGTTCGACCGGCCGGTCGCCGGGTCCCGTCTCGGTGCCCTCGATCGCGTCGACCGCCTCCATGCCGGAGACGACCCGCCCGAAGACCGTGTGCTTGCCGTCGAGCCAGGGCGCGGACTCGGTGGTGACGATGAAGAACTGGGAGCCGTTGGTGTTCGGCCCGGCGTTGGCCATGGCGAGCGCTCCCCGCTCGACCTTGTGCTGGTTGAACTCGTCCTCGAACGTGTAGCCGGGGCCACCGGTCCCGGTGCCCTCCGGGCAGCCGCCCTGAATCATGAAGTCGGCGATCACCCGGTGGAAGGTGAGGTCGTCGTAGAAGCCCTCGGAGGAGAGCTTGCGGAAGTTCTCGACCGTCTTCGGAGCGTCCTCGTCGTGGAGCTCGAGCTCGATCGGGCCGGCATTCGTGTGCATCGTGGCGCGTGACATGGGCCCAACACTAGAGCAGGGGCGGAGGGCGTCCGCTCCCGTCGGTGGGCGCGACTTTTCGGCCTGTGCGATGTTGCAGCCCCAAGGGACGTGTTCGCCGTACAGACATCGGGGGTCCTGCGCCGCTCGGCTGCGGTCGTGGCCGCCTGCCTCCTGGCGGGCCTGATCGTCGTGGCGGCCGGTGGATCGGACGCCGCGGCGAAGCCGAAGGCGGGGTCGAAGGCGCCGAACATCGTCGTCGTAATGACCGACGACCAGGCACGCTCGACGCTGTCGCCGGAGGCGATGCCGAACCTCTACTCGCGGATGGTGGAGGAGGGGACCTCGTTCAGCGACTACGTGGTCACGACGCCGCTGTGCTGCCCCTCCCGGGCGGGCTTCCTGACCGGCCAGTACGGGCACAACAACGGTGTCCTCGGGAACTTCTATCCGGACCTGAAGCAGAAGAAGCAGGTCCTGCCGGCCTGGTTGCAGCAGCGCGGGTACAAGACGGCGCACGTCGGCAAGTTCCTCAACAAGTACGAGGAGCAGGACAAGCCCCAGACCGTGGCCCCGGGCTGGGACCGGTGGTTCACGCAGCTGGAGAAACGCAAGTACTACGACTGGAAGGCGTCGAAGAACGGGCGGATAGTCAGGTTCGGGGAGGAGGACTCCGACCACCTGACGACGGTCACGAACGAGTACGCCACCGACTGGGCGGGCCGGCTCGCGGCCAAGGACAAGCCCTTCTACCTCGAGGTCGACTACTACGCCCCGCACACCGGGCCGGGCCGCGACGACACCTGCAAGTCCGCGCCGAAGCCGGCACCGGAGGACGTCGGCAGGTTCGCGGCGACGCCGCTGCCGGATCCGCCCAGCTTCAACCAGCCCGACGTCAGCCAGATGCCCTCGTTCATCCGCGACCGTCCCCAGCTGACGCCGGAGCAGATCGACCAGGTGACCCAGCACTACCGCTGCTCGCTGGACTCGCTCTACGGCGTCGACCGCGGCATCGGCCAGATCTTCGACGCGATCCAGGCCCAGGGCGAGCTCAACCGCACCGTCTTCGTCTTCACCTCCGACAACGGCTACTTCTACGGCGAGCACCGGATCCCGAAGGGAAAGCCGTACCCCTACGAGGAGAACATCCACATGCCGCTGACGATCCGGGTCCCGACGCGATACCGCGGCGGCGGGCCGGTCGTGCCGCAATCGGATGCACCGAGCGCGAACATCGACATCGCACCGACCCTGCTCGAGCTCGCCGGCGCAAGCCCGTGTATCCGCAGCGACCGCTGCCGGACCCTCGACGGCCGGTCGCTCATGCCGGCGATCCTCGGGACCGGGGGCCTGCCCGAAACGCGCGGGATCGCGCTCGAGCGCTCGAACTGCGACTTCCGCGGGGTCCGCTGGGACCGGAAGCTCTACATCTCCTACTCGGCGGAGGGCACGACCGGCTGCGTCCCCGGCGAGGCGGAGATGTACGACGTCGGTGCCGATCCCTTCCAGCTCGACGACCTCCTGCCCACGCAGGAGGGAACGCCGAACGACGAGCTGCGTCGCAAGCTCGCCCGGAAGATGCGCCGCCTCGGGAGCTGCCAGGGGATCCGCCATCGCGACCCCGAGCCGCCCGCGGGCATCCACTTCTGCGAGTAGCCGAACCGGCACGCGGCGAGCCGGGCTCGGTTAGGCTGCGACCGCCTTGGGAGAGGGAGGATCGATCGGCAGCCCGGCCGGCCGCGCGCTGCGCGCCGTCGGTTCGCTGCTCGCCGCCCTGCTCGTCTTCCTGCTGGCGGCGGCCGTCGCCGATGCCGAGTTCCCCTACAGCCGCAACGCGTCTCCGAGCGGCTACGACGACCTCTACCTGAACGCCGGCCAGGTCCCCGCCGATCTCGGCGGCAACACCTTCAAGTTCGCGGCTACGCCCGATCCCGCCAACGCGAACATCAACTCCGACCCGGTCGAGCTCGGCGGCGTCCGCGGTGCCCATGTCGTCGATGCCGACGCCGCGGTCCAGACCGCTTTCCGCACGACGACGGGGCGGCCCGACGTGACGATCGCGATCCTCGACTCGGGGATCAAGTGGAACAGCGCCGGGGACATGAACGACCTCCGTCGGAAGACGAGGATCAGCACCGGGGAGGCGCCGAAGCCGCGCAACGACGGACTGGCGACGCCGAACGAGGCGGGTGAGGATTGCAGTGGCTCCGGTCCCTACGTGAACGCCGGCGACTGGGACCTGAACGGCGACGGCGTCTTCAACCTCATCGACTACTCCTGCGACGACCGGGTCCGGGCGGACACCCCCAAGGGCGTCGGGCCGCCCGGGATGTTCGAGCCGAGGACCTGATCCTCGACCCCGCCTTCAGCGACGGCGTCGACGACGACGGCAACGGCTACGTCGACGACCTCGTCGGCTGGGACTTCCTCGATGACGACAACGACCCGTTCGACGACGTCCAGTACGGCCACGGAACCGGTGAGGCGAAGGACTCGACGGCCGAAGCGGACAACGGGGGGGAGGTCGGCTCCTGTCCGAACTGCATGGGCGTCTACCTGCGGGTCGGCGACAGCTTCGTCGCCGATGTCAACCGGTTCGGCGCCGCCGTCACCTACGCGACCGACAACGACGTCCAGATCGTCCAGGAGGCGCTCGGCACCCTCAACAACTCGAGCCTCGCCCGGGAGGCGGTGGACTACGCCTATCGCCACGGCGTCACGGTGATGGCCTCCGCCGCCGACGAAGCCGCCCAGCACAACAACTGGCCGTCGAGCCTGCCGCACGTGATCGTCGCCAACTCGGTGACCGACGGCGACGCCGGCGTCCCGGACAAGTCCTACCTCGCGTTCAACGGCTGTACGAACTTCGGCGCGAAGATCACGATCGCGATCCCGAGCACGGCCTGCTCCTCGAACGCGGTCGGCCTCGCCGCCGGCTTCGCCGGACTGATCTACAGCGCCGCCCTGAACGCCGAGGAGGCCGGTGCGCTCGACCCCTATCCGGACGAGTCGAAGTGCCGGCTCGTGAGCGGCGATCGATGCCCGATCACCCCGAACGAGATCAAGCAGCTGATGGCGTCAGGGACCGTCGACGGCACGCCGCAGGCCGACGACGTCGATTTCGCCGGGTCGCCGGCGGGCTCGGGGAACGAGCCGTCGTGCTCGCCGGTCCCGCTCCCGGACTGCACCAGCCCCTATGGGCCCGGGGGAGCCCTGCGCGATCAGGTGAACGCGAACCGCGAGGTCCTCGGGGCGCCCGTCCCCTCCACCAGCTACCCGGCGCGGAAGGGCTTCGACCAGTTCTACGGATACGGCAGGGCGAACATGAACCGGGCGGTCAAGGCCGTCGTCGACGACCCGGCGAGCCCGAGCGCGGCCGAGCTGCCTCCGGAGGCCGACATCACCGCACCGGGATGGTTCGCGGAGATCGATCCCTCGCAGCCAGGCCTCGACGTCTCCGGAACGGTCTTCGCCCGCGGCGAGCCCTATCGCTGCGAGCTCCTCGTGGCACCCGGCCAGTACCCGAACAACGCGCTGGCGACCGATCCGTCGCCCGGCGACTTCGCGGCCGCCGGTAACGGGTGGTGCGACGGCTCCACGGTCCACGGCGCGGCGGCGGCGGCGAGCGCACACGACGGAGTCCTCGGCTCCATCGACCTCGCCGAGCTGCGAGAGCGCTTCCCGGCCGGGACCGACTTCACCGGGCCGCTCCCGACCGCATCCGCCGCGACCGGCAACGGCCGCCCGTTCTTCGCCCCGCACGCCTTCACCGTCAAGGTCGTCGTCTCGCCGACGACGGGCACGCCGCGGACCGGGGAGGACCAGCGCACGGCCTGGCTGCACCGCGACGCCGACCTGTTGCCCGGGTTCCCGCGGGCGATCCGGGCCGGCGCATCCGTCGGCGGGCCCGCCGACGTGCCGACGGCGGACGGAGCCTCCTCGCCCGCCTTCGCCGATCTCGACGGCGACAATCGCAACGAGCTCGTCCTCGCCGACTCGGACGGGTTCGTCCACGCGATCGGTCCCGACGGCGACGAGCTGCCGGGCTGGCCGGTCCGCGGCGACGAGCCCGGCTTCGTTGCGGCCCACGAATCCTCGCCCGCCTACTCCGACGGCGTCGGCACCGATCTCGGGGGCGCAATCCTCGGCGCGGTCGCGGTCGGCGACGCCGACGGCGACGGGGTGCCGGAGGTCTATGCCGCCGACGCCGAGGGCAAGCTCTACGGCTGGTCGGCGGACGGGTCGAGGGTGTTCACCGAGGAGTCGAACCCCGACTGGTCCGGACGTCCCCTCGAGCCCTTCGTCAACGTCCGCCAGGGCAAGACGAACCGGACCCAGCACGGGTTCTTCGGCGCTCCCGTACTCGCCGACCTCGACGGTGACGGCGATCAGGAGATCATCGCGGCGGCGATGGACCGCCACGTCTACGCGTGGGAGGCCGACGATGCCGACCCGGCGAATCCGGGCGGCGCGCCCGATGCGCCCGGCTACCCGATCCTGGTCGTCGATCCCGCGAAGGTCGACTCGGTCGATCCCGCCACCCACGCCGTCAGCTTCGCGGGAGACGCCGGCTCCTTCATGCAGGGAGCGATCATCGACACGCCCGCCGTCGGCGACATCAACGGCGACGGGCGTCCGGAGGTCGTCGTCGGCACCAACGAGGAATACGACGAGGCGCTCAACCTCGGCAACCCCGGAGGGCTCGGCATCCTGATCGGCGCCGGGTTGGTCGATCCGGGTAACTCGAGGATCTACGCGCTGGAGGCGCACGGAGGCGCCGACGCCGACCCGCTGCCCACCGACGCGCTGGTGCCCGGATGGCCCTTCCACACCGGGATGCTCCTTACCGAGACGCTGCCGATCGTCGGCGAGGGAACCGCCGGTCCTCCAGTGATCGGCCCGGTCGACTGTCCCAGCGGCGGCGCCGGCGCGAAGGTCGGCACCGCGACGGCCGCCGGCCCCGCCTACGTCCTCAACGGCGACGGCACCTCCTGTTACGGGGCGTCGGCAGGCGCGGCGAACGGCCTCGCCGCCGACTTCGGCGGCGCGCACGCCACGGACTCCCCGCTGATCCCCGCCTTGGGCAATCCCGCATTCGGCGCCGCGGGGGGCGCGAGCGCCGATGCACCGGCGTTCGTGATGGGTGCGATCGGCCTGTTCAAGGCGCTTGACCTCCAGCTCGTCGACTACCAGAGCGGCCAGGACCTGCTCGGCGTCTGGAATCCCGCGAGCGGCCAGTTCCGCTCGGGCTTCCCCGCCACGGTCAACGACCTCCAGCTCCTCACCGGGCCCGCCGTCGCCGACATCGACGGCGACCAGGGCGAGGAGGTTCTGACGGGCAGCTCCAGCCAAGACCTCGTCGCCTACGGCGCCGACGGCACCCCGGCCTCCGGCTGGCCGAAGCTGACTACGGACTGGACGGTGGCCACGCCGCTGATCGGGAGCTTCGGGACCGACGACACCGACCAGGGCGCGGGCAAGGTGGTGGTCGGGATCACCAGGTCCGGGTACATCCACGCCTACTCGACCGGCGCACCGGCCTGCTCGCCGTCTTCGTCGCCGCGGTTCCACCACGACAACGCGAACTCGGGCGACTACACGCGCGATGCGGTGCTTCCCGGGGCGCCGACGTCGATCAAGGTGAAGAACGGTGAGATCAGCTTCCGGGCGCCGGGCGACGATCTGCTCTGCGGCACCACCGACCACTACGAGCTCGCCACCGCCAAGCAGGCGATCGACGAGGAGTCCTTCGCCGCCGCGAAGCCCCTGGCAGGGGCGCCGAGCCCGAAGGCGCCGGGCGGGAAGCAGAAGCTCGAGGTGCCGAAGAAGTCGAAGGGCTGGGTGGCCGTCCGCGCCGTCGACGAGCAGGGCAACGTCGGTCGGGTGGCGACGGTGAAGGCGAAGGCGCCCGCGCCGGGCGCCGGGCGGTGCAGTGTCGCGATCCACGGTACGAAGCGGGCCGACAGAATCCGCGGCACCCGCGCCGGCGAGCGCATCGACGGCCGCGGGGGCAAGGACCGGCTAGACGGGCGCGGGGGCAAGGACTGCGTCCGCGGCGGCAAACGGGCCGACCGCCTGAAGGGCGGTCCGAACAAGGACGAGATCAACGGCGGCCGCGGCCGGGACCGGATCGCTGCCCGCGACGGCAAGCGCGATGAGATCTCCTGCGGCCCCGGCCGCGACACCGTGATCGCCGACCGCAGGGACCGCGTCTCCCGCAATTGCGAGCAGGTCCGCACCCGCTGAGCGGGCTCGTATCCGCGGTTCGACGGCGCGGCTCGCGCGAGGTTGCAGAAACGTGCCCTCACATGACGTTTCTGCAGGTTCACTGACGAATCCGGCGCGGGCGGGAGCAGCCGAACCAAGGAAGAGGGTCGCGAAAGCGGCCGTTCGGGCCGTGAGCGGTCCGATGACGGCGAGTCGGCGCCTCCCGCGCCGCCGGATCAGCCGCGGTTCGCGGCCTGCTCGAGCAGCATCCGCATCGTCGCCGGTGCGGCTGCCATCGGCTCGGAGTGGCCGGCGGCTACGAGGCGCGGCTCGAGCGCCGCGAGCTTCCGCAGGCTCTCGATCGCCTGATGGTGGTCCTGGTTGAAGACGCGGTTCGGGACGTTCGCCCAGTCGACCGGCTTGAACTTCATCGAGTCGACGAAGTAGGTGGTGTCGCTGACGATCGCGACGCGGTCGCTCTCGCGCCAGAGGCCGATCAGGCCCGGTGCGTGGCCGGGGAAGTGCTTGACGACGAAGCCGGCGATCTCGTCGCCCTCGGTGACCGTGTCGTCGACCTCGGCCGGACCGCCGTCCCAGTGCCGGAGCAGCGTCGGGTAGACCGCACGCGGAAACCGGTAGGGGATGCGATCGAGATCGAAGTAGTGCCAGCCGCCGTCGCCCTCGACGTCGGCGCGCTCGTCGACGTGACAGATGACCGGCGCTCCCAGGCTCGCCGCGATGCCGCGGTGATCGGCGTGGCCGTGACCGAGCACCAGGCGCTTGATCGGCCCGAACCGCTCCGCCGCTTCGCGGACACCGGCGGTCATCGCCGCCGTCCCGCCGTCGAAGATCGTGACGCCGTCGTCCTCGGGCAGGAGGTAGACGTTCATCCCGTGCTTGAGATCGCCGGCGTGGCGCCAGACGCCCGGCGCGATCTCCTCGGTGATCGGCTTCAGCGGGTTGGCCATCGCGGTCACCCTAAAGCCTTAGGCTTGCGGACATGCCCCGCACGTGGACCGTGGCGATGGTCATCCTCGTCATCTGCCTGATCGCCTCGATCGTGATCGGGGCGACCAAGCTCTGGTGAACGACGAGGAGCTCATGCGGCTGGCCGTGGCGGCAGCCACATCCGCGCCCGAGCACGACGACGTTCCGATCGGTGCCGTCCTCGCCCGCGACGGCGAGCCGCTCGCGACGGCGGCGAACGAGCGTGAGCTGCGGCGCGACCCGACCGCGCACGCGGAGATCCTCGTGATCCGCGAGGGTGCGGAGCTGCTCGGCGGCTGGCGGCTGCCGGACACGACCCTCTACGTGACGCTGGAGCCGTGCGCGATGTGCGCCGGGGCGGTCGTCCTCGCCCGCGTCCCCCGCGTCGTCTACGCAGCACCGGACCCGAAGGCTGGTGCCGCCGGCTCCGTCCTGGACGTCCTCGGCGAGCCGAGGCTCAACCACCGGCCGGAGCTCCTCGGCGGGGTCCTCGCCGAGGAGGCGGGGGAGCTCCTGCGCGGGTTCTTCCGCTCGCGGCGCTGACTCAGTCCCCGGCGCCGCGGAGGGCGAGCCGCCCGCCGCCCGCGTCGAGCGCCGGCAGGTAGATCGAGATCGTGGTGCCGGCGCCCGGGATCGAGTTGATCCGCAGATCGCCTCCCGCCCTGCGGGCGATCGAAGCGGCACCCGCGAGCCCGAGACCGCCGCCGCGGTCTTCCTTGGTCGAGAAGTAGGGCTCGAGCGCTCTGCTCGCGACCTCCGGGCTCATCCCACAGCCCGTGTCTCCGAAGGTGATCCGCACGTGCAGGCCGGTTCCGAGCCGCGCGTCCCCGGGAGGGACCGGCACGAGCGCGGTGCGGATCGTCACCGCGCCGCCGTCCGGCATCGCGTCGCGTGAGTTGGCGGCGAGGTTGAGGAGGGTGCGCTCGAGGTCGGCGGCCGCGATCCCGACCCGCGGCAGCACCCCGTCGGAGCGCAGCTCCAGCCGGATGCCGGCGCCGAGTGCCCGCTCGATCAGCTTCAGCGACCCCCGGATGGCTTCGTCGACCGCGACGGCCGGCCCGCCTGCGGTGTCCCGCCCGGTCGCGACCGCACGCTCATCCGCGATCAGCCCCCGGGTCAGCTCGGCGCCGCGCAGCGCCGCCTCGCGGATCTCCTCCGCCCGCGTGCGCTGCTCCCCGTCGGCCGCGCCGGCGATCTCCCCGGCGCAGACCAGGATCACCGAGAGCAGGTTGTTGAAGTCGTGCGCGACGCTCGCGGTCCTGCGGCCGAGCTCCTCCAGCTCGGCGGCGCTCGGCGCCCGCTGCGGCTTCGCCCGCTCCGGGAGCACCACCGGCGGCGAGCTCGCGAATCCCGTCACCGGCTCCCAGGGCAGTCCTCCGGCGAAGCGCCGGTCGGGCATCCGGTGGGGGATCTCAGCTGTCGCTTCCTCGGTCATGGTCGGCGCGCACACGGCGCACTGGCTAGTTCGCCGTATTCGACCCACTCCCTGCGCCCCCCTCACCCAGCGCCCGGGGAGTCAGCCCCGCCCGCCCGCCACCTCGAGCCGGCCCTCGCGATCGCCGACGACCACGATCCGCCCACCGCCGGCGCGTGCCGTCACCTCGGTCCGGAAGGGGGTTGCCCGCCGCTTCGTCGGCATCCAGTTCCGCTCTGGGGAGGAGAGGACGAGCGTGTGTCCCTTCCGGCCGGCGAATGCGATCCCGGCACCGGGATCCCCGTCCCATACGGGCACGCCGGCGACGCCGAGCAGGCGAGCCGCCGCCGCCGGCTCGGCCACGACCAGCCCCGCCTCCGAGATGCCGAGCAGCTCGTCGCCCGAGAAGGGCCCGCCCGCCCCCGGCTCGCCGACTCCGCGGTGGGAGATGAGCTCGACGATGTTCCCGGCGGGATCGGTGAAGTAGACGGCACGGGCCGACCAGGCGGCGAACTCGAAGACCGGCCCGCGCCCGCCGCCGAGAAGCTCGGTGGCGCCGGTGATCCATGCGCGCGCGGCCTCGAAGCGATCGGCGGGCACGAGCAGCGCGAAATGGTGGAAGGGATCGCCGGCCGAGGGGTGGAGGACGAGCTTCGCACCGCCGACCGCGACCTCGACCCCGCCGTCGGCGCTGCTCACGGTCTCGAGGCCGAGCCGGGCGCCGTAGAACTCCATCAGCTCCGGAGCCGCCGAGGCCGAGGTCTCCAGCGCGAGGGTCTCGATCTCGAAGTCGTCCAAACGGAGAGGGTGGGATTCGAACCCACGAGGCAGCTTTCGCCGCCCACACGATTTCCAATCGTGCACCTTAAGCCACTCGGTCACCCCTCCGGGTGAGGCCCGGAAGATACCGGGGGAGAGACGGCCGATCGATGCTCAGGCGGGTGCGGGAACGTCGCGGCGGGGCTCGAGGCGTCCGCACCAGAGAGCGAACAGGACGATCGCCAGCAGCGCGCCGAGCCAGTGCAGGCCGACGATCACCGCGAGCAGGCTCGGGAGGCCGGCGAGGATCGCGCCGACCATCGTCATCCCGAGTGGTAGGCGCAGGGCCGTGGCGGTGATCAGCGAGCAGACGACCCACGCGGACGGGCCGCTGAGCCACCCCCAGTCCTCGAAGAACGAGTGGGGCAGGGCGATCGCGAGGACGATCGAGATCACGGCGACACCGGTGAGCTGGATCAGCCCCGAGCGAAGCATCAGCGATCGATCGATCTCGGACACGGGCCCGATTATCGCGCTTCGCCGCCGAGGAGCCGGGTTCCTGCGACAGCCGCGTCGCGGACCGCCTCGGCGTACTCCTCGCGGCGGTCCGCGAACCGCTGGGTCGGGATCGGCATCGAGATGGCGCCCGCCGGTCCCGCCGGGTCGAAGACGACGGCGCCGACGGCGCTGATCCCCTCGGTGTGCTCCTGGTCGTCGAATGCGAAGCCGGCCTCACGGATCGCCGCGAGCTCGTTCAGCAGCTCGGAGCGCGACACGATGGTCCGCTCCGTGAAGCGCTCGAGCCGAGGGGGCAGCAGCAGCGCCACCTCCTCGTCCGTGAGGGCGGCGAGCAGCGCCTTCCCGTTCGCCGTGCAGTGGGCGGGGAACGACGTTCCCACGCCGGAGACGGCCCGCAGCCGGTGCGGCGCCGGGAACTGCTCGACGAAGGTGACGGCGTCGCCCTCGAGGACGGCGAGATCGACGGTCTCGTCGAGGGTCCGGCGAAGCCCGAGCATCACCGGTCCGAGCTGGAAGCGCAGTCCCCTCCGGGTCGCGGCGCCGAGGCGGACGAGCCCGCTGCCGAGCCGAGCCGCGCCGTCCGCGCCGATCTCGACGAGATCCTCGGCGGCGAGCGCGGCGAGCAGGCGGTGGACCGTCGATTTCGGCAGCTCGACGGCGACGGCGAGCTCGGTGACGCCGACGCCCTCCGGCGCCGCCTCGAGCGCGCGCAGCACGTTCGCCGCCCGGGCGATGGCTTGGACCCCTCCGGCCGGCGGGGTCCCGAGCGCTGATTGGTTGTCCCGCATAATGGAACAACAATACTGTATGGTGGAACAACCATGACGAAGGACTTCAGGTTCGACGGTGCGACCTTCACCCGCGGGAGCGACGGTTACGAGGCGGCGAGGTCGGCGACGGTCTGGAACGCGCGCACTCCCGAGCGGTATCCCGAGCTGATCGTCCAGGCGGTCTCCGAGCGTGACGTGGCCACCGCGGTCCGCCTCGCCGGCGCCGAGGGGATGAGCGTCGGCATCCGCGCCGGCGGCCACAGCTGGGCCGGCAGTCACGTTCGCGACGGCGGCCTTCTGCTCGACGTCTCGCGGCTGCGGGATACGACCATCGATGCCGAGGGCATGCGCGCGACTGTCCAGCCCGGTGCGCCCGGCAGCGAGACGATGCAGGCGCTGATCGACCAGGACCGGTTCTTTCCCGGCGGCCACTGCGTCGGCGTCTGCTTCGGCGGCTACCTGCTCCAGGGCGGCTTCGGCTGGAACGGCCGCGTCCACGGCCCGGCCTGCATGAGCGTCGAGGCCATCGACGCGGTGACGGCCGACGGCGAGCAGATCCGGGCGAGCGAGACCGAGAATGCCGACCTGTTCTGGGCGGCGCGGGGTTCCGGTCCGGGATTCTTCGCGGCGGTGACCCGGTTCCACCTGCGGATCTACGAGGCGCCCGAGGTGACCGCCAACGCCGTCTACACCTACCCGCTCGAAGAGCTCGAGGCCGTGTTCGAGTGGGCCGCCGAGATCGGCCCGGAGGTGCCCCGCTTCATGGAGCTGATGCTCTTCATCCATCGCGACCAGGCCGGTGAGGTCGAGGTCGCGGTGACTGGGCCGGTGCTCGCGGCGACCGAGGCCGAGGCGGCCGCGGCACTGGCGCTGCTCGAGACCTGCCCGGTACGCGATCGGGCCAAGCTCGCGGTGCCCCGCGTCGACGTCGGCCTCGCCGACCTCTACGCAGGCGTCCACGCGAACTATCCGGACGATCACCGCTACTGCGTGGACAACATGTGGACCCACGCTCCCGTCGCCGAGCTGCTCCCGGGACTGGAGCGGATCGCGGCGACGATCCCCTCCGCGCCGTCGCACATGCTGTGGATGAACTGGGGCGATAGCCCCGAGCGTCCCGACATGGCCTACTCCGTCGAGGATGAGACCTACATCGCCTGCTACGGGATCTGGGCGGACCCGGCCGACGACCGGCGATATGGGGACTGGGCGACCGACAACATGCGGGCGATGGAGGCGGCGGCCTCGGGCATACAGCTCGCCGACGAGAACCTCCGCAACCGCCCGGCCCGGTTCGTCACCGAGGCGAACCTGGCACGGCTCGACGAGGTCCGCGCGAAGTGGGACCCCGACGGGCGCTTCCACTCCTGGCTCGGCCGGCCGTGAGCGGATGGGCGACGCCTACCTCGAGAGCCTGCTCGACCGTCCGCTCGCGGAGCCGGATCCGGGTGCGGTCGCCGCAGTGGCGGCGGGTCCGATCGATCCCGGGCTGAGCCTCCGCAGCGACGATCTCGATCGCCTTCTCGATCCGGCACCGGTCGAGGCGGAGACCGGCTGGTGCACGCTCGCCGACGGGATCGGCTACGTCGCCGCGAGGACGGCCATGCCCGGTGTCACCGGCGAGATGATCGACTGGTGGTTCGACTGGCACCCGCGCGAGCCGATCCGCTACCGGGTCTGGCATCCCGCCGCCCACGTGTCGAACTCGCTCGAACCGCCCCAGCCCCCGGGGGAGAAGCCGCACTGGGGCGCCACCCATCACCCGGTCGAGGATGTCGGAGTCGGCGTCGCCCACGCCCGGATCTCGTTCATGCGCCCGACGGGGATCGGGTTCTCCACCGACGCTCTCGACGACCCCGCAGTCGCGACGATCGTCGGCGGCCATGTCGGCGACGATCGCCGCCGCTCCCGACACTCGCTGATGGTCCACGTCTTCCTCGACGACGGCGACGGCGTCGTCCTCCGCAGCCGGTTCTGGTTCGGCGCCCTGATGCGCCCCTACCTCCCGGCGCCGATCGCGAGCGCGGCCGAGCCGCTGCTCAACACCGGATTCGCCCGCCGCCGCCTACTGCCGGCAGGGCTCCCGCGCGCGGTGGCCCGTCACTGCATCGAGGAGTACGCGAACCTCGCCGAGCTCCTGCCGGAGCTGTACGCGCGGTACGGGGGAGAGGCGGAGAATCCGGAATAGGTGGTCGTTGACTGCCCCGGTTCCGGCGGGTACCGTCGCCGCGGGGGAATGAAGCGACTGCTCCTGATCACCGCCCTGGCACTCCTGGCGATCTCCGCCCAGGCGTCGGCGAAGGGCTTGAGGTGGGTCGAGGTCTGCGGCCCGGTGGACTGCCACCGCGTCGCCGGTGAGCGGCTGGCGGGCCGGACGCTGATCTTCCCGCCCTGGGTGATGAGCGGCGGCCCCGACGAGCCGCCGGCCCACGGCGGTCGGTGGCTCCGCGTCCGGGTCGTCGTCGACGGCAGCAAGCGTCGCCTGCGGTCGGTGGTGATCCCGGCGCTCGGCTACGCCGGCGGCGATCAGGGTGGTGGTTACGGATTCGTCTGGGAGCGGCTCGGGCGTGACGCACGCGCCACCTACCGGCGCCTGGCACGCGGGGTCGAGCGCTATCCGGCCGCCACGGTGCCGGGACTGGCGGCCGCGCAATCGGCCGGAGGATCGGCCGAGCGCCCGGCCGCGCTCACGGTGGCGGCCGCCGTCCGGCGAGCCGCCGTGCCGCTGACCGGCCCCGCCTAGTAGCGGTAGTGGTCCGACTTGTAGGGGCCGTCGACCGAGATCCCGAGGTAGTCGGCCTGGCGCTCGGTCAGCTCGGTTAGCCTGATCCCGAGCGCATCGAGGTGGAGCCGGGCGACGAGCTCGTCCAGCTTCTTCGGCAGGACGGTCACGCCCTTCTCGTAGCCCTCGCCCTCGGTGTAGAGCTCGATCTGAGCGATCACCTGGTTGGTGAACGAGTTCGACATGACGAAGCTCGGGTGGCCGGTGGCGTTGCCGAGGTTCAGCAGCCGCCCCTCCGAGAGGACGATGATCGAGTGGCCGTCGGCGAACCGCCATTCGTCGACCTGCGGCTTGACGTTGACCCTCTCGATGCCGTCGAAGCGCTCGAGGCCGGCCATGTCGATCTCGTTGTCGAAGTGGCCGATGTTGCCGACGATCGCCTGGTGCTTCATCCGTGCCATCTGCTCGACGGTGATCACGTCGCGGTTGCCGGTGGCGGTGATGAAGATGTCGGCGCTGTCGAGGACGTCGTCGAGGCGGACGACCTCGTAGCCCTGCATCGCCGCCTGCAGCGCGCAGATCGGATCGATCTCGGTGACCTTGACGCGGGCGCCCTGGCCGCGCAGCGACTCCGCGCAGCCCTTGCCGACGTCGCCGAAGCCGAGGACGACGGCGACCTTGCCGCCGATCATCACGTCGGTCGCCCGGTTGATGCCGTCGATCAGCGAGTGCCGGCAGCCGTAGATGTTGTCGAACTTCGACTTCGTGACCGAGTCGTTGACGTTGATCGCCGGGAACAGGAGCTTGCCGTCCCTCTGCATCTCGTACAGGCGCATGACGCCGGTCGTGGTCTCCTCGGTGACGCCGCGGATTGCGGCGCCCATGCGCGTGAACTTCTGCGGGTCCGCGGCCAGCGAACGGGTCAGCAGCTCGAGCACGACGCGGAACTCCTCGCTGTCGGCGGTCGACGGATCCGGCACGTGCCCGGCGGCCTCGAACTCGGCGCCCTTGTGGATCAGCAGGGTCGCGTCGCCGCCGTCGTCGAGGATCATGTTCGGCTCGCCGTCGGGCCAGCTCAGCGCCTTCTCGGTGCACCACCAGTACTCCTCGAGCGTCTCGCCCTTCCAGGCGTAGACGGGGACGCCCTTGGGCTCGTCGACGGTGCCGCCGGGGCCGACCACGACCGCGGCGGCGGCCGGGTCCTGGGTCGAGAAGATGTTGCAGCTCGCCCAGCGGACGTCGGCGCCGAGCGCGGTCAGGGTCTCGATCAGCACCGCGGTCTGGACGGTCATGTGGAGCGAGCCGGTGATCCGGGCTCCGGCCAGCGGCTGGGTCGGGGCGTAGTCCTCGCGGATCTGCATCAAGCCGGGCATCTCGTGCTCGGCGAGCTCGATCTCCTTGCGGCCGAGTTCGGCGAGCGCGAGGTCGGCGACCTTGTAGTCGAGGGTGGCGGGTGCTTCGGTGGTCCCCATGGAGAATCTCCCATCGGTCGCGGAGTCCTGTGACCCCTAGATTGATTGAAGATCCTGCGAAGCACCCGGCGCACGCTGCCGGAGCCTCTCCCCGAGCCGTTGGCCGGGACGGCGCGCAGCGGATCTCGTGCGTGCGGCCGCAATTATGCCGGACCGCGGCGGCTGCGGTCCAATTTCGGCGGTGGATCGCCCGCTGCACCGGCCACGACCGGGACGGTTCATACCGTTCGGCGGGTGCTGAGCGTCGCCAAGCGAGAGCCGTCGGCGTTCCTGTTCGCCGGTCAGCTCGTCGGGGTCCTGCTCTACCCGGTGATGACCGGGAGCGTCGGCCGCGCCGCCTTCAGCCTCTTCGGCATCGCCCTGCTCGGGCTCGTCGTCCTCGCCGTCCACGACTCGCCCGGGCTAACCGGAGTCGCCATCGGCCTCGCCCTCCCCGCCTCGGTGCTGCTCCTGATCCAGGTCGTGACCGGCAGCGACGCGCTGCTCCCGTACTCCTCGGCGCTCGAGGCCGTCCTCTACTTCTACGCCGCCGGTGCCCTGATCGCCTACATGCTCGCCGACCACGAGGTCACCCGGGACGAGCTCTTCGCCGTCGGTGCCACCTTCACCCTCGTCGCCTGGGCCTTCGCCTACGTCTACGTCGTCT
Organism: Solirubrobacterales bacterium; assembly: GCA_020438445.1. Classification (GTDB taxonomy): domain Bacteria; phylum Actinomycetota; class Thermoleophilia; order Solirubrobacterales; family 70-9; genus RHKX01. The sequence continues at coordinate 50,176 of JAGQUO010000004.1, forward strand.
GCCAGGCGATCGAGCCCCACACCTTCACCGCTGCCGTCGACCCGTCCGGCGAGCGCAGCTGGATGGAGCTGCTCTTCATGAGCTTCACGACCCTCTCGAGCACCGGCCTCGGCGACGTCATCCCGGTCCGGTCGTTCGGCCGCAGCGTCGTGATGATCGAGCAGGTGGTCGGGCTCGCCTTCGTCGCGATGCTGGTCTCGCGGATCGTCGGGCTGACGGTCCTCCGCCGTGCCCAGCGCTGACCGCGGCCTTCCGGTCCCGCGCTACCCTTCCGGCTCGCGCTTCGGCGCCCTCGGAGGGGTGGCAGAGCGGTTGAATGCGGCGGTCTCGAAAACCGTTATACGTCGATTAGGCGTATCGAGGGTTCGAATCCCTCCCCCTCCGCTAGTCACCTGAAGTGCCGGCGAACTTGGCTCTCCCGCCGACGCCGTTCCCACTTGGGATTGCGCTCGATCGGCCCTAGCTCCCGAGCCACTCTCCGATTCGGCTCGGAGCGCTCAGGCTCGAGAAGTCGCCAGCCTCGAAGATCCTCTCCGCCGCGTCGGCCGCCGCCTTGACCGCTGTCAGGGCAAGCCAACCGCCGACGCTGACCCGTTGCGCGCCTGCGCCAACGATCTCATCGAAGCTCAGACCCAGGCCCGGAAAGGCCAGGACGTTCACCGGCCTCTCGACCGCGGTGCAGATCGCCTCGATCTCCCCGACTCCAGTCAGCCGTGGTGCGTAGAGCACGTCGGCGCCGGCCTCCCGAAAGGCGAGGAGCCGGGCGATCGTGTCGTCGAGATCGGGATTGCCCCGAAGGTGGTTCTCGGCCCGGGCGGTGAGCGTGAAGGGGAAGTCGAGGGCCCGGGCCGCCGCCACGGCTGCGCTCACGCGGTCGACCGCCTCACCGAGCGTGTAGAGCCGCCCCTCATCGCGGTCGTAGTCCTCGATCGAGCCGCCCACCGCGCCCGCGGCGGCGACGCTGGTGATCGCTCGCTCCACGTCGGCGGCCGTGGGGCCGTAGCCGTGCTCGAGGTCGACCGATACGGGAAGGTCGGTAGCCTCGCGCAGCGCGTCGACATGGCCGACGATCTCGTCGAGCGTCACCGTGCCGTCGGGACGGCCGAGGGCGAACGCGAGGCCACTGCTCGTTGTGGCAAGCGCCTTGAAGCCGGTGCCGGCGAGCATCTTTGCCGACCCGGCGTCCCAGGGGTTGGGGATCACGAAGGGGTCGCCCTCATGGAGGGCACGGAATGCCTTGCCCTTCTCCTGCTGGGTCGGGGCCACCGTGCCTTGATAT
>JAGQUO010000058.1 GCA_020438445.1 Solirubrobacterales bacterium
ACTTCGACCCAGCCGACCTCCGGCGGGTCGGCGGCGCCGATCGGCGCGCCCGCCGCAGCCGCCAGCGCCTGACCTCCGAAGCAGAGCCCGAGCACCGGCACGTCGGCGTCGAGAGCGGCGCGGAGGAACTCGACCTCGGCCGTGACCCAGGCGGGCGGATCCCGCTCCGCCGGGCTGTGGTCCGAACCGAGGGCGCAGATCCAGGGCCACGCCTCCGGGCTCGGCGGGAGCCCGTCCTCCCAGACGCGCCGGATCTCGTAGGCGACGCCCCGCCGCTCGCACCATTCGGCGAAGAGCGCCGGCGGGCCGCCGTCCTCGTGTTGCAGGATCAGCCCCGGCTCCATGGCGGGATTATTCCCGGCCGCGGGCGATCATCGCGGGCTGAACGGTGCGGCCGATCAGTGCGGCGACCGGGTACAGGGCGACCGCGCAGAGTGCGATCGAGGCTCCCGCCGCCAGGTCGGCCCAGTAGCTGAGGTAGATGCCCGCGACACCGGCGAGCACGGCTCCCGCGGCCGCCAGCGCGAGCACGTGCGGGAGCGAGCGAGACAGCCGCAGTGCGGCCGCTCCGGGTGCGATCACGATCGCGACGACGAGCAGGTTGCCGAGCGCCTGGACGGCGATGAGGACGGTGAGCGCGAGGAGCCCGACCAGCACCAGCGAGGCTCGACCGTTGTCGCCGCCGAGGCTCGCGGCCGTCTGCGGGTCGAAGCCGGACAGCGTCAGGGCCCGGTGGCTGCGGGCGAGGATCAGCAGGCTCGCGACCGAGAGCAGCGCCGAGGCGGCGAGGTCGCCGGTGGACACGCCCAGCGGGTCGCCGAAGAGAAGCTCTCCGAGCCTCACCGGGACCTCCGGGGAGAGCGCCAGGAGCGAGCCGAGCCCGAAGAGCCCGGTGACCGTGACCGCCACCGCGACGTCGGCGCCGACCGCATGCTGACGTGATGCGCCGGCGACGCAGGCCGCGGCGACGGCGAGGCCGGCGGCGGCGCCGATCCCGAGCGGGATCGCTGCGATGCTCGCGAGCACGAGGCCCGGCAGCATCGCGTGGGACACCGACTCGGCGGCATAGCTCTGCCGGTAGAGCACGACCCAGGTTCCGAGGGGACCGCAGGCGACGCAGAGGATCAGGAGCTCGAGCAGGGCACGTTGGGTGAGCCCATCGGTCAGCGGCTCGGTCAGCAGCGCGAACGGCATGTCAGTGGTGATGGTGCTGGACGACGATCGCCTCCTCGCCACCCTCGAGAACGACGATCTCACCCCCGTATGTCTCGTGGAGCACCGAGGCGGTCAGGCCTTCGGGCGGTCCGAAGAACCGCTGCCTCCGGTTGACGCAGAGAACGGCATCGAAGCCGCGGGCCTGCTCGATGTCGTGGCTGGACACGAGCAGCGTCCGGCCCTCGTCGCGAAGCTCCCGCAGGAGGGCGAGGATCCGCTCGGCCGAGGGATGGTCGACGCCGCTCAGGGGCTCGTCGAGCAGGATCACCCGTGCCTGCCGGGTCAGGGCCCGCGCGATCAGCACGCGCTGGCGCTGTCCGCCGGAGAGCCGGCCGAACTGCAGATGAGCGCGGTCCGCGAGGCCGACCCGCTCGAGCGACGTCGCAGCCCGCGCCCGTTCGCCTGATCCGATCCTCCGGTACCAGGGCGTCGCCGGATATGCGCCCATCAGCGCGACGTCGAGGGCGCTCACCGGGAAGTCGAGCCGGTAGCGCTCGGTCTGCGGCACGTAGGCGATCGGACCGTCGATCCGAACGCGACCCGTCGACTCGGGAAGCTCGCCGAGCATCGCCCTGAACAGCGTCGTCTTGCCGCCGCCGTTGGGGCCGAGGACGGCGACCAGCGTGCCCCTCGCGACCTCGAAGTCGAGCTCCTCGACGGCCGCCGGTCCGCCGTAGCCGCCGGTGAGGCCGCGGACCTCGATCGCGGGCGCGCTCACGAGGAGACCGTCCGCGCCTGCGAATGCCTGCCCGCAGCCTCGCGGCCGAGCAGCGCGACCGCGAACACAGCGGCGCCGAGCACCGCGATCACGGCCCCGGGCGGTGCGTCGAGCTCGAAGGCGAGAACGAGGCCGGCGAGCCCCTGGGCGAGCGCGAGCGCCATCGTCCCCAACTCGAGCCCGGCGACGCTCCGCGCGAACAGGCGCGCGGTTGCCGCCGGCACCACGAGGATCGCGCTGACGAGCAGGGCGCCGACAGCATCGATTGCGGCGATCGCCGCCATGGCCACGAGGGCGAGCAATGCGAGGTCCGCAGCCCGCGTGCGGAGGCCCGGCTCCCCGGTGCCGAGGTCGTCGAATCCGGAGGAGATCCAGTGGCGGCGGAAGAGCGCAGCCGCCAGCATCGAGACTGCGAGCACCGCGGCGGTCACGGCGAGCTCGGTGTCGCCGATCGCCAGGAGCGAGCCGAAGAGCAGACGGTCGACTCCGGCTCCGGTTGCGAAGACGTCGCTGGCCAGGACGATTCCGAGGGCGAGGGCCGCGACCAGCAGCAACGCCGTCGCCGCGTCCCGGGCCGGCGCGGTGCCGCGCCCCGCCCGTTCCAGCACTATCGCGAACCCGCCGCCGACCACGAATGCGGCCAGCATCGGCGGGATCCCCCAGGGTCCCGCGACGACGAGGCCGGGAAAGGCGGCGGTGCCGACGCTGTGGGTGAAGAACGCCAGCCGCCGGAGCACGATCTGGGTCCCGAGCAAGCCGGCCAGTGGCGCCAGCAGCACGATCTCGGCGGTCGCGCGCTGCATGAAGGGCAGATCGAACGGATCAAGCATGAGAACCATTATCTTCAAGGTCGTGGCGATCGACCCGAACATCCCGACCCCTCCGGCAGCGGACTGGATCGTCCGGGCCGAGGAGTCGCTGCGGGCCGCCGGGCATCGCTCGAGCGCCCCCCGCTCGGCGGTGCTGGAGCTGATCGGCAACCAGGAGTGTGTATTGAGCGCTCGCGAGATCGCCGACGAGCTGCGCGATCGCGGGCGGCCGGTGGGCGTCGCCACCGTCTATCGCACGCTGGAGGTGCTGGAGGCGATGCGGCTCGTGCAGCGCCTGGACGTCGGCGACGGCTCGGCCCGCTACGAGCCTGCCCTCCCCGGGGGAGAGCATCACCATCATCATTTGATCTGCGACAGCTGCGGGCGGGTCACGCCGTTCGAGGATCCGAGGCTCGAGCGAGCGATCGACGATCTCGGCCGCAGGCTGGACTACGCGGTGGGAGATCACGACGTGATCCTTCGCGGCGTCTGCCCGCAGTGCGGGCGGAAGGGCTGACCGGCGGCGCCGCTCACGGCAGGTCGCAGGCGGTCTTCCCGGCGCTGAAGCCCTCGACCAGCGTCCTCGTGTTCGCCCGCAGCGAGCCCAGATAGGTCGCGGCGGCAGTGTCCTCGGGACCGAGGGTGTCCGCCCACAGCTGACCGCCGACGGTCGCCCCGGCCTCGTCGGCGATCGCCTGCTCGAGTGCCGGGCTGACGCCGGCCTCGGGGAAGATCGCGTTCACCTCCTCCGATCTGATCAGTGCGATCAGGTCGGATGTCTCGCCGGCCGATGCCTGCGCCTGCGTGGTGAGCGCGGGAATCGCGGCCCCGATCACGTCGATCCCGTAGCGGGCCGCGTAGTAGCCGAGGGCATCGTGGCTGGTGACGAGCTTGCGCTGTGCCGGGGGGACCCGGTCGATGCAGGACGCGATCGCGCGGTCGAGGCGCTCGATCTCGCCGATGTAGCGGCGGGCGTTCGCGTCGTAGGCGCCGGCGCCCCCCGGGTCTACATCGTCGACCTCGTCCCGGATCGCCGCAACGGCCAGAACCGCGTTGCGGGGGTCCTGCCACCAGTGCGGATCGGTGTCGCCGTCGGTGGTCACGGTCTTCACGTGGTCGATCAGGACGAGGACCGGCGCATCGGTGCCGGAGCTCTCGACGAGCTGATCGAGCCAATCGTCGACCTCGCCGCCCGAGCGCACGATCAGGTCGGCGCCCGCGAGCGCCTCGGCATCGCTCGGCGTCGGCTCGTATTCGTGCGGGTCGGCGTTGGCCGGCAGGATCTGAGTCACCTCGGCCCGATCGCCGGCGACGTTCCGCACCAGGTCCGCGACCTGGGGCGTCGTGGCCACGACGGAGACGCCGCCGCCCCCGCCGTCGTCGCCGCAACCGGCGATGAGGGATGCCGTCAGGCCGATACCGATAAAGAAAGTGAGAATCGTTCGCATCAAGCGCCGAAAGCTATCAGCTTCTTGTTCCGCACCCGGATCGGATAGCTTGCGGTCGACGCGACCGCCCGGGAGGAGACGATGGACCCAAGCACGCTGAAGAAGTTCGAGCTGTTCAAGGACGTCGATGAGGCCGCGCTCGGGAAGATCGCGCCGTTCACGATGCTCGTCGAGTTTCCGGAGGGGAAGACGGTCATCCAGGAGGGCGGCTTCTCCAACGACTTCTATGCGATCGAGAGTGGGACGGCCAAGGTCGAGCGGGGCGGGGAGCAGATCGCGGACCTCGGACCCGGCGACGTCTTCGGCGAGCAGGGGCTGCTCGAGCGCCAGGAACGCTCGGCCTCGGTCGTCACGACGGCGCCGCTGCGTGCGCTGAAGATCGAGCACTGGGAGATCCCGCGGATGCGGAAGGCCATGCCCGAGGTGCTCGACCAGCTGCAGAAGACGATCGAGGAGCGCTCGGCCGGCCGGTAGCCCGCTGGGCCTTTCGACACCGGCCCTTCCTCTGCCGGGCCGCCGGGACGGCAACGGGGTCGGTGGGCGCGCTGGCTGCGAGAGCCGGCCGGCCGGCGAAGGTGGGTTTCGGCTGGGGAGGGGAGGTTGATCGGCCGGCCGGGCCCCTCGTCGAGCTCGGATGCTGATTTCGACCACGACGTGGTCGTTTTCCGCATCCGAGGCCGGGTGGATGGCAAGAAGCGTCCACCCGGTCGTCGGTTCTTGCCATCGACCACCCGATCGGGACCACCGCGGTTGCTGTAGCCGCCGGCCTTCCCCTTCCCCAGCCACAACCCCCGATCGCCTGCCACGGTGTCCGTGCCCCGCACGCCTCCGACATCACCCGCCGGGCCTTCCCTCCTCGCCTCCGGGTAGAGTGGCCCGCAGTACATACGGTCGGTGGTTCAAGGGAAGTCCGGTGCGAAACCGGCGCGGTCCCGCCACTGTGACCGGGTGAGGGTGTCGCCGGGCGGTTCGGCCGCCGGCCACTGGGTCCGACGAGGACCCGGGAAGGCGCGACATCAGTCCCGGAAGCCAGGAGACCTGCCTCCGGCCGAGCCGATGTAAACCCTCGAGGAAAGGGTGGCTCCATGCCAGCACCTACCTTTCGCGTGCACCGCGCCGCGCCGGTTCTCCTGTGCGCCTGCCTGCTCGCGTTGACGATGGCCTCGCTCGCCGAGGCGAGGCCGAAGACGACCGCCGCCGACCTGCGGGTCGTCGATTCCGGCAATCGGACCCTCACCGAAGGAACTCAGCTGACGGGACCCGTGAAGGTCAAGACGGATCCGAAGGCGACCTGCTTCGGTCCGGGGACCGGTGGGTCCGGCGACCGGGTGTCCGTGCCCGGATCGACGGCCCTCGGGCAGCTCGCCAACGCGGGCAAGTCGAACCGCGCCGTCTCGCCGCTCGGGATCACGGACTTCTTCGACTTCGGTCTCGGCATCTGCCGGATCGGGTCGGCGGTGTCGCCGCAGTCCGGCTACTGGTACCTGAAGGTCGATCACGAAGCGTCGTTCTCGGGCGCCGATCAGACGAAGGTCCGGCCCGGCGACGAGATCCTCTGGTACCTGATCGAGGACTACAACGACCCGGTTCCGGACGAGTTGGTGCTGAGGGCTCCCGCCACCGCCGACCCCGGACGGCCGTTCGAAGTCGAGGTGATCTCGCGCGCCGACGACGGTGAGGCGAGCCCGGCCGCGGGCGCGTCCGTCACCGGCGCCGACGCCCCCACCGACGACCGCGGGCGCACGACCGTGACCGTGGACGGCCGGACCGCGGACCTCGTCGCGTCGCGGGCCGGGTCGATCGTCTCCAACGAGGAGATCGTCTGCACCAGGGCCCTTCGCAACTGCCCGGCGGGGTACGCGACGACGGTCGCGGGCACCGGCAAGGCGGATCGGATCAGGGCCGGGAAGGCATCCGAGCGGATCCTCGCCGGAGGCGGGAAGGACAGGATCGACGCCCGGCGGGGCAAGGCGCCGGACCGGATCAACTGTGGCCCCGGCCGGGACCGCCTGGTCCTCCCGAAGCACTCCGGATCGAAGTACCGCTCCTGCGAGCGGGTGAAGCACCGCGGGTGACGCCGGGCCGCTGATCCGATGACCCGGTCCGCGACAGCCCTGGTCGCCGCGGCGCTCGCATGTGCCGCGGCGGCCGGAGGCTGCGGGCTCGGTCCCGGCGTCGCATCCGAGGGCCGGGCCGAGCTCCGCGTCACGCGTGAGTTCGGAACCGTCCCGATGGTGTCGGCGACGCTCGACGATCCGACCGAATCGGACACCGTCGTCAGGATGCTCGACGCGAACGCCGAGATCGAGACGTCCTACGGCGGCAACTTCGTCGACTCGATCGACGGCTTTGCGGGCAGCACGTCGGGAGGGGGCAGCGAGGACTGGTTCTTCTTCGTCAACGGCTACTACTCGGACATCGGCTCGGGGGAGACCCGGGTGAGGCCGGGGGACCGGATCTGGTGGGACTATCGCTATTGGTCCGCGGCCTACCGCGTGCCGGCCGTCGTCGGTTCGTGGCCGGAGCCGTTCCTGCACGGCTACGAGGGCCGGACGCCGGCGACAGTCGTGCAGTGCCTGGCCGTGCGCAGCACCTGCGAGGAGGTCGTCGGCTCGCTCGACGTCGCGGGGGTCGATGCCCGGCTGGAGACGCCGGCGGAGCCGGCGGCGACGCCCCGTGACCTTCGCGTGCTCGTCGGGCCGTGGGATGCCATCCGCGACGACGCCGCCGCGGATCAGCTCAGCTCCGGTCCCGGCACGAGCGGGGTCTATGGCAGCTTCGTCTCCTGCGCCGCCGGTGAACGGTTCGCCGTCGACGATTCGCGCGGCAGGACGACGGCGACGCTCGCCGGCGCCGGGGTCGTCGCCGCCGTTCGCGAGGGCCGGGACCAGCCGACCTGGATCGTCTCGGGAACGGACGACGAAGGGGTCGCCGCCGCGGCTTCCCTGCTCGGATCCGACGAGCTCCGCGACCGCTACGCCGTGGCCGTGGCCGACGGCGAGGAGATCCCGCTCCCGTCCGAGGACGTGCCCGGGGAATCGGGAGCGGGCTGCCGTTGAGATCGCTGCTCGCATACTCGCCGCGGCCGGGGCCGCTGGGACGGTCCCGCCCGTGGATCGCGGCCGTCTACCTCGCGCCGCTCGGCGTGCTCGCGTTCACCTTCGCGAACCCGATCGTGCTCGTGGCGGCCGGCATCGGGGCCTGGGTCGCCGGTGTCCTCTCCGGGGCGGCTCGCAGCGTCGCCCAGCCGCTGCGCTGGTCGCTCGGGCTGGCGGCGATGGTCGTGGCGGTGAATGCGATCGCCTCCCAGCGCGGTGCGACGATCCTGGTCCGCGGATTCGACCTCCCCGTCCTCGGCCAGGTTGACGTCACCCTCGAGGCGCTCGCCGAGGGCGCGGTGCTCGCACTCAGGATCGTCGTCGCCCTGCTCGTCTTCGCCGTCTGGTCGGCCTGCGTCGATCCCGACCGGATCCTCCGCGCGATCCGTCCCCTCGCCGCCCGCTCGGCGCTCACCGCCACGCTCGTCAGCCGCCTCGTCCCGATCGCCGCCGCCGACGGCGGCAGGATGGCGGAGGCGGGACGTCTCCGCGGTCCCGGCGCAACGCCCGTGGGCCGAGCCGCGCTCGCACGCCGGCTCGTCGCCGGCTCGCTCGACCGCTCGGTCGACATCGCCGCGACGCTCGAGCTTCGCGGCTACGCGCTCGGCAACCGGGCACGGATGCCACGGCACCCGCGGGAGCGCGGTGAGGCGGGGCTGCTCGCCTGCGGGCTCGCCTCCCTGCTCGTCGTTGTCGCCGCCGGCGTGGCAGGCCTCGCCGGGTTCGATGCCTATCCGACGATCTCCATCGACGCCGACGCCGCGACGTTCGCCCTGGCGGTGGCAGTGATCCTGCTCGCCGCCGGGCCGCTGCTGCCGGAGCACCTGCGTTGCCGGAGGGCCCTGCGTGACTGACGCCGCGCTCGACATCACCGGGCTCGAGTACAGGTACCCGGGCCGCGAGCGGCTCGCGCTCGACGGCATCGACCTCCGCCTCGGCCGCGGCGAGTTCGTGGTCCTCGCCGGACGTTCCGGCTCCGGAAAGAGCACGCTGCTGCGCGCCGCCTGCGGCCTCGTGCCCCACTTCCACGGCGGTGAGATCGCCGGAGCGATCGTCGTCGACGGCCGCCCGACCCGGACCACCGGCCCCGCCGAGCTGGCGAGCTCCGTGGGCTTCGTCGCACAGGAGCCCGAGACGCAGGTCGTATCGACGACCGTCCGCTCGGAGCTCGAGCTGCCGCTGGAGCTCCGGGGCTCCGGCCCGGTCGAGGTCGCCCGGGCGGTCGAGGAGGCCGCCCTCGCGCTCGCGATCGAGCCGCTTCTGGACCGCACGACGGCGTCGCTCTCCGGCGGTGAGCTCCAGCGGGTGGCGCTCGGCGCCGCGCTCGTGACCGGGCCGCCCCTCCTGCTCCTCGACGAGCCGACCTCACAGCTCGACCCGGTCGCGGGCGATGAGCTGATCGCCCTCCTGCGCCGGCTCAACGAGGAGTGGGGCGTCACCGTCCTGCTCGGTGAGCACCGTCTGGAGCGTTGCCTCGCGGCGGCCGACCGCGTCGTCGCGCTCGATCGCGGCCGGCTGGTCTTCGACGGGGCTCCCGAGCGGTTCGGCCGAGCGGCCCTCGCCGTCGCTCCCGAGCTGGCGACGCCGGCGACCCGCCTGTTCGACCTGGCGGGGCTCGATGCGAGCCCGGTCACGGTGAAGGAGGCGCGGCGCCTCTGCGGCCCACTCGCCGAGGCGGCGCCCGAGCGATCGCGGCCCGGCCGCGATCGCCGGGGGGGAGCGTTGCGCTGCCGCCGGCTCCGGGTCGAGCTGCGCGCCGGCGACGAGCTGCGCGAGGCCCTGCGCGGGGTCGACCTCGCGATCGACCGCGGCGAGCGGGTCGCGCTGATGGGACCCAACGGCGCCGGCAAGAGCACCCTGCTCAGGACTGCCGCCGGGATCCTCGGTCCCGCTTCCGGATCGATCGACGTGCCCTCGGGCGCGGCGATGCTCGGCCAGCGGCCCGACGACTACTTCGTCCGCGAACGGGTCGATGCCGAGCTCCCGGGCGAGGTCGGGTCCGCGGCGCTGAAGGCCGTCGGGCTCGATGTGGCCGGCAGCTCCGATCCGCGGGATCTCTCCGGCGGCGAGCGCCAGCGGCTGGCGCTGGCGATCGCGATGGCGGGCCGAGGGGCCGGCGGCGAGCCCGGCGGCCTCGTCTGCCTCGACGAGCCGACGCGCGGGCTCGATCGCGCCCGCAAGGACGACCTCGCGACGTGGATCGGCGAGCTGGCGGCCCGCGGCGCCGGCTTGCTGGTGGCGACACACGACGTCGAGTTCGCGGCCCGCTTCGCCGAGCGGGTCGTCCTGCTCGCCCGCGGGCGCGTCATCGCCGACGGCGACCCACTCGAGGTGCTCGGAGGCGGCTGGTACTTCGCAACGGAGACCGCGAGGATCACCGGCGGCAGGGCGATCACGCCCGAGGCGGGCGCGAGACTCCTCGCCGGGGTCGGAGAGACCGAAGGAAGCATCCGGTGAGCTGGCAGGCGGTCTCGCTGCTGATCCTCGCGATCGCCGTGGCCGGCGGTTTCGCCTGGTTCGAGCGATCGCGCCCGTCGGCCCGCGTCGTTGCGGCGGTCGCCGCGCTCGCCGCCCTCGGAGTCGCGGGACGGGTTGCGCTGGCACCGGTCCCCAACCTCGTCGCGACGACCGACGTCGCTCTGCTCGCCGGCTACGCCCTCGGCGGCGGCCCGGGTTTCGCAGTCGGTGCCCTCTCCGGGCTCGTCTCGAACTTCTGGCTGGGACAGGGGCCGTGGACCCCGTGGCAGATGGCCGGGTGGGGACTCGTCGGGGTCGGCGGAGCCGTGCTCGCGCGGGTCAGCGGCGGCCGCGTCGGTCGGGTCCAGCTGGCCCTCTGGGCGGGCCTCGCCGGACTGGCGTACGGGGCGCTCCTCGACCTCTCGGTGATGGTCAGCTACGGCGGCGAGCAGTCACTGGACCGGTATCTGGCGCTGTCGGCGCGGGGAATACCGTTCAATGTGGTCCATGCAGTGGGTAACTTCACGCTGATGCTTGCCGCGGGACCCGCACTGGTGCGCATGCTCGCCCGTTATCGGGACAGGTTCGACTTCGAGTGGCGCGACCGTCCGATCGGCCGGATCACCGCGTGCCTGCTGCTCGCCCTCGCCCTCGTCGCCCCGCTCCTCGCTCCCGCCTCGAGCGACGCCCGCGCCGGCGGCCCCAGCGCCAAGCACTGGCTGGTCGGCGCTCAGAACAGGAACGGCGGCTACGGGACCGAGCCCGGTGCCGAGTCCAGCGTCGGGATGACCGGGTGGGCGATGCTGGGGCTCGAGGCGGCCGGCGTCAACCCGCTCGACGTCCGGCGCTCGGGGAACAACCCGGTCCAGTACCTGCGGCGGAATGCCTCCTCGATCACCTCGACCGGCGACCTGGAGCGGACAATCCTGGCCCTGGCCGGCGCCGGGGTCGATCCCCGCGCCTTCGCCGGCCGCGACCTCGTCAAGGAGCTCCGCGATCGCAAGAACCGCGACGGCTCCTACCAGCAGCAGGTCAACCTCACGGCCTATGCGGTCCTCGCCCTGAAGGCGGCGCAGGTCGACAAGTCGAAGCTCGGCAAGTCGGCGAAGTGGCTGCGGAAGATCCAGAACAAGAACGGCGGCTGGGGGTCGGTGGCCGACGCCTCGAGCGAGCCGGACAGCACCGGAGCGGTGATCCAGGCGCTGGCGGTCGCTCCCGGCGGCAGTGGACAGATCAAGTCCGGCGTCAACTGGCTGGGGTCCGCTCAGCATGGAACCGGCGGGTGGTCGCTCACGGGCGGCGCGTCCTCGAACTCACAGTCCACGGCCTGGGCGGTGCAGGGGATCGTCGCCGCCGGCAAGAACCCGGGCGCCTTCCGGCCCAAGGGCACCAACCCCTTCAAGTACCTGAAGAAGCGGCAGCGTTCCGACGGCCATTACGAGTACTCCAGCGCCAGCGACCAGACCCCGGTCTGGGTGACCGCTCAAGGCCTGGCCGCGGCGTACCAGGCGCAGTTCCCGATCGCGCCGGTCGAGCGCGCGCCGAAGCCGGAGAAGCCGAAGAACGATTCGAAGGGTGGTGGCGGCACCGGTAGCGGGGGCTACGACTATCCGAGCTACGACGGCTACGACGGATCGAGCACCTACTCCGATCCGGGCAGCCTCGGAACCGGCGCCACCGGCCTCAACGACCTCTACCCGGGCGGCAGCGGCGGGGGCGGCGACGGCGGCAAGAGCGGGAGCAAGTCCTCGGCGGCGAAGGCCGGGGGATCGGGCAAGGTCAGCGAGGACGAGGCCGTGACCGCCAGCGGTGCGGGTCGTGAGCGGATCCCGGCGAACTCGGACGAGCAGCCGGCAGCGGCCGAGGAGCCGTTCCAGGCACCCTCGACGCCGGTTCTGCTCGGCGGCCTCGGCGGCCTCACCGCGCTGCTCGGCGCCGGCTTTCTCTGGTACAGCCGCCGCCTGCCGTGATCGCCCGGGACCGAGCGCTCGCGGAGCTGGCCGCGGAGCCCTTCGACGTCGTCGTCATCGGCGGCGGGGTGACCGGGGCGGGCGTCGCGCTCGACGCCGCCTCGCGCGGCTACACGACGGCCCTCGTGGAGCGCGACGACTGGGCGATCGGGACTTCGAGCAGGTCGTCGAAGATGGTCCACGGCGGGCTGCGCTACCTGCAGAACTTCGACCTCGGCCTCGTGCGCGAGGCCCTGCTCGAACGGCAGCTCATGGTCCGGCTCGCGCCCCACCTCGTGTACCCGACGCCGTATCTGGTGCCGACGCTCGGCGACGACCGCCGCGATCGCAAGATCGGAATCGGCCTGAACATGTACGACGTGATGGCGAGCAGCCGTGGCTCGCGGCGGGAGCGGCGCGAGCGTCGGGGCCGGCGGGAGGAGGCCGACGGCGGCTCTCCCGACATGTCCAACTGGTCGCCGGACCGCCACCGCACGATTCCCCGGGACGAGGTCCTCGACCTGGTCCCGGCGCTGCAGTCCCGGGACCCGAAGTCGGCCTATCTGTTCTACGACTGTCAGACCGACGACGTCCGCCTGGTGCTCACGATCCTCGGCGAGGCCGAGCGCTTCGGAGCGGTCATGGCCAACCGGCTCGGGGTGACAGCGCTGCTCGAGCGCAACGGCCGCGCGACCGGCGTCGTCTGCCGCGACGGCGAATCGGGCGCGACCGTCGAGATCGAGGCGGAGAACGTCGTCAACGCGACCGGGGTGTGGGCCGACCGGATCAAGCCGGGGGAGATCCTCGACGAGGCGGAGGTCCCGCGGATCGCGCCGAGCCGGGGGACGCACGTCACCCTGCCGCTGGACCTCCTCCCGCTGAACGGGGCCGCCTGCATCGTTCCCGCCGGCGCCGACCGGACGATCTTCGTCCTCCCCTGGTACGGCAGGGTCATGGTCGGGACGACCGACAACGACTACGACGGAGACATCGACCACGTCCGTCCCGGCGGCGACGACATCGAGTACCTGCTCGACGCCGTGAACGGCTATTTCGGCACCGAAATCGGAGCCGGCGACCTGACCGGCGCCTTCGCCGGCGTCCGGCCCCTGATCTCGACCGGCGACCCGAAGAAGTCGGTGGACATCTCGCGCAAGGCCGAGCTCTACGAGACGTCTTCTGGGATGCTGACGATCACCGGCGGCAAGCTCACGACTTGGCGACGGATGGCGAAGTCGGTCGTCGACCGCATCGCCGTCCGCGAGGACCGGGAGCTGCCCTGCCACACGCACGAGATCCCGCTGGGGATGGAGGCGCGCGAGGCCGATCTCGAGACCCCGGAGGGGGTCGACGCGGCATCGCTCCCGCCGGGGTGGCGCGAGCAGCTGGCGTTCCGCTACGGGCACGCGGCCCGGCAGGTGCTGGCGCTCGCCGCCGAGCGGCCGGAGCTGGCGGGCCCGATCATCCCCGGGATGCCCGACCTGCTCGCCGAGGTCGCGATCGCCGCCCGGCTCGAGCAGGCCGGCAGCCTCGCCGATGTGCTTCTGCGCCGCACCCGCCTCGCCCTGCTCGCGGCGCCGGAGCTTCGGAGCCCGGAGTCGGTGGCCCCCGCGGCGAGGGTGCTCGGTGCCGAGCTGGGCTGGGACCGGGGACGGATCGAGGCCGAGGCGGAGGCGTGGCCGGAGGCGCTCGCGGACGCGGGCGCGGACCCCGCGGCCCGGGTGGCTGCCTAGCCGGCACGGCGGTCCGGCCCCCTGCCGATATCCTTCGCCGCCGCATGGCCACCCTCGAGAAGCAGCACCTGTCCGAGCTCCACCGCATCGCCGCCGAACTCGGCGTCGAGCGCTATCGCATGCTGCCCCGCAGCGAGCTGATCGCCGCGATCGCGGCGATCGATCCCGATGCCGGGACCGACGAGGAGGGTCCCGGGCCGGCGGAGGAACGTGAGGATGAGCGCCCACGGCGCCGCTCCCGCCGGGGCCGGCGTGGGCGCGGTGCCCGCGAGGACCGCGAGGACGAGGACGGTGGCGCCGCGGAGGTGGAAGCGGAGGAGGCGACGGGCGAGCCGGTCTCCGGGGTGCTCGACGTGACGCCCCGCGGCCACGGCTTCATCCGGCTGTCCGGCCTCGACGCGACCGAGGAGGACGTCTACGTCTCTCCGTCGCAGATCCGCCGCTGCGAGCTGCAGCGCGGCGACGAGGTGGCCGGACCCGCGCGCCGGCCGCGCCGCGGAGAGCGTTATCCGGCACTGATCCACGTCGACACGATCAACGGAGTCGCACCGGGCGAGTCCCGGCCTCGTCTCGCCGACGCGACCCCGGTCCATCCGACTCGCCGGATCGACCTGTCACCGGCTCCCGGCGGCTCGGCCGAGGACGCCATCCTGTTGCGCTCCGTCGACCTGCTGCTCCCGCTCGCCCGCGGCCAGCGAGTGCTCGTCGACGCTCGTCCCGGGTCCGGGCGGACGACCCTGCTCCGGGCTCTCGCCGGTGCGATCTCCCATTCCGAGGACATCGAGCTCATCGTCCTGCTCATCGATGAGCGGCCTGAGGAGGTGGCCTCCTGGAGGGAGGCGGCACCCGGCGCCGATCTCGCGGTCGCGACGGCGGAGATGCGCTCCGGCGAGCAGCTCCGTCTCGTCGAGCTCGCGCTCGGGCGGGCGAGTCGCAAGGCCGAGTCCGGTGCGGACGTCGTCCTCCTGGTCGACTCGATCTCGCGGATCGCCGTCGCGGCCGACGACCCCGGCCGCGTCAAGCCGATCTTCGGCGCCGGGCGTGAGACCGCCGAGGAGGGGGTCGGCTCGCTGACCGTCGTCGCCACGACGCTCGGGGACGGCGGCGAGGATCAGGGGTCGGTCGAGCGCAGCCTCGAGACCACCGAGAACGTCCTCATCGTTCTCGATCCGGCCCTGGCGTCGCGAGGGATCTACCCGGCGATCGATTTCACGGCGTCGCGAATCGCCGGCGAGGAGCACATCCGCGAGGCCGAGGAGCTCGCTGCGGCCCGGAAGCTGCGGACCGAGCTCGGTTCGCTGACTCCGGAGCTCGCTGCGGCGGAGGTGCGGCGGCTCGTCGAGGGCTCGGCGGACAGCCGGGCCGCCCTCGGGACGATCAGGACCTGAGCCGTTGGCTCTGGTCGTCGGCTTCGTCCTCTTCGCCATCCTCGATCCGCCGCTGGGCGTGATCGCACTCGTCGCCGGCGCGGTGCTGGAGGTGGGGGAGGCGTTCTTCTGGACCCGCTACCTGCGGCGGTACCGGGTCCGGACCGGCGTCGAGGGGTTGATCGGGCAGCGGGCCGAGACGATCGAGCCGTGCGAGCCGCGCGGCCGGGTGCGGTTGCACGGCGAGATCTGGACGGCGGTCTGTGAACGCGGGGCCGGGGTGGGGGAGACGGTCCGGGTCGTCGCCGTCGACGGCCTGACGCTGACGGTGGAGCCCTACGAGGACGTTCAGCGCCGGTAGGCGAGCGCGCGCCAGGAGGGCTCGCGCGAGAGCTCGATCGGCTCGTGATCGCGATCGGGCTGGA
Source organism: Solirubrobacterales bacterium (assembly GCA_020438445.1). Taxonomy (GTDB): domain Bacteria; phylum Actinomycetota; class Thermoleophilia; order Solirubrobacterales; family 70-9; genus RHKX01. The sequence continues at coordinate 15,220 of JAGQUO010000058.1, forward strand.
CGTAGCCGAAGGTGTTGGTGCGCTCGTCGAAGACGACGTCGAGCTCGCCCTCCTTGACCCTCTGATCGAGCCAGGCGCCGCGGAACACCAGCCGCCGGATCCAGTGGACGAGGCTCTTGTGGGAGCCGCCCACGAGCTCGAACCAATGGGCGTTGATGTGCTCGCCTAGCGGAGAGGCCGAATCCCGGATCTCGCCGTTCACGGCGAGCTCGACGAGGTCGTGGAGCTCCTCCGGCTCCAGCCCCGGGGTGGTGAAGTCGAGCTTGACCGCCGCCTGCTCGACCCGCTGTGAGAAGTCGGCCTCGTTGAAGGAGAAGCGGAGCTCTCCGTACTCGAGAACGTAGTCGGAGCCCGACTCGTAGTTGCCTCTGCGTGTAGCTCGTTCCATCTTCGGTGACCCGCCTGACGGGGCCTCCGTCGCGGGTGGCCCATGTTCACCAAAGCGCGCCCCTCCCGTGCCGCAGGCGGCCCCGGTGAACGCAGGCTTGCACCCAGGGGGCGGGGGAGGAATGCGCGAGCCCGCGGCGACGGATAGGGCGCCGGCTCGCGCGCCGGGATCCACCATGACATGACGCGCTCGCCGCATCGGTTCCGGGGCCTGGAGCGTCGCTCGGTCGGCGGCGTCGTCGTGCCGGTCGCGCGCGGCTTCGCTCCCCGGCTCCTGGGCCTCGCCGGGCTCGATCGGGCGCAGGCCGGGCCGGGCCTGCTGATCCCGCGGTGCGCGAGCGTGCACACCTTCGGGATGCGGTTCCCGCTCGACATCGTCTTCCTCGACGACGCCGAGCGGGAGGTCCGCGTCCTTCAGGCCG
>JAGQUO010000059.1 GCA_020438445.1 Solirubrobacterales bacterium
CGGTCTCTATTCACGAAACGCTCAGGGGATCCGCTTCAGCTTCTCGCACGATCCGTTCGAGCTGTCGGTCCCGCGCCCGCCGTCGCAGCGGTCGTATCCCTTCCCGGCGTCGAACAGGTCATCGCCACCACCGCCGTCGGAGACGTCGTCGCCGGAGCTGCCGTAGATCGCATCGTCCCCGCCGCCGCCGTGCAGCTTGTCGTCGCCCGGGCCGCCGACGACCCGCGGCGGGTTGGCGAGCCCCCCGAGCGCCTGCCCGCGGCTGAAGTCGTCGCCGCCCCCGCCGAACATCTGGTCGTCGTCGTCCCCGCCGAGCAGCAGATCCTCGCCCGCGCCGCCGCAGGCGATGTCGTCGCCGCCGGATCCGTAGAACTTGTCGTCGCCGCCGGCGAGGTTGACGACGTCGCGCCCCGGCGTCCCGATCACCACGTCCTTGCCGGCGCCGATCGGCTTGCCCTTCCGGCCCTCGGTGATCGTCACCTTCTTGCCGTGACAGGTCTGCTTGGCGCCGCCGCGGCCCGCGCCGGCCGCGAGCTGGCCGACCGCCAGCACCCCCAGCAGCGCCAGGATCGAGATCACAACACCGCGTTTCATCACTCGGGAGGATTGCGCATGGCGCCGATCAGCGCCAGTACCACCGCGACGCAGACGAACAGCGAGACGATCGCGATCGCGACGGTGGCGACGTTCAGCTCCGCGGTCGCGAGCGCCGCGATCGTCAGCCCGGCGAAGACCACGAGGAAGAGGACGCCGCCGGCGATCAGCGAGGAGGGGCGGCGACCGTGCATCTCAGCTCGCGGCGATCGCTCCCGGCGAGGCCGCCGACCCGCGCCGCACCCGCCCGCCGCGGGCGATCAGCAGGCCCGCCAGCAGTCCGAACGCGAAGCCGCCGACGTGGGCGAGGTAGGCGGTGCCGCCGCTGGCGATGTCGGTCTCCGCCAGATTCCCGACCCCGGGGATCAGCTGCAGGGCGAACCAGCAGGCGATCACCACAACGGAGGGAACGAGCAGGAGCCCGGCGAAATACGGGACGAGGCTGAGGGTGACGATCCGCCCGCGCAGGCGGAGGACCACGTAGGCGCCGAGCGCCCCCGAGACCGCGCCGGCGGCGCCGATGATCGGGCCGGTGGCAGCGGGATCGAGGAAGCTCTGCGAATAGGCGGCGGCGTAGGCCGAGACGAGATAGAGCAGCAGGAACCTGCGCCCGCCGATCAGCCCCTCGACGGCGCCGCCGAAGATCCAGAGGAAGAGCATCGTGATCGCGAAGTGGAGGAAGTCAGCGTGGAGGAAGGTCGCGGTCAGCGGCGTCAGCCACCACGGGGCCTGATCGAGGTTGTCGGGGACCGGCGTCCCGACGGTCCCTCCCGCCTCGACGAGCCCGTTCTCGCCGCAGACGATGCCCTCGGAGCTGATGCCGCAGCTGCTTCCGGGGTGGGTGAGGCGGAAGGGGATCGCCCCGAACTCGATCGCCGCCTGATCGCGCTTGGTTACGTGCTCCGCCGCCAGCTTCGGGCTCGACGAGTCGTCCCCCGACCGGGTCAGCTGCCAGCCGAGGACGAGCAGGCTGACGAGGATCAGCGCGATCGTCACCCGGGGCGGGGGGCCCTGCGCGCGGCTGTCCTTCAGCGGGAACACTGCCCATAGGTTGGCCGATCCGCCGTCCCGGGGCGATCCGGCGGCGCCGGCGTGGGACGGGTCAGGCCGGGGCGATCAGCGGCCGGCGGAGGCGGCAAGGGCCTCGCGGGCGCTCTCGTCGGCGTGGTAGCTCGAGCGGACGAGCGGCCCGGCGGCCACCGACTCGAAGCCGATCCGCCGCGCCTCGGCGGCGAGCGCGTCGAACTCCTCCGGCTCCCAGTAGCGGACGACCGGGAGGTGCCGCTCGGTCGGCCGCAGGTACTGACCGACGGTCAGCACCTGGACGCGGTGCTCCCGCAGGATCCCGAACGTCTCGACCATCTCTTCGTGGCTCTCGCCGAGGCCGACCATCAGCCCCGACTTGGTGATCACGTCGTCACCGCCCATCTCCTTCGCCATCCGCAGCACCCGGGCCGATCGCTCGAACTTCGATCCCCGGCGGGCCATCGGGTAGAGGCGCGGCACGACCTCGACGTTGTGGTTGAAGACGTCGGGCCGCTCGGCGATCACCTTCGCCAGCGGCATCTCCTGACCGCGGAAGTCAGGGGTCAGCACCTCGACCTTGCAGCCGGGCGCCTGCATCCGGATCGAGCGGATGACGCCGACGAACGCGCTCGCGCCGTAGTCGGGCAGATCGTCGCGGTCGACCGAGGTGACGACCGCGTGGCTGAGGCCCATCTGCGCGACCGACCGGGCGACCCGGGCCGGCTCCAGCGGGTCGTTCCACGTCGGCTTGCCGGTGTTGACGTTGCAGAAGCCGCAGCGGCGGGTGCAGGTGTCACCGAGGATCATGAACGTGGCGGTGCCCCGCTCCCAGCACTCGCCGATGTTCGGGCAGTTCGCCTCGGCGCAGACGGTGTGAAGGCCCTCGGCCTTGATCTGCGACTTCAACTCCCGGTACTTGGGCCCCCCCGGCGGCGGGACCTTGAGCCAGCGGGGCTTGCGCTCGCGGAAGGGCAGGCCCTGGACCTTCTCGATCGCGATCCCGCCGGGCCGCGCCCGGGAGCGGGTCTTGTGCTCGCGCTCGGTTGCGACGGGAGGCGGCGTGCTCACGCCCCCTACGGTACCGCCCGCCGTCCCCGGGCCCGGAGCGACCGTCAGCCGACGTCGATCGCCGCGAGCAGGTACTCCGCCTCGACGTGCATCGAGCCGTCGGTCGCCTCGTTCGCGTCCGCGTAGAGCTCGGTGAGCTGCTCGCGCAGCGGCCCCCACTTGCCGTCCTGCTCGAGCACCTCCTTCGCCATCACCGTGGGCCCCAGGATCCGCTCGTTGCGCGCCATCCATTCCTCGATCGAGTCGTCCTCGAACGGGACGTTCAGCGTCTCGAAGCGGGTCGAATCGCCGGCGAAGAGCTCGCTCACCCGCTCCTCGGTGCCCCACAGGACCGGCGGCTGGAAGCCCTCGGGGGGCGGCGGCATGCTCGCGCCGATCAGGCCGAACATCTGACCGTTCAGGCCCGACGGCGTCCAGGCGCAGGTGACGATCCGGCCGCCCGGCCGGCAGACCCGGCGGAGCTCGTCGGCCGCACGCTGCTGGTTGGGCGCGAACATCACGCCGAACACCGACGTGACCCGGTCGAACGAGTCGTCGGCGAACGGGAGGCTCTCGGCGTCGCCCTCGAGGAACTCGATCTCCACCCCGGCGTCGCGGGCGCGCTCCGTCGCGATCTCGACCAGCTTCGGCGTCAGATCGATGCCGGTCACCGACGCGCCCCTGCCGGCGGCCGCCATCGCCGCGTTGCCCGTGCCGGTCGCCACGTCGAGCACGTCCTCTCCCGCCTCGACGCCGGCGCGGTCGACGGCCGCCTCCGAGGCCCCCTCGATCATCTCGGCGATCGCCGCGTAGTCGCCGATCGTCCACATGTGGCGCTGGCGATCCTTGATCACGTCCAGTCCGCTCATCGGTGTCTCCTCCCCGATCGATCTCCCTTCGGCGGTCAGGCTAGACCCGAAACGCGCGACTGTCGAGTCCATTTCCTCCCCGGCCCGGGGACGGGCTCAGCGCGGCGTCAGCCGCACGGGCATCCCGCCGCCGGGGGAGAGGGTGGGCGCCTGGTGGACGTCGAGCTCGTAGCGGGCAGGGAGCTCGAAGCGGAAGCGCCGGACCAGCGCCGCGGCGATCGCGTGGACCTCGGTGTAGCCGAACCGCTTGCCGATGCAGACGCGCGGACCCATCCCGAACGGGACGTAGGCGCCGCGCGGCCAGCGCGCCCGGCGCTCGGGCAGGAAGCGGTCGGGATCGAAGCGGTCCGGGTCCTCGAACACCTCTGGAAGCCGGTGGCTCACCCAGGAGCTGTAGAAGCAGGGGATGCCCGCGGGGGCCCGGACGCCGCCGAACTCGAAGTCCCGCACCGACCGCCGCGGCCCGATCCAGGCGGGCGGGTAGAGGCGCAGCGCCTCGTCGACCGACCGGGTCAGCACCGGGAGCGCCTCGAAGAGCTCCTCCGGGCGCGGGTCCCGCGGCCCGCACACGTCGGTGAGCTCGGCCGCGATCCGGTCGGCCCACTCCGGATTCCGCGCGAGCTCGTAGACGAGGAAGCTCGCGGTCGAGGTCGCGGTGTCGTGCCCGGCGAAGAGGAGGGTGAGGACGTGGTCGAGCACCTGCCGGTCGGTCAGCCCGCGGCCCTCGTCGTCGGTCGAGGCGAGCAGGGAGGAGAGGATGTCGGCGCCGTCGGCGCCGGCCCGCCTGCGACGCGCGACCTCGGCGCCGACCATCTCCTCGAGCGCGGCGCGATCGCGCCGGAGCCGTGCCAGCGGCGTGCCCGGCCCGAACAGCATCTGCATCGGGAACTCGCGGGCGTGGAAGCTGAGCCCGCTCTCGAAGCGAGCCGCGACCTCGCCCGCACGGCCCGAATCGGGATCGAACCCGAACAGCGCCCGCATCGCGATCCGCATCGCCAGGGTCCGCGTCCACTCGTAGACGTCGACGGTGCCGCCGGCGGGCAGCGAGTCGACGGCCGCCGCCGACTCCTCCCGCATCACCGCCGCCGCAGCCCGCACCCGCTCCTTGTGGAAGGCGGGCATCAGGATCGCGCGGGAGGCGTCGTGATAGTCGCCGTCGGTCGTCAGCAGACCGTCGCCGACGAGCGTCAGCAGATCGCCCATCCGGCCGAACCGCCAGCCGAAGTTCTGGCGGCCGGAGACGAGCACGAAGTGATTCGCCTCCGGCCCGATCAGCGCGAGGTTGTAGCCGAAGACGATCCGCAGCCCGAAGATCGGCCCGTGGCGTTCATAGCAGTCGCGGAGCAGGTCGAGGACGTCGTGGCGGAAGCGCCAGGTGTTGCGGAGGCTCGGCCGGTTCTCGCCCGCCGGGAACGGCCCGCGCCTGCGGGCCCGGAGCTCGTCGCGGAGGTCGACCGGAAGCGCCCACGGCCCCGGGAAGGCCGGCCGCGGGCCCGGATCGCCGATCCGGACCGCTTCACTCAACTCCGCGGACCCCTGGCGATCGCGGTCAGGAAGCGGCCGATGCCCTCGGCGATCCGGGCCGTGCGCTCCGACGGCCAGAGGTCGAAGGCGTGCTCGGCCCCCGGCAGCTCGATGTATCGGACCGGCCGGGCCGAGACCGCCCGCAACCGCTCGACGAAGTCACGGGCGTCGGCGACCGGGACGAGCGTGTCGCGCTCGCCGTGGATGACGAGGAAGGGCGGGGCGCCGGCGTGGACGCGGAAGCTCGGGGAGGCGGAGCGGAACAGCTCCGGATCGTCCTCGTAGCGTCGCTTGAAGACGATCTGCTCGAGCACCCAGTCCCGCATCCCCGCGTAGTAGAAGCCGCCGGCGTTGGTCAGGTCGTAGACGCCGTAGAACGGAACCACCGCGGCCAGCGAGGTGTCCGCGCTCTCGAAGCCGGGTTGGTACTCGGGGGCGTTCTCGGTCAGCCCTGCGAGCGCCGTCAGGTGGCCGCCCGCGGAGCCGCCGGTGATGCAGATCATCCCCGGGTCGATTCCGAGCTCGTCCGCGTTCTCGCGCACCCACGCGATCGCCCGCTTGACGTCGACGATCTGGTCCGGGAACGTCGCTTCGGGGCTGAGCCGGTAGTCGACGTTGAAGCCGGTCCAGCCGATGCCGGCGAGGTGGTTGAGCAGGGGGATGCCCTGCTCGTACCGCGAGCCCGCGAACCAGCCGCCGCCGTGGACCTGGATGACGGCCGGACGCGGCGCGCCACCGGGGCGGTCCGCCGCGTTGCGGTAGATGTCGAGCCGCAGCCGCGCTCCCTCCACTTCGGCGAAGACGAGGCCGCGCTCGCGCTTGACCCCGCGGGTTACGAACATCAGTGGCGGCAGGGCGAGATGGCTGCGCGGAACCCGCGGCGCGCTCTCCTCGGCGGGCTCGAGGTCCTCGAGCGCCGCATCGATGCGGGCGACGCTGCGGTGCGCGAGCCAGGCGTTGCGGAGCTCCCAGACGATCGCGACCCCGGTGAGCAGCCGGAGGGCGTTCGCGATCCGCCCCCGGAGCCCGAGCATCCGCAGCGTCACCAATGCTCCGATCCCACCGGCCGCGAGCTGCGGCGCCGCCTCGCGGAGGACGGTCCCGGTCCACCATCTCAGGACCCGGAACCAGAGCGCGAGCGGCGCCCGCGGCTCGATCCGCGCGATCCGCCCCTGCTCCTTCAGCGCGGCCCGGGCGAAGCCCGGCGGCCTCTCGTGGGAAGGCTCGGCCATCAAGGCGGCTGAGTCTATGTCGCCCACATCCCGTGGCGAGCCGAAGTCCATTTACGTAGTGACTACCCGGAAAGGGCCGTCCGACGAAATCTAGGATCGCTGCGAGGACGCTCCACAGGCAAAACGAAGGGGCGCAGAGGGAGAGACATTGGATCCGTGGGTCGCAATCGGGCTCATCTTCGCCGGGCTGATCGGAGTCGCAGTCGTGATGTTGATCTTCGACGTCACCCGTGGGGACATCGGCGGTCGGCACACGCTCGCCCGCGCACGCCGCATCCTCGTCGTCGCAACCGACGGCGCGACCGCCGACCGGGCGGAGGAGTGGGTGGCCGCGGAGCGCATCGAGCGCCCGGACCTGCAGTGCTTCGTCCTGATCCGCCCGGAGGGCGAGCAGCTCTACCAGGGCATCCACGAGGTCCTCGACCGTGAGGCGCCCGACTCGATCGTCTTCGTGCGCCATCGCTCCGAGCGCGACGAGGAGCACACCGGCACGCTGGCTCGGCTCCACGACGAGGGCGTCGGTCCGATCGACTCGATCTACGTCCACGAAGGTGTGACCGCATGACCTCCACCGGGTGGGTCATCGTCGGGCTGTACACGGCCGTCTCGCTGATCGGCGCCGTGCTCGTGCTCTACGTGTTCCGCTCGACCCGGGTTGGCTTCAAGATCAAGGTCGCGAGCCGCGAGAAGCTCGAGCGGCGCGAGGGCTATTGGGGGGTGGCGGTCGTCTGCTTCATGGTCGCGCTGCTGGCCGGGACGATCTTCTCGGTCCCGTACTGGACCAGCGACGCCGCGGAGCCCGAGCAGACCGTCGACGTGACCGGCCGCCAATACGCCTGGACGATCGACCCGCCGCGGATCGAATCGGGCGTGGAGACCGAGTTCGTCCTGCACGCCGAGGACGTCAGCCACGCCTTCGGTCTCTACGACCCGAGCGGCAAGCTGATCAAGCAGGTCAACGTCCTGCCCGGGATCACCCAGCTGCTGACCGCGACGCTCGACGAGCCCGGCACCTGGCGCGTCCGCTGTCTCGAGTACTGCGGGCTCGACCACCACCTGATGGAGACGACTCTGGAGGTCACGCCCTGATGGAGGGACACGCCGCAGCCGGCATCCCCGCGGTGGCGGAGGAGACGATCGCCGAGTCCAAGGTCAAGCGCCTGGTCCTCGCCTACATCATCGCGTCGACGACGTTCTTCTTCGTCAGCGGACTGCTCGGCATGCTGCTGCGCGAGAGCCAGGCCGACCTCGTCCGGCTCGATCCCGGCGTCTTCTACTCGATCATGACCGCGCACGGGCTCGGCGCCTTCGTCGCGTGGGCCGCCTTCGCGGTGATGGGCGCCTCGTTCTGGGTCCTCAGTGAGGTCGGGTTCCCGATGCGCCGCCTCGGATTCGGCCTCGCGCGGGTCGCCTGGTGGTCGATGGTGATCGGCGTGGTCGGGATCGTGGTCACCACGCTCGGCATGGGCTTCGGCGGCTCCTGGGTCTTCCTCTACCCGCTGCCGTTCTTCTCCTCCGGCGAGTGGAGCGACGCCGCCACCGGGATCTTCTCAGCCGCGGTGCTGCTCACGGGCGTCTCGATCCTGACCTGGTGCGGGGCGATCGTCCACACGGTCGTCGGCCCCGGCCTCGGGTCGGAGAAGGGCCCACTGAACCGGTTCGGGGCCGCGCTCGGCTTCGGCTACCTGTGGCCGCGGCGGTTCCCGACGAGCCGCGAGGTCCCGTACCCGGTGATCCCGCTAGCGGTGATCGGAATCGACATGATCATCGCCACCCTCCCGCTGGCGGCGCTGCTCGTGGTGATGATCGTCCAGTCGGTCGACCCGTCGGTGTCGATCGATCCCCAGCTCGCCAAGAACATGCTCTGGTTCTTCGGCCATCCGGTCGTGTACCTGTTGCTGTTCCCCGCGGTCGCCATCTACTACCTGCTGATCCCGCGCTACGCGAACAAGAAGCTGGTGGCGGGCAAGGCGGTGGCGATCGCCTGGTTCGTCGCGGTCGTCGTCAACGTGATCGTCTGGGCGCACCACATCTACCTCGACTATCCGGAGGGGACGATCCAGGCGGCGCTGAACACGTCGATGCAGCCGCTGACCTTCGCGATCACGCTTCCCTCCGCGATCAGCCTCTACAGCCTCTCGATGACGATCTGGCGCTCCGACTTCCAGTGGACGCCGGCGGCGAAGTTCCTGGCGGCGGCGATGCTGAGCTGGCTCGTCGCCGGCCTCTCGGGGGTCGTCAACGCGACGATCGTCTTCAACGGCGTCATCCACAACACGATGTGGATCGTCGGCCATTTCCACAACATGGCCCTGCTCAACATCGGCATGGTCGTCTTCGCCTCCGTCTACGCGTTCCTGCCGAAGCTCACCGGCCGCGAGTGGTACTCGGAGAAGCTCGCCAACTCGCACCTCTGGCTGACGGTGATCGGCGGCTACGGGATGTGCATCCCGATGCTGATCCAGGGGCTCGAGGGCGCACCGCGCCGCTACGCCGTGCTGCCGGAGGTCTACGACACCCTCACCCAGCTCACCGTTCCGTTCGTCCTGATGATGGCGCTCGGCCAGATCGTCTTCGCCTACAACCTCGTCCAGACCATCCGCGGCAAGCGCCGCGAGTCGGGCGAGACCGCGCTCGGCTCGCTCGGTCTGACGGCGACCCTGCTCTTCGCCGGCGTCGTGCTGGCGGTCTCGGCGCTCGCTCTCGACCGCGACAACGCCGGCGAGACGCCGGAGGCGACCGCCGCGACGGCGCCGACGGCGGATCCCGGTGAGACGCTCTTCACCGAGAAGTGCGGCAGCTGCCACACCCTCAGCGCCGCCGGGACCTCGGGCGCGGTCGGCCCCGACCTCGACCAGGTCAAGCCGAGCGCCGCCGCCGTGACGGCGGCGATCGAGGACGGGGGGCTCGGCTCGGGAACGATGCCGGCCGGGATCGTCAGCGGCGAGGAGGCCCAGCAGGTGGCCGACTACGTCGCGAAGAACGCCGGCAAGTAGGTAGGCGATGGGCGCGGTGAGCGGAGCGGCCGACCACCCGGCGGCGAGCGCCGCGGAGGCGACCGACGAGCCGGAGCTGACGGCCGCCGAGCGCATCGTCGGCGCGGCGTGCGGGATCTCCGTCGCGGCCTCGATGATCCACGCCTCCTACATCGTTCCCCACTTTCAGGAGTACTTCCTGTTCGGGCTCTTCTTCGTCGTCTCCGCCGTCTTCCAGCTCGTCTGGGGGATGGTCGTCTGGAACCGGCGGAACGACCGGACGCTGCTGATCGCCGGCGCCGTCGTGAACCTGGCGATCGTCGTGCTCTGGATCGTCACCCGCACGGTCGGCCTTCCGATCGGGCCGGAGCCCGGTCAGACCGAGGTCGCCGGCCTCCACGACATCATCGCCAGCATCGACGAGGTCGCGATCGCACTCGCCTGCGGCCTGGCGCTGATCCCCGGGGCCCGCTGGAAGGGCGGGCTGACCATCCCGCTCTGGGTGGTCGCGATCGCCAGCGCCCTGCTCGCATTCCCGGGCCCGCACTCGGTCTGATCACTCGCGCCGCCGCCGACGGCCGCGACCCGCAACAATCCCGCGCCCGTGCAACCCGCGCCGAGAACAGCCGACCCCTACCGCGACACCGACGTCATCGACGAGCGGGCGCCGCGGACCAACCAGTCGTTCGTCTTCCTCTTCGCGATCGCCGGCGTCGCCTTCGGATGGCCCCTCGCGTGGGCGGTGATGGCGCTTCAGCTCTTCGTCGGCCTGACGTTCGGCCGCCGCTACTGCCTGACCTGCGTCGCCTACTTCGAGCTGATCCAGCCGCGGATCGGCGAGGGCCGGCTCGAGGACTCGCGGCCGCCGCGCCTCGCCAACCAGATGGGCTTCGTCTTCCTGACCGCCGCCGCGGTCAGTTGGTGGCTCGGCGCCGAGACGCTCGGCACCGTGCTCGGGGGGATGGTCGCCGCACTCGCCCTGCTCGCGGTGACGACCGGCTTCTGCACCGGCTGTGAGCTCTACAAGCTCAGCGCCCGCCTCCGCGGCATCTCGGCCCGCCACCACGACCGGATCGAGGTCGGCGACCTCGACGGCTTCGCCGCCGCCGACCGCAACATCGTCCAGTTCACCCACCCGATCTGCTCGGACTGCCGCGAGTGGGACGCCCGGCTCGCGGCCGAGGGCACCCCGCGGGTCACGATCGACGTCCGCGAGAGCCCCGGACTGGCCGAGAAGTACGGCATCGCCGTCGTGCCGACCATCTTCGCGATCGACCGCGAAGGCGCGGTCATCGAGCGGCTGGCCTAGCCGCGCCTACAGCCCGTAGGTCTTCGAGACGATCTCCCGCTGGATCTCGTTGGTCCCGCCATAGATCGACATGACGAGGCTGGTCCGGACGTGGCGCTCCATGTCGTACTCGGAGGCGTAGCCGTACCCGCCCATCATCTGCATCCCCTCGAGCGTGCAGGCCTTGGCGACCTCGGTCGCCTTCAGCTTCGCCATCGACGCCTCGCGGGGGAGCATCCGGACGGGGTCCTCGTCGACCTTGCGGGCGACGTCGTAGACCAGCAGCCGCACGCACTCGATCTCGGTGGCGAGATCGGCGATCCGGTGCTTGAGCGTCTGGAAGCTGCCGATCGGTCGACCGAACTGCTTGCGCTCCTTGACGTAGTCGAGGACGTCGTCGAAGGCGCGCTGGGCGATCCCGAGCGCGGTCGCGGCGAGGATCAGCCGCTCGACGTTGAGCCCGGCCATCAGCTGGATCCAGCCGTTGCCCTCCTCGCCGAGCATCCGGTCGGCGGAGACGTGGCAGTCGGTCAGGAAGACGTCGTTGACCTCCTTGCCGCCCATCGTCTGGATCCCGCTGATCTCGATTCCCTCGGCGTCGGTCGGCACCGACAGCATCGTCAGCCCCTCGTGCTTTGACCCGGAGGAGTCGGAGCGACCGATGACGAGGATGTGATCGGCGAGATGAGCGGCGCTGATCCACGTCTTCTGCCCGTTGAGGACGTAGCCGTCGTCGGTGCGCTCGATCTTGCACTTGAGGTTGCCGACGTCGGAGCCAGCCTCGGGCTCCGACATCGCGATCGCCTCGACCCGGCCGGAGGTGATCCCCCCCAGCATCTCGGTCTTCTGCTCCTCGGTGCCGAACCGCTCGTAGGCGCCGGCGACGATCTGGCTGACCCCGTAGCCGGCGATCGGGACGAGGCCGCGCATCGTCTCCTCGAGGAAGATGCACGCGTCGACCATCCCGGCCCCGGCGCCGCCGTACTGCTCGTCGACGGTGACCCCGAGCCAGCCGAGCTCGGCGAGCTTCTCGTAGATCTCCTGGTTGTGGAGCTCCGTGTAGCCGTCGCTCAGCTTCTCGCGCTGCTCGGCGGTGCCGCACTCGCGCTCGGCGAAGTCGCGGATCGCGTCGCGGAAGTCGACCTGCTCGTCCGTCAGGCCGCTGACCGGGGTCGCCGTGATCGTGCTCATCTCCTCTGCTCCTCTCCGCTCAGGCCCCGACCGGGGTCTTCTCGGCCGGCTTGTAGACCGACACGACGGCCGCGCCGCCGAGCCCGATGTTGTGCTGGAGCGCCACCTTGGCACCCTCGACCTGGCGCTTGTCCGCCTGGCCGCGCAGCTGCCAGGTGAGCTCGCTGCACTGGGCGAGGCCGGTTGCGCCGAGCGGGTGCCCCTTACTGATCAGCCCGCCGGACGGGTTGACCACCGGGCCGTCGCCGCCGTACGTGGTGGCCTCGGCCTCGACGAGCAGGTGACCCTCGCCCTCCTCGGCGAACCCGAGCGCCTCGTAGGTGATCAGCTCGTTCGCACTGAAGCAGTCGTGGAGCTCGCAGACGTCGACCTCGTCGGCGCTGACCCCGGCCTCCTCGTATGCCTGGCGCGCAGCCTCCTTCGACATGTCGGAGCCGACGATCGTCATGCAGTCGGCGTTCTCGTCGAACGTCGAGCTCATATCGGTGACCATCGCCTGCCCGGCGATCTCGACCGCCTGATCCCAGAGGTCGTGCTCGTCGACGTACTTCTCGGAGGCGACGATGACCGCCGCCGCGCCATCGGAGGTCGGCGAGCACTGCAGCTTCGTCAGCGGCTCGTGGATCATCCGCGCTTCCTTGATCTCGTCGAGCGTGTACTCGTCCTGGAACTGCGCGTAGGGGTTGTTGACCGAGTGCTTGTGGTTCTTCCAACCGATCCACGCGTAGTGCTCGGGCTTGGAGCCGTACTTGTCCATGTGGTCGCGGCCGGCGTTGCCGAACATCTGCGGCGCGAACGGGGACTCCTCCGGGTCGCGGACCTCGAACATGCGGCCCATGTGCTTGTCGAGCGCCGGGGTCCGGTCGGTGTACTTCATCCCGAGCGAGCCCTTCTCCATCTTCTCGAAGCCGACCGCGAGCGCGCAGTCGACGAGGCCGCCCTGGACCGCGCGGCGGGCGAGGTAGAGGGCGGAGGAGCCGGTCGAGCAGTTGTTGTTGACGTTGACGATCGGGATCCCGGTCAGGCCGAGCTCGTAGATCGCGCGCTGGCCGTAGGTCGAGTCTCCGTAGCAGTAGCCGGCGAAGGCCTCCTCGACGTCCTCGTAGGGGATGCCGGCGTCGGCGAACGCCTTCTCGCCGGCCTCCTTGGCCCAGTCCGGGTAGTCGCCCTCCTTGGTGCCGGGCTTGTCGAACTTCGTCATGCCGACGCCGATCACGAAGGTCCTGTTCATCGTCTCTCTCCTTGGTTGGTGTCTGCCTTGTCCGGGATCGCCTCATAGGCGGTCCCGACGAGTTCCGGAAGTGCTGCTTTCAGGAAGGCCGCGACCTGCTCGCGGCTCCAGCGGTCGCGCTCGAGCCATTCGCGCGTGGCCGCCTCCGCCATGCCGCCGTAGGCGCGGAGGACGGCGTGGAGCTCGGGGGGCGCGTCGGCGGCGGGCCCGAGGCCGAGGACCTGGATCAGCCGCGTCGTCGCCTCCTCGCGGGCTTCGTCCAGGACCCCCTCGATCTCGGGGTCGTGGCCGAGCCCTTCGGCTCCGACCGCGGCGAGCCAGGCCTCGCGGTTGCGCTCGACCATCTCGAGCCAGCGGTCGATCGACTCGTCGAGTCGATCCTGCGGCGTTGCCCCGTCGACGTACTCGGGGACCGGCTGGGAGCGGAAGCGGACCATCTCGCGGACGACCTCGACGTAGAGCTCGCGCTTGGTCCCGTAGTAGTGGTTGATGAGGCCGCGGGCGACGCCGGCCTCGGCCGCGATCTCGATCGTCGAGACGTCGCTGTAACCGCGCTCGGAGAAGAGCCGGCGGGCGACGGAGAGGATCCGGCCCCGGCGCTCGTCGGCGTCGTTGCGAGCGGGGGCGACGGCGGAGTCGGCGGTACGGGCCATCGGACCGGATGCTAGCGGAGATTGGCAGCATGCCAACCTTCCTTGGCCACGCTGATGCGTCGCCGGGGCGGCCGACCGAGTGTGCAGCCCGGCCCGGGGCCGTCATCCGTGAAGTAGGGTCGGCTCCTCAGCGGCAGCTACGGGAAGGACGAGATGAGCACGGTTCGGGAGGCCACCTTCGAGCTCCTGCGCAGACGGGGGATGACGACGATCTTCGGCAACCCGGGATCGACCGAGCTCCCGATGCTCGGTGACTATCCCGAGGACTTCCGCTACGTGCTCGGCCTCCAGGAGGCGGTCGTCGTCGGCATGGCCGACGGCTACGCGCAGGCGAGCGGCAACGTCGGCCACGTCAACCTCCACACGGCCCCGGGAGTCGGCAACGCGATGGGGGCGATCTTCAACGCCCAGGCCAATCACGCGCCGCTGCTGATCACCGCCGGGCAGCAGGTCCGCGCGGTGATGACGATGCAGGCGAACCTGACGAACCGCGACGCGGCGCGGATGCCGCACCCGCTCGTCAAGTGGTCCTACGAGGTGCCGCGGGCGGAGGACGTTCCGGCGGCGATCGGCCGGGCGATCCACACCGCGTCGCTGCCGCCGAAGGGCCCCGCGTTCGTCTCGATCCCGATGGACGACTGGACCGTGGAGGCCGACGCCGAGGGGGCGCGGCGGGCGATCGAGCGCCGGGTCGACGGCCGCGCGACGGCGGCGCCGGAGCGCCTCGCCGAGCTGGCGGAGCGCCTCGCCGCCGCATCGAACCCGGTGCTGGTGGCGGGGCCGGACATCGACGCATCCGGCGGCTGGGACCGGGCCGTCGCCCTCGCCGAGCACCAGCACCTGCCGGTGTGGGCGATCCCGGCTACGGGGGGCGGCAGGCTCGGCTTCCCCGAGGGCCACGCGAACTTCCGCGGGGTCCTGCCGCCCGCGATCGGGCCCGTCGCGGAGACCCTCGCCGGCCACGACCTGATCCTCGTCGCCGGGGCGTCGGTCTTCGCCTACTACCCCTACATCCCCGGCGATCTGCTGCCCGACGGCGCGGAGCTGGTCGTGGTCACCTCCGACCCCGAAGAGGCCGCCCGGGCACCGATGGGCGAGGCGATCGTCGCCGACGTCGCCCTGACCCTGGAGGCGCTGCTGGGGGCGCTCGGCGAGGAGGCCGCCCGCCCGGCGCCGGAAGCCCGCGACGCCCCGATGACCGCCGCCGAGATGGGCGTCGAGCCGGGCACGCCGATCAGCGGCACCGAGGCGATGGCGGCGCTCGGCTCGGTCTTCCCGGACGACGGCATCGTCGTGCTGGAGGCACCGTCGGCGACGCTCGCGCTCCGCAACCAGCTCCGGATCTCGCGACCGGGGTCCTACTACTTCGGAGCCGGCGGCGGGCTCGGGTTCGGCCTCGCAGCCGCCGTCGGCGTCCAGATGGCGCAGCCGGACCGGCCGGTCGTCTGCGTCGTCGGCGAGGGATCGGCGCAGTACGCGATCACGGCGTTCTGGAGCGCCGTCGCCTACGACGTGCCGGTCACGTTCCTCGTCCTCCGCAACTCCGAGTACGCGATCCTCAAGTGGTTCTCGCTGGCCGAGGGAGTCGAGCGGGCTCCCGGGCTCGATCTGCCGGCGCTCGACGTGGCGGCGGTGGCTGAGGGCTACGGCGTCGAGGCCGACCGGGTCGAGACCGGGGACGAGCTCGCATCCGCGCTCGGCGAGCGGATCGGTTCCGGCAGGCCGGGGCTGGTCGAGGTCGGCGTCGCGCCGGGAATGTGGCTCGCATGAGCGTGGGCCCGGTCGGCGAGGGCACGCGGCGTCCGGAAGGCCGACGCCGGGGAGGGGGGTGCCGGTGAGCCCGCTGCTCGAGCCGCGGACCGCGCGGATCGCCCCCGCGCCGCCACGGCCCGCGCCCGCGGACCGCGCTCCCGAGGGCCTTGCGACCGGGACCGAGCCCGGGCTCGCCGCCGGGCTCCGCGGCGCCCTCGGCTCCGACGGGGTCC
>JAGQUO010000060.1 GCA_020438445.1 Solirubrobacterales bacterium
CGGGAGCTGGAGGCCGGCTGCCGCGACGGCGGAGCTCTCGCCGCTGCCGCGCGGGGCCGGCTCTGCTTCGCGGTCCCGCGCAGTGCCGAGTGGCCGGAGGGCCCGGAGGCGCTCCTCGGCCGGGCTCGCGCCGATCTGGGCGCCGAGGTCGTGATCGCCGTCTGCGACCCTCGCGATTTCCGGGTTCTGCTCGACGGGGAGCCCGGCCACCGGTCGGCCCTGATCAAGACCGACCGCGGCGCGGCGGGCTCCTTGATCGCGCTTCTTGCGGCGGAGATGCGCGCCGGCGGGGTTCCGCTCCGGGCCTGGGTCTCTCCGATCGGATCGATCGCGGGGCGGCGGGCGCTCGCCGGGATCGAACCCGGAGGCGACTGCGGGCGGCGCGCCGATCGCCTTGCGCGGGCGCTTGTCCCGGCGTCCGCGACCGGCCGGTGGCGCCGTGCCGCAACCGCCTCGCGTCTGCGCTCGGAGGCGGCCCAGGCGCTGCCGGCGGTCCTCGGCATCGCGATCCTGATCGTCGCGATCGCGCTGATTCTGACCGCGATCGGGGGTGCCGCCACCGCCAAGGGCCGGCTCCAGCGGTCGGCCGATCTCGCCGCGATCTCCGCCGCTCGCTCGATGCGCGACGACTACGGCCGGCTGTTCGTCGCCCCGGTGCTCCCGAACGGCCTGCCCAACCCCGCCCGTCTCTCCCGCTCCGACTACCTCGCCCGCGCGCGGGCCGCCGCCGAGCTCGCAGCAGAACGCAACGACCTGGCCCCGGGGCTGGTCGACGTGCGGTTCCCCGGCCGCGCTTCGCTCGCACCGTTGCGGGTGCTGGTGGCGGTGGACGCGACGATCGGCCTCGACGGCGAGCCGGTACCGGGGGCGGAGACGGCGGTGGCGGCGAAAGCCGCGGTGACCGTCGCCGCCCCCGCACCGGGCGGATCAGCTGCGGTCGCCGAAGGGGGCGGGTACGCGGGACCGCTGGCGGTGCGCCAGGGCAAGCCGATGCGCCCCGACGTCGCGCCTGCATTCGATCGAATGGCCGCCGCGGCCCGGTCCGCGGGGATCTCGCTCGTGATCGCCTCCGGATACCGCTCCGACGCGGAGCAGCAACGGCTGTGGGATGCCAATCCCGATCCGCGGTGGGTGGCACCGCCCGGCACGTCGCTCCATCGCTGCGGCACCGAGCTCGACCTCGGACCGGGGTCGGCGTACGGATGGCTCGCGGCGAACGCGTCGCGGTTCGGCTTCGTCCAGCGGTACTCCTGGGAGCCCTGGCACTACGGATACGACGCCGGCCCGCCACCGTGCTCGGCCGCCGGGAGCAGGGCCGGTTCCCGCGGGGCCGACGGCGGGGGCGGGGGAGGCAGCGGCCTGCCGGCTTTCGTGCCCGCGCGCTTCCGTGCGCCAATCCTCGCCGCAGCCTCACGTCATGACGTCTCGGCGGCGCTGCTCGCCGCGCAGCTCATGGCCGAGTCGGGCTTCGATCCGAACGCGGTGTCGCCGGCCGGCGCGCTGGGCATCGCCCAATTCATGCCGGCGACTGCGGCGGCCTACGGGCTGCACGACCCGTTCGAGCCGGCGGCCGCGATCGATGCGCAGGCGCGGCTGATGGCCGAGCTGCTCGGTCGGTTCGGCTCACCGGAGCTGGCGCTGGCCGCGTACAACGCCGGGCCCGGCGCCGTCGAGGGATGCGGCTGCGTGCCGCCGTATCCCGAGACGCAGGCCTACGTTTCGCGCATCCTCGCCCTGCTCGACGCCGCCGGGGCGCTCCCGGGCGGCCCACCCGTCCTCGAGGTCCGGCTGGTCGCCTGAGCGATAGGCTGCCGCGCCATGGCGATGGTGACGATGAACGGCATCGAAGAGGTCGAGGCGATGGTCGGAGAGACCGTCGGTCCCTGCGAGTGGCGGGAGGTGACCCAGGCCGACATCGACGACTTCGCCCGGCTCTCGGGCGACGACCAGTGGATCCACGTCGACGTCGAGCGCGCCCGGGCCGAGAGCCCCTACGGCCGGACGATCGCCCACGGCAACCTGACGCTGTCGATGATCGACGGGATGCGCCTCGCGCTCGTCGACATGACCGGCTTCAAGCTCGGCGTCAACTACGGCTGGAACAAGGTCCGGTTCCCGGCGCCCGTTCCCGCCGGCGCCAGGATCCGGGCGACGGCCGAGATCCTCTCCGTCGACGAGGTCGGGGACGGCTGGTGGCAGGAGGTCGTCCGCTTCACCGTCGAGGTCGAGGGCAGCGAGAAGCCCTGCTGCGTGGCCGACGCGGTCGGCCGCATGCTCGTCGACTAGGCCGGCCGGGCGACGAGGCGTCCGTGCGGACGCCTCCGCCACCCTTGCGGCCGGAGCTACTTCTTGACCGTCAGCGTGCCCTCCATGCCCGCCTCGCGGTGGCCGGGAACGGAGCAGTAGAAGGTGTAGGTGCCCGGCTGGAGGTCGGCCGTGGTGGTCGTGGTCGAGTCGGTGATGACGTCGGTCTTGGCGATCTCGTCGCCGGACTCGTCCTCGATCACGACGTCGTGGCCGATCGAGGCCGGGTTGTCGAACTCGATCGTCGCCTGGCCCGCCTTCGCGGTCACGTCGGTCTCGGCGTAGGCCAGCTGGCCGCTGGGGTCGGCCTGGAACGTGACGGTCTCGCCACCGCCTCCGGCCGCCGTCGAGGTCGAGGTCGTCGTCTCGGCGGCCGTCGTGCTCGAATCGTCGTCGCCGCCGCAGGCGGACAGCACGAGCGCGCCGACTCCGAGGAGCGCCACCGCAACGAGTGTCGTGAGTCGTGTCTTCACTGGGAATCCCTCCTCGTCGTGGACTCCAGAGACCCTACTCCGACCGTTGCGCCGGCGGCGGCCCTCAGCTGCCGTGGAACGTCGGCTGCTCGCCGGCCAGGAAGTCGCGGACGCCGTTCTTGAGGTCCTCGGTCCCCATCGACTCGGCGATCCCGTGCCGCTCGATCTGAAGGTGATCGGCCAGTGAGTTGTCGAGGCTCTCCCAGACCAGCCGCTTGACCATGCGCTGGTAGTGCGGGGACCTCGCGGCGAGCTCGGCCGCCTTCGCATCGGCGGCGGGCAGCAGCTCACCGGGCTCGACGACCGCCGACACCAGACCGCGGCCGAGCGCGTCTGCTGCGGTCATGTTCGGGTCCTCGAGCATCAGCTCGCAGGCGGCTGCCGGCCCGATGACGCGCGGGAGGAAGTACGTCATCCCGCCGTCGGGGGATGCGCCGATCCGGCCGTAGGCGACGACGAAGAACGCCTGCTCGGAAGCGATCCTGATGTCGCACATGAGCGCCAGCGAGAAGCCGGCACCGGCGGCGGGGCCGTTGACCGCGGCGATCACCGGATAGGGGATCCGCTTGAAGTCCACGATCGCCTGGTGCAGGACGTCGGCGCCGCGGCGGACCTGCTGCACGAGGTCGATGTCGGCATCGTCGACCCCCTTCCGGAACCAGTTGACGTCGCCTCCGGCCGAGAAGGCCCGGCCGTCGCCGGTCACGATCAGAGCGCGGATCGGCGCCCGGTCGGCGAGCCACGGGGCGACCTCCGCGAGCTCGGCGATCATCTCCGGGCTCATCGCGTTCATCGCGTCGGGGCGCGACAACGTCAGCGTGCCGACCGGTCCGTCCACCTCGAACCGCATCGTCTTCAGCTCGGGTGGGTCCGAGGTCGTCACGGGATCGCTCATGCTCACTCCACTGGTCGTGTCGGGCTCGAAATCAGGCGCGAGTGTATGGCTGCGCCCCTCCCTACAGTTGGGAGGGCATGTCCGGAAACGGCGACAGGGGCGACGGCGAGCGCCGGGAGAGCATCTCCGAGCAGCGGAAGCGGCTGCCCGACCAGCCCGGCGTCTACATGTTCTCCGACGGCGGCGGGCGGGTCGTCTACGTCGGCAAGTCGCGGTCGATCCGCAAGCGGGTCGGCAGCCATTTCTCGTCCCGCTCGACCCTCGGGAGGCTGGCCGAGGAGATCGAGACGATCGACTTCCTGGTCACCGGGACCGAGGCCGAGGCGCTGATCGCCGAGCAGCAGTTCATCAAGCGCCATCGGCCTCTGCTCAACGTCAAGCTCCGCGATGACAAGTCCTATCCCTACATCGGGATCAGCCTCGACGAGGAGTTCCCGCGCGTGTACTTCACGCGCGAGCGCCATCGCCCGAGTCGCGCGTACTTCGGGCCTTACGCGAGCGCCCGCCGGGTCCGCGAGACGCTCGAGCTGCTCGGCAAGCTCTTCCAATACCGCACCTGCGAGGGGCCGGAGCCGGGGCGCCGTTCCGGGGTCCCGTGCCTCGACTACTACATCAAGCGCTGCGGGGCGCCCTGCGTCGGGTACGTGGATGCCGAGGAGTACGGGCGCAACATCGAGGCGATCCGCCGCTTCCTCTCCGGCCGCTACCGGGACGTCGAGCGGGACCTGATCGCGAAGATGGAGGAGGCCTCGGCGGCGCAGGAGTTCGAGCGGGCGGCGCTCTTCCGCGACCGGGTCGCGGCGATCCGTTCGCTGATGGAGCGGCAGCAGGTCGCCGGCGAGCAGGTCGGCACGGCGGACCTGATCGGCGTCGCGGTCGAGGGGCCGGAGGCGAACGCCCAGGTGTTCCAGGTCCGCGACGGGGTCCTCACCGAGCGGCAGGGGTTCTATCTCGACAACAAGGGGGAGGACGAGCTCGCCGAGGTCGGCGAGCAGTTCATCGCCCAGTACTACGAGGCGTCGCCGACGGTTCCGCCCCTGGTCGTCGTCGGCCCCGAGCTCGCGGGCCGGACGGCCCTCCTGGCCGAGGCCCTGAGCGAGCGGCGCGGCGCGGCCGTCGAGGTCCGCGCGGCCGAGCGTGGGGACAAGCGGCGCCTGCGTGAGCTCGCCGAGCGCAACGCGAGGCTGGCGCTCGCCCAGGACAAGCTCCGCCGCGAGCGCCGCCGCCGCGACCGGACGAGGGCGCTGGCGGAGCTGGCCGAGGCGCTCGGGATCGGGGAGGTCCCGATCCGGATCGAGGGTTACGACATCTCGAACCTCGGGCCCGAGCATACGGTCGCCTCGATGGTCGTGTTCGAGGGCGGCGCCCCGAAGAAGTCGGATTACCGGCGTTTCCGGATCCGCGGGATCGACGAGGCCTCCGACGACTTCGCGTCGATGAACGAGGTCCTGACCCGTCGCCTTTCGCGCTACATCCAGGAGAGCGGCAGGTCTCCCCACGACGCCGAGCTCGATGCCAGCTTCGCGGCGCTGCCGGGCCTGATCATGATCGACGGCGGCAAGGGCCAGCTCGCGGCCGGAGTCCGGGCTCTGCAGCCGCTGATCGACCGCGGGACCACCGTGATCTCACTCGCGAAGCGGCTCGAGGAGGTCTACGTTCCGGGGCGATCGGAGCCGCTGCCGATCCGCCCGGACTCCGAGGCCTCACGCCTGCTCCAGCGCGTCCGCGACGAAGCTCACAGGTTCGCGCTCGACCTCCACCGCAGGCGCCGGAGCAAGGCGATGACCGGGTCGGTCCTCGACGGGCTCCGCGGCGTCGGCCCCGCCCGGAAGCGGGCGCTTCTGGGGCACTTCGGATCGCCGGAGCGGTTCCTCGATGCATCGGCCGAGGAGATCGCGGCGGTTCCCGGCATCCCGGGGAAGCTGGCCCGCGACATCCATCGCCAGCTCAACAAGGCCGGCTGAGGCCGCCCTTCATAATCAGCCCCCGTGTCCGATGCGGTGATCAGCGTCCGCGGCCTGCGGAAGTCCTACGGCGAGGTCGAGGCCCTGCGTGGCATCGACCTCGAGGTCCGGCAGGGTGAGATCTTCGCCTTCCTCGGTCCCAACGGCGCCGGCAAGACCACCGCGATCTCGGTCCTCGAGGGCTATCTGGAGCGGGATGCGGGCACCGTCGAGGTCCTCGGTGAAGACCCTGCCGGCGCCGGCCGCGATTGGCGCGCCCGGGTCGGGTTCGTCCTCCAGGAGTGCCGGATGGAGCCGCTTCTGACCGTGCGCGAGACACTCGAGATGTACGCGGGCTACTACCGGCGCCATCGCTCGGTGAGCGAGACGATCGAGCTCGTGGGGCTGGGGGAGAAGGCCGACGAGCGCGCCGGCAAGCTCTCCGGCGGCCAGCAACGGCGCCTCGACGTCGCGGTCGCCCTGATCGGCGACGCCGAGCTCCTCTTCCTGGACGAGCCGACGACCGGGTTCGATCCGTCCGCGCGGCGCGCCGCCTGGCAGGTCGTCGAGGGGCTCCGGGAGATCGGCAAGACGGTGTTGCTCACGACCCACTACATGGACGAGGCCCAGGCCCTCGCCGACCGGGTGGCGGTGATCGCCGCCGGCGAGATCATCGCCGCCGGCACGCCCGACGATCTCGGTGGCCGCCGCGAGGCCGAGACGGTGATCAGCTTCCGGGTTCCCGATGCAGCCGCCGCGGGAGCCCGGGCGGCCGTCGGCGGCGACTGGAGCGGCTCCAACGGAAGGCTCGAGCTGCGCACCGGCGAGCCGACCAGGGCCTTGAACGAGCTCACCGCCTGGGCGATCGCGAACGGCGTCGACCTCGGCGCGCTCGAGGTCGCGCGGCCGAGCCTCGAGGACGTCTACCTCGAGCTGACCGGGACGGACGCGTCGTGAGCGCCGCGGCCCTCGTCGCCCACCAGTTCCGGTTCGAGCAGAAGGTCTTCTGGCGGAGCCCGGCGGCCGTGTTCTTCACGGTCATGTTCCCGGTCATCTTCCTGCTGCTGTTCGCCGGGCTGTTCGGGAACGGTGAGATCGAGCCGCTCGGGATCGACGCCGCCAACTACTACGTTCCGGCGATCATCACGCTCGCCGTCGTCTCCGCGACGCTGGTGAACGTCGCGATGCGGATGGTCGAGATGCGCGAGAGCGGCCGGCTCAAGCGGATGCACGGGACGCCGCTGCCGACCTGGGCCTACGTGGCGGGCCGGATCTGCAACGCCTTCGTGGTCTCGGTGCTGATGGTCGTGATCGTGACGCTCATCGGTCGCGTGCTCTACGGGGTCGAGGTCCCGACGACGACGATCCCGGCGCTCGTCGTGACCCTGGTGGTCGGCACGTTCGCCTTCTGCTCGCTCGGGCTCGCCCTCAGCATGGCGATCCCGAGTGAGCAGGCCGCGCCGCCCATCACCAACTTCGTGGTCCTTCCCCTCTACTTCATCTCCGGGGTCTTCGCCCCGGAGACGGAGATCCCGGACGGGGTCCTGACCGTCGCCTCGGTGTTCCCGATCCGGCCCTTCTTCCAGGCTTTCCTGACCGCGTACGACCCGCTGACGCAGGGTGCGGGGTTCGACTGGGGCCATCTGGCGGTGGTCGCCGCCTGGGGGATCGCCGGCATCCTCCTGGCGGTGCGGTTCTTCCGCTGGTCTCCCCGGCACGGATAGTCCCGCAGTCGGGGTCCGTAGTCGCGACGGGGGCAGGATCGCGGCGACCTGCATAGGCTTAGCCGGCGGCCGCGATCGGACGCGGCGCACTCATCCAGAGCTCTCAACCAGGAGGACCACATGGCAGTCAAGGTCGGCATCAACGGCTTCGGGAGGATCGGCAGGAACCTCTTCCGGGCCGCGTACGAGTCCGACACCGACCTCGACATCGTCGCCGTCAACGACCTGACCGACGACGACACCCTGGCCCACCTGCTCAAGTACGACTCGATCCTCGGGCGGTTCCCGGGCGAGGTCGAGGTGGGGGACGGGACGATCGTCGTCGACGGCGAGTCGATCGTCGCGCTCGAGGAGCGCGACCCGGCGAAGCTGCCGTGGGCGGACCTGGGCGTCGACGTCGTGATCGAATCCACCGGGTTCTTCACCGCCCGCGCCGACGCGGCCAAGCACCTCGAGGCCGGAGCCAAGAAGGTGATCATCTCCGCTCCCGCCAAGGAGCCCGACGTGACCGTTGCGCTCGGCGTCAACTTCGACGACTACGACCCCGGGTCGCACGACATCATCTCGAACGCGTCCTGCACCACGAACTGCCTGGCGCCGGTCGCGAAGGTCGTCAACGACGCCGTCGGGATCGAGGCCGGCCTGATGACCACGATCCACGCCTACACCGCGGATCAGCGACTCCAGGATATGCCGCACAAGGACCTGCGCCGAGCGCGCGCCGCCGCGCTCAACCTGATTCCGACCACGACCGGTGCGGCCAAGGCCGTCGGCCTGGTGCTCCCGGAGCTGAACGGCAAGCTGAACGGGATCGCGATGCGGGCTCCCGTCGCCACCGGGTCGGTGGTCGACCTGACCTGCAACGTCGGCCGCGAGGTCACCGTCGAGGAGATCAACGCGGCGGTCAGGGAAGCCGCCGAGGGCCCGCTGAAGGGCATCCTCTCCTACACCGAGGACCCGATCGTGTCCACGGACATCGTGACCGACCCGCACTCGTCGATCTTCGACGCCGGTCAGACGATGGTCATGGAGGGCACGATGCTGAAGGTCGTCTCCTGGTACGACAACGAGTGGGGCTATTCGAACCGGCTCGTCGAGCTCGCCGCCAAGGTCCTCTAGGGCCGGCGCGGGCGAGCCGGTGAGCGAGCGAGGGCAGTTCCGCAAGGCATCGGTCCGCGACGCCGACGTCGCGGACCGGACGGTGCTGGTGCGGGCCGACCTGAACGTGCCGCTCTCCGGCGGGGCGGTCGGCGACGACACCCGGATCCGCGCCGCCCTGCCGACGATCGAGCTGCTCCGGGAACGGGGCGCCAAGATCGTCCTCTGCTCGCACCTGGGGCGGCCGAAGGGCCGCGACCCGGAGCTTTCGATGGCGCCGGTGGCCGCACGCCTCGGCGAGCTGCTCGGGACCGAGGTGACGCCGGCACCCGGCGTCGTCGGCGCCGAGGTCGAGGCCGCCGCCGCGGCGCTCGAGCCGGGGCAGGTGCTGCTGCTCGAGAACACGCGCTGGGAACCGGGGGAGAAGGCCGACGCCGACGAGATCGCCGCCGGTCTGGCCGCGCTCGCGGACGTCTACGTCAACGACGCCTTCGGAGCCGCACACCGCGCCCACGCTTCGACCGAGGGGGTCGCGCATCGGCTGCCCGCGTACGCGGGGCTGCTGCTCGAGCGCGAGGTCCGCGAGCTGACCGCGGTCCTCGGCGATCCCGAGCGCCCGCTGGTCGTCGTCCTCGGAGGCGCCAAGGTCACCGACAAGGTCGGGGTGATCGAGCGCTTCCTCGAGATCGCGGACCGGATCCTGATCGGTGGCGCGATGTGCTTCAGCTTCTTCCGCGCGCAGGGTCACCAGACCGGCGACTCGCTGGTCGAGGAGGAGGGGATCGAGCTCGCCGGGCGCGCGATCGCGCTGGCGGCGGAATCCGATTGCGAGCTCGACCTGCCGACCGATCTCGTCCTCGGCGCCCGCTTCTCCGCCGACGCCGAGCCCGTCGCGATCGACGGCGTCGACGTTCCCCCGGGAATGATGGGGCTCGACATCGGCCCCGCGAGCGCTCGCGCCTACGCGGAGGCGATCGAGGCCGCCGGCACGGTCTTCTGGAACGGGCCGATGGGGGCGTTCGAGCTGGCGCCGTTCGCGGCCGGCACCCGCACGGTCGCCGAGGCCGTGGCGAGCACCGCTGCGACGACCATCGTGGGCGGCGGCGACTCCGGAGCGGCCCTGACCGAGTTCGGGCTCGCCGACCGCGTGAGCTGGCTCTCGACCGGGGGCGGGGCGTCGCTGGAGCTGATCGAAGGAAAGCCGCTTCCCGGCGTCGAGGCGCTGCTGGACGCCGGCGGCGAGAATGGGAGCTGAGATGGCGAGGCAGCCGCTGGTCGCGGCCAACTGGAAGATGAACAAGACGATCGCCGAGGCGCGCTCGTTCTGCGAGGCGTTCCTCCCCGAGGCGGAGGAGCTAGGTCCGGACGGCCCGGGAGTCGTCATCTGCCCGCCGTATCTGGCGCTGCCGCTCGTGGCGCAGCTCTGCGAGGGCAGCGGCGTCGGCGTCGCCGCCCAGAACATGTACTTCGAGGATGCGGGCGCCTTCACGGGCGAGGTCTCGGCGGCGATGCTGCTGGATGCGGGCGCCACCGGCGTCGTCCTCGGTCACTCCGAGCGGCGCCAGCTCTTCGGCGAGACCGACGATGGGCTGGCGCGGAAGCTGCCGGTGGCCCTCGCCGCCGGCCTGCTGCCGATCCTCTGCGTCGGCGAGAGCGAGGCGGAGCGCGAGCGGGACGAGACCGAGCGCGTCCTCGAGCGGCAGGTGGATGCGGCGCTCGCCGGAGTCTCCGACGACGAGCTCGGCGCCGTCGTGATCGCCTACGAGCCGATCTGGGCGATCGGGACGGGCAGGACGGCGACGGCCGAGCAGGCGAACGAGGCATGCGCCTTCATCCGCTCGCTCGTCGCGGCACGCTCCGCCGCCGCGGCCGAAGCGCTCCGGATCCAGTACGGCGGTTCGGTCAAGCCGGCGAACGCGGCGGAGCTGCTCGGCCAGAGCGACATCGACGGGGCGCTGGTCGGCGGCGCCGCGCTCGACCCGGAGGACTTCGCCGCGATCGTCGCGGCGGCTTGACCGGTCATGGCGGAGCTTCCCAACGGCCCCGACTCGCTGCCGGTCCGCGGTCTGGCGCTGGTCATCCTCGACGGCTGGGGCCTCGCCGATCCCGGCCCGGGAAACGCGATCTCGCAATCTGAGACCCCGACCTTCGACGGGCTCTGGGCCGGCTACCCGCATACGCAGCTCTCCGCGTCGGGCCACGACGTGGGCCTTCCCGACGGTCAGATGGGGAACTCCGAGGTGGGGCATCTGAACCTCGGGGCGGGTGCGATCGTCAAGCAGGACCTGGCTCGGATCGACGGGGCGATCGCCGACGGCAGCTTCTTCGAGAACGAGGTCCTGACCGGAGCCTGCGAGCGGGCCCGGAAGAGCCCGCGCGGGCGCCTGCACCTGGTCGGGCTCGTTTCGGACGGCGGCGTTCACTCGGGCTGGGAGCACATCGAGGCCTGCATCGAGCTCGCCGCCCGCGAGGGTGTGCCGGACGTCGTGCTGCACGCCTTCACCGACGGCCGCGACACGCTTCCCCACGGGGGCGCGGGCTACGTCGAGGAAGTCGAGCGCTGGCTCCGCAGCGCCGGGCGGATCGGCACGGTCGGCGGCCGGTACTACGGGATGGACCGCGACCACCGCTGGGAGCGGACGAAGCTCGCGTTCGACGCCCTGGTCCACGGCGCGGGCCCGCGGGCGGCGACCGCCGCCGAGGCGATCGCCGACGCCTACGCCGCGGACGACACGGACGAGTTCATCAAGCCGACCGTGATCGGCGACTACGACGGGATGCAGCCCGGCGACGTGGTGATCACGTTCAACTTCAGGCCCGACCGGATGCGCCAGATCGTCGCCGCCCTAGGCGACCCGGAGTTCGACGGGTTCGAGCGCGGCGGCGACCCCGGCCTCGACGTCTCGACGATGGCCGAGTACCGGGCGGGGTGGCCCTACCCGGTCGCCTTCCCGCCGCGGGCGCCCGAGACGACGATGGCGGAGGTCATCAGCGCCGCCGGGGGCAGGCAGATCCACGTCGCCGAGACGGAGAAGTACGCGCACGTGACCTATTTCTTCAACGGCGGCCGAGAGGCCGAATGGGAGGGCGAGGAGCGGCGGATGGCGGATTCGCCTCGCGACGTCCCGACCTACGATCACCGGCCCGAGATGAGCGCCGCCAAGGCGGCCGACGCATTCTGCGATGCCTGGCGGGAGGGCGACTTCCGCTTCGGGATCATCAACTTCGCCAACCCCGACATGGTCGGGCACACCGGCTCGATCCCGGCGGCCGTCAGCGCGATCGAGGCGGTCGACAGCTGCCTCGCGCGGGTCGTGAGCACGGTCCACGCCGCCGGCGGAGCCTGCATCATCACCGCCGACCACGGCAACGCCGAGCACATGCTCGAGCCGGACGGATCGCCGAACACCGCGCACACGACCAACCCGGTGCCGTTGATCGTCACCGTCCACGGCGTCTCACTGCACGAGGGCATCCTCGCCGACGTCTCGCCGACCGCGCTCGACCTGCTCGGGGTCGAGAAGCCGTCCGGCATGACGGGTGAGTCCCTCCGCGACCGGCCCGCCGGCTGACGGCCCTGCGGGCCGATGCGGAACGATCCCGATCGCTTCGGCTTCGAGATCGTCGCCACCGACGGCGATGCCCGAGCCGGGGTGCTGAGCACCCCGCACGGGACCGTCGAGACGCCGTGTTTCGTGCCGCTCGCCACGCGCGGGTCGGTCAAGGGCCTCCTGCCGGCGGAGGTCTCGGGGGCCGGCTACGAGATGGTGCTCGGGAACACCTACCACCTGATGCTCGCACCGGGAAGCGAGCGGATCGCCGCTCTCGGCGGCCTCCACGAGTTCATGGGCTGGGACCGGGCGATAATCACCGATTCCGGCGGTTTCCAGGTGTTCTCCCTCGCGTTCGGGAGCGTCGCCGACGAGATCAAGGGGCGCCGCGGCCGGCCGCCGCTCGATGGCGGTGTCCTCGGGATCGACGAGGAGGGCGTGCGCTTCCGGTCCTATCTCGACGGATCCGAGCAGTTCCTCTCGCCCGAGCGCTCGATGGAGGTCCAGGCCCGGCTCGGCTCCGACATCGCCCTCGTCTTCGACGAGTGCACCCCGTTCCGCGCCGACTACGACTACACGGCGCGGTCGACCGAGCGCACGGACCGCTGGCTGCAGCGCTGCCTCGACTGGCACGCCGAGCACGGACCGCGGGGCCAGGCGGTCTTCGGCATCGTCCAGGGCGGGACCCACGAGGACCTGCGCCGGCAGTCGGCCGAATCGGTGGCGGCGGCGGGGGTCGACGGGATTGCGGTCGGCGGCACGCTCGGCCGGGACAAGGAGCAGATGCGGGAGGTCGTCGGCATGACCGTGGCGATGCTTCCCGCGAGCGCCGCCCGCCACCTGCTCGGCATCGGCGAGCCCGATGATCTCGTGGCGGAGATCGGCGCCGGGGTCGACAGCTTCGACTGCGCGGTGCCGACCCGGCTCGGCCGCCACGGCATGGCCCTGGCTCCGCTTCCCGAGCGCCGGTTCCGCTACGACGTCCGCAAGCGGCGCAATGCCGAGGAGCCGGGCCCGCTCGTCTCCGGCTGCCCGTGCCCGGCCTGTACGGGCTTCAGCCGCGCCTACGTGCACTACCTGTCGCGGGCGGAGGAGCTGACCGGGGTGCGCCTGTTGACCATGCACAACCTCGTCTACTCGCGCGAGCTCGTGGCCGGCGCCCGCGAGGCGATCGTCGCCGGCCGTTTCGCGAGCTACCGCGACGCGATCATGGCCGGGGCCGCCCCCTGGGAGGCGGCGTCCGCCTGACCTCCGCCCCGGTGCCGGAGGGCTACTGCCCGGTGTTGTCTTGGATGAACTGCTTGAAGGCGTCGACCGACTGGTCGAAGTTGTCGCTGAGATAGCGGCCGAGGTCCGTGTTCTGGCCGGCATCGGTGGCGAGCAGGATCACCGCGGCGATCAATCCGGCGACGATCGCGACCAGGATCACCGCGAAGACGGCGCGCATGAAGCTCGCGAACCGCGACCGCCTGCGCGGCGGCTTGGCGGGTGCGCTCGCCGGGCGGCGTGGCGGGGGCGACGTCCGGCGGGGCCGAGCAGCGCGAGCCGGGGAGGTCGGCGTGCGCGGCTCGCGCGGAGCGACCCTCGTGGCGGCCGTGCTGCGCTGGTCGACGAGCCGGGTCGTCGCCTCCGATGCCGGGGCGATGCCCTCGAGTCCGGCCCGGAGTGCGGCACCGTAGGCGAGGGCGTCGACATAGCGGTCCTCGGGCTCGTTCTCGAGCGCGCGCAGCACCGCCTTCGAGAGTGCGTCGGGGACCTTCTTCTCGTAGCTCGTCGGCGGCAGCGGGCGCTCGTTCTCGCGTCTGATCGCCAGCTCAGCGAGGCTGTTGCCCTCGTAGGGGAGCCGTGCGGTGAGCAGCTGGTAGGTGACGACGCCGAGCGAGTAGACGTCGGAGATCGGCGTCGCCTCCTCGCCGCGCGACTGCTCGGGAGAGAGGTACGCCGCGGTGCCGACGACCGACCCGACCTGGGTGAGCCGGGTCTGCTCCGCGGCCCGGGCGATCCCGAAGTCCGCGAGCTTGACGGTCATCTCGGCCGGCCCGCCCGCCGGCCCGCCGATGACCATCAGGTTCCCGGGCTTGACGTCGCGGTGGATGATCCCCATCCGGTGGGCGTATTCGAGGCCGGCGCACGCCTGGGCGGCGATCTCGACCGCGATCGCAGGCTCGAGGGCGCCGTCGCGCTGCAGGAGCTGCGCCCCCGAGCGGCCCTCGACGTACTCCATGACGATGAAGTGGCGGCCGGCGTCGACGCCGGTGTCGTAGACCTGGACGATGTTGGGGTGGACCAGCTTGGCGACCGCAAGCGCCTCGCGGCGGAACCGCGCCACGAACTTCTCGTCGTCGGAGAGGTGCTCGGCGAGGACCTTCACCGCGACCGTCCGCTCGAGCACCCGGTCGGTGGCGCGGTACACGGTGGACATGCCGCCGCTTCCGAGACGGTCGCCGAGCACGTATCGATTGGCGATCGTGGAACCGCTCACCGGCTCCGCTCCTTCTTCTGATCGTCCTTGGGCCCACCGGCGCCGTGCGGCTTCGGGTTCCGGGGCCCGCCGGGATTCTTCCTCTTCCCGTTCCCGGGCTGGACGCCTCCTCCGGGGCCGTCGCCGCCGGGGCCCGTCGGGGGCTCGGGAGCGGTCGTCGTGGTCGTGGTGGTGGTCGTGCTCTTCGTCGTGGTGCTCTTCGTCGTCGTCTCGGTGGTCGTCGGCAGCGTGTCCGTCGTCGTCGGCACGGTCGTCGTCGGCAGCGTGTCCGTCGACTCGGACGACGTCGTCGGCTTCTCGGCGGGCTGACACTGCTCGTCCACCGTCTTCTGGAGGTTGTCGGTCAGCTCGAGCGCGTTGGCCGTGAACTCCTCGCCGGTGCTGCCGGAGACGCGTTCGATCGCATCCCGAAGGGTGCCGACCGCCTTGCTGGCACGGTCGCAGTTGTCGGCTTCGAAGAAAGCCTGGATCCGGTCGAGCTGACCGCTCAGGTCGCTGGCGATCTGCGGGTCGATGTCGGCGTTCGTGACATCCTCGCCGGAGCCGCATCCGAGCATGAGCACGGCGGCCGCGAGCGCGGTCAGGCACGAAGCGATCAGACGTCTGCCGGACGACATCGGCGGCGAGTGTAGCTGCGGCCTCATCGCCCCAGATAGAGCCTGCGCGCGAGGTGTTCCGGCAGCTCGGCCGCCTCGATCGACCGCGCCGCGCGCTCGATGTCGTATCCGACCCGGTGGTAGGTGGCCTCCCAGGTCTCGGTGTCCAGCTCGAGCCAGGCGGCCCGCGGGTCGCCGTCGCGGGGCTGACCGACGCTGCC
Organism: Solirubrobacterales bacterium; assembly: GCA_020438445.1. Lineage (GTDB taxonomy): Bacteria > Actinomycetota > Thermoleophilia > Solirubrobacterales > 70-9 > RHKX01. The sequence continues at coordinate 15,288 of JAGQUO010000060.1, forward strand.
GGGGTTGATCAGCCACCGGCCCTCGTCGATCTCGAGCCGGGTGCCCGCACCCGCCTGCCACCCGTTGGCCTCCTCGCCCTCCTTCGAGTCGGGGTCGGCGGTGAAGAAGAGCGCGACGTGCGAATGGCCGACGAAGCTGACCCGCTTGTCCTGGGCCGCGAGACAGTCCGCCGCCTGCTCCGGCCA
>JAGQUO010000061.1 GCA_020438445.1 Solirubrobacterales bacterium
AGCCCGCGCTCGCGTCGTACCTCGATCCCCCAGGCGGCGCCGAACCGCTCGGCCGGATCCTCGTCGGCGACCTTCTGGTATCCGGGCAGCACGTCCGGCATCGCCCCCATGTCGGAGGCCCCCTGGACGTTGTTCTGTCCGCGCAGCGGATTGGCGCCGCCCCCGTCGGCTGTGCCGACGCTGCCCGTCAGCGCCGCGAGGTTGCAGAGTGCCCGGACTCCCTCGGTGCCGTGGGCGTGCTCGGTGATGCCGAGGCCCCAGACGATGGCGCGGGCTTCGCCGTCGCCGTAGAGGGCTGCGGCCCGGCGGAGGTCGGCCGCCGGAACTCCCGAGATCCGCTCGACCTCCTCGGGCGGATAGGCCGCGACGAGTTCGCGGAGCTCGCCGAAGCCCTCGGTCCGCTCGGCGATGAACGCCTCGTCGATCCGGCCGGCGCGGATCAGCTCCGCTGCGAGCCCGTTGAAGACCGCCACGTTGGTTCCCGGGCGGGGCTGCAGGTGGACGTCGGCGTAGCCGGCGAGCTCGATGCGGCGCGGATCGACGACGACGAGGCGCGCCCCCGCGATCACCCGCTGCTTGATCCTGGCGCCGACGACGGGATGGGCCTCGGTCGGGTTCGAGCCGCAGAGCAGGAAGACGCCGGCGCGATCGAAGTCCTCGAACGGGTTCGTTCCACCGGACAGACCGAACGAGGCGACCAGGCCGGCGGCCGAGGGCGCATGGCAGATGCGGGCGCAGTTGTCGACGTTGTTCGTGCCGATCCCGACCCGCATCAGCTTCTGCATCAGGTAGTTCTCCTCGTTGGTCGCCCGGGCCGAGGAGATGGCCGCCACGGCGTCCGGCCCGTGCTCGGAGACGATCCGCCGGAGCTCGCCCCCGACCACTTGCAACGCCTCCTCCCAGCCGGTCTCGACGAGCTCGCCGTCCCGTCGCACGAGTGGCCGCGTGAGCCGGTCGGGGGAGCGGACGAACCCGTGGGCGAACCGCCCCTTGACGCAGGCGTGACCGCGGTTGACCGGCGCGTCGCGCCTCGGCCTGATCTCGGCGACCTCGTCGGCGGCGACGTGGACGTCGAGCGCGCATCCGACCCCGCAGTAGCCGCACGTCGTCGTCACGACCTTCTCCTCGGGCCCGGGCAGGCCGATCGGCGCGATCGCCCCGGACGGACAGGTGTCGGCGCAGGCGCCGCACGAGACGCAGTCGGAATCGGTCCAGGGGCCGCCGGTCCCGGGCGTCATCACGGTGTCGGCGCCGCGCCCGGTCATCGCCAGCGCGAACGTGCCCTGGACCTCGTCGCAGATCCGCACGCAGCGGGCGCAGGCGATGCAGAGGGACGGGTCGTAGGCGAAGTAGGGATGGGAGGTGTCGACCGCGCTCGGCCCGGCGCCGGAGGCGAACCGGCCCGGGTCCGCCTGCAGCTGCTCGCAGGCACGAGCGAGCTCGCTGCCGGGAGGGGGCGGAGCGGGGAGGCGCCCGGCGATCAGCTCGAGCGAGGTCCGTGCCGTCGCGACGGCGACCTCCTCGCCGGTGTCGATCGCGTCTCCGTCGCTCGCCGGCGTCGTGCATGCGGGAACGGGCTCCGCCGAGCCGTCGAGGGCGACCATGCAGGTGCGGCACGATCCGTAGGGCTCGAGGCGCGGGTCGGCGCAGACCGACGGCAGGTCGGCGCCGGCGGCGCGGATCGCGTCGAGCAGCCGTGCCCCGGGCTCGACCTCGACCGCGGTTCCGTCGACGGTGACCTTCACGCGGGCCCCCGGTAGACGCGCTCGATGCTGCGTACGACGGGCGGGACGCCGCGGCCGAATGCGCAGAGGCTGCCCCGCTCCATCGCCGCGAGCATCTCGTCCCGGCCTTCCTCGGCGGTGGGCGCGCCCCCCGCCTTCGCCGCTTCGAGGCCGCGCCTGGTCCCGAGCCGGCAGGGTGCGCAGGTGCCGCAGCTCTCGGTCGCCGCGAATGTCCAGAAGTGGCGCAGCATCGCCGCGCGATCGATCCGCTCGTCGACGGCGATCAGGCTGCCGTGCCCGAGGTCGGCACCGATCTCGCGGATCGCCTCGAAGGTCAGCGGCGTATCGAGGTCCTCGGGCCCGATGAACCCGCCGAGCGGGCCGCCGACCTGAATCGCACCGGCGACGTGGCCCTCGCGAAGGCCGCCGCCGAGCTCGGTGAAGATCCGCCGCAGCGAGGTCCCCAGCTCGACCTCGTAGGCGCCGGGCCGGCGAAACCGCTCGTTCAGGCAGACGACCTTGGTGCCCCGGCTCCCGCCGACACCGAATCGCGCGTATGCGGCTCCGCCGCGATCGACGATCCAGGGAACGGATGCGAGCGTCTCGACGTTGTTCACCACCGTCGGCCTGTGCAGGTACCCGCGCTCGGTTGGATAGGGAGGACGGGCGGCGACCTCTCCGCGCAGGCCCTCGACGGAGTGGATCAGCGACGTCTCCTCCCCGGCGACGTAGGAGCCCGCGCCCTCGAACACCTCGACGTCGAAGCCGGTGTCGCCGCCCAGGCGTCCGGCGGCCCGCGCGTCGGCGATCGCGGCGCGAAGCGAGTCGCGCGCGTGCGGATACTCGGAGCGGACGTAGACGATTCCGTGAGTCGCTCCGGCGGCGATGGCGGCCAGCGACATCCCTTCGAGGATGCGCTGCGGATCGCGCTCCATCAGGAGCCGGTCGACGAACGAGCCGGGATCGCCCTCGTCGCCGTTGCAGATCAGGTAGCGCGGGCCGTCGCTGGGCGCCTCCGATGCCGCCCGCCATTTGACCGCGGCCGGGAAGCCGGCTCCGCCGCGGCCGCGGAGGCCGGATGCGTTGACCTCCGCACCGACCCGCTCGGCGGCGCGCTCGCCCCTGACGCGCTCCCACGCCTCCCAGGCGCCGGGGCCGCCGCCGGCGATGCCGGCGAGCACGACCGGCTCGTCGACGTCGACGGCGACCGGGACCTCGGGGTCGCGCCGCGGGACCTCACCCGCGAGCTGGGCGGCGAGGTCGGAGCCGGCGCACGGGCGCTCCCCGTCGAGTGCCGCGGGACCTCCGTAGCAGTAGCCGAGGCAGTAGACGCCCTGGAGCGAGGTCGAGCCGTCCTCGGAGACCCCGCCGAGCGGCGCGCCGAGCGCTTCGGAGACGTCGCCGAGGTGCTTTCCTCCGCTCGCCGCGAAGCAGGCGGTGCCGGTGCAGACGCGAACGTGCCGGCGACCCTGGGGACTGGGCGCCAGATCGGCGAAGAAGGATGCGGCCGCGTTGACGTGAGCGCGGGGGAGGCCCACCTCCGCGGCGATCCTGTCGACGTCGTCGGGGCGGATCGTCCCGGTCGCGGCGACCGTCGAGCGCAGTCCTTCCAGCACCTCCTCGCCGGCGCGGCCGTAGCGCCGCTGGAGCTCGGTGACGGTCCTGCCCGGCATCAGCCGATCACCGCCCTCGCCGCCGCCATCCGGGCCACCGGGATCCGGAACGGCGAGCAGCTCACGTAGTCGAGTCCCGCCTCGTCGAAGAACTCGATGCTCGCCGGATCGCCGCCGTGCTCGCCGCAGATCCCGAGCTTGAGCTCCGGCTTGGTCGCGCGGCCGCGCTCGGCGGCGATCCAGACCAGCTCGCCGACGCCGTCGACGTCGATCGTCTCGAACGGGCTGCGGCCGATCAGCCCGCGTGAGGCGTAGTCGGGCAGGAACCCGCTCTCGGCGTCGTCGCGGGAGAGGCCGAGCGTGGTCTGGGTCAGGTCGTTGGTACCGAAGCTGAAGAAGTCGGCGTGCTCGGCGATCCGACCCGCGATCATGCACGCGCGGGGCAGCTCGATCATCGTCCCGATCGGCACCTCCGAGGCGTGCTCGCCGAGCACTTCGCCGACCACCGCCTCGACCCGTTGCCGGAGCGCCGCGAGCTCGGACTCGTAGGCGATCAGCGGCAGCATGATCTCGACGCCGGCGGCGCCCCCGGCACCCGTCTCGATCGCAGCCTCGGCGATGGCCCGGGCCTGCATCTCGTAGAGGCCTTCGAGGATCAGCCCGAGCCTCGCTCCGCGGGTCCCCAGCATCGGGTTGACCTCTTCGAGGTCGGATGCGACGTCGCGGCGCTCGCGCGCGCGGGCCACGGCGGCCTCGTCGCCGGCTGCTTCCGCCTCCGCCAGCTCCCGGTCGAAGCCGGAGACCGGGATGAACTCGTGCAGAGGGGGATCGAGGAGGCGGATCGTGACCGGAAGCCCACCCATCTCGGCGAGCAGCGCCGAGAAGTCGCGGCGCTGGATCTCCGCCAGCCGGGCCAGCCCGTCCCGGTACTCGCTCTCGCGTGGGCCGTCCTCGGCCCCCGCCGCGCGCTCGCGCCGCGCGAGCTCGCCGCTGATGAACATCTCGCGGACGAGCTCCTCCCGGTCCGGGCCGAAGAACATGTGCTCGGTCCGGCACAGCCCGATGCCCTCGGCGCCGAGCTCGCGGGCATGCCGGGCATCCTCGGCGGTGTCGGCGTTCGCGCGAACGCCGAGCCGGCGGATGTCGTCGGCCCACCCGAGGACCTCGGCGAACGCGTCGCCGACCCGGGGACGCACGAGCTCGACGTCGTCCCCGGTGACGGTGCCGACGGAGCCGTCGATCGCGATCGTGTCGCCGGCGTGGAGCTCGCGATCGCCGATGCGAACGACTCCCGCTGCGGTGTCGACGGCCATCTCGCTCGCTCCGCAGACGCAGGGTCTGCCCATGCCGCGGGCGACGATCGCCGCGTGTGACGACTTTCCGCCCTGTGCAGTGAGAATGCCGCGGGCGGCGTGAAAGCCGCCGACGTCGTCCGCCGAGGTGAACGGGCGCACCAGGATCACGTCCTCGCCCGCTGCCGCCCCGGCCTCCGCCGCGGCGGCGGTGAGGACGATCCTGCCCTTGGCCGCGCCGGGCGATGCCGGCACCCCGCGCGTCAGGACCTCGTAGTCGCTGTCCGGGTCGATGGCGGGATGCAGCAGCGCCGTCAGCGCCTCGGGATCGATCGTCCGCAGTGCGTCCTCCTTGGACAGCAGGGCCTCGTGGCGGGCGTCGGAGGCGAAGCGGACCGCGGCGAGCGCGTGGCGCTTGGCGCTGCGGGTCTGAAGGATGTAGAGGCGCCCGTCCTCGATCGTGTACTCGACGTCCTGGATGTCGCGGTAGTGCCGCTCGAGCCGTTCGAGGCTCGCGAGCAGCTCGGCGTGAGCCTCCGGCATCCGATCCGCCAGGCCGCCGAGGTCCTCCGTGTTCCGCACCCCGGCGACCACGTCCTCGCCCTGGGCGTCGACGAGGAAGTCGCCGTCGGCGCGGCGCTCGCCGGTCGTCGGATCGCGGCTGAAGGCGACGCCCGAGCCGGAGCGCTCACCGGTGTTGCCGAAGACCATCCGCTGGACGGTCACCGCTGTGCCGAGCTCGTCGGGGATCCCGTTGAGGCGGCGGTAGGTGAAGGCCCGCGGGTTGTTCCAGGAGTCGAAGACGGCGAGCACCGAGCGCCGGAGCTGCTCCCGCGGGTCCTCCGGAAACGCCTCCGCAGTGTGGCCCTCGTAGATCGCCAGGTACTCGTCGATCAGCTTCCGCAGGGCGCCCTCGTCGAGTTCGCGGTCGTAACGGGCACCGGCCTCGTCCCGGGTGCGTGACAGGACCTCCTCGTAGGAGTCGGCCGGGACGCCGGCGACGACCTCTCCGAACATCTGCAGCAGTCTCCGCCGGGAATCGAGGGCGAGGTGGGCATTTCCGGTCCGGTGGGCGAGGCCCTCGGTCGACTCGGCCCCGAGGCCGAGGTTGAGCACCGTGTCGAGCATGCCCGGCATCGAGATCGGAGCGCCGGAGCGGACCGAGAGCAGCAGGGGGTCGGCGGGGTCGCCGAACCGCTTGCCGGCCTCCGCCTCGAGGGCCCCGAGCGCCTCGTCGATCTGCTCGTCCAGGCCACTCGGCGCCTCGCCGCCGCTGCGCATGTACGCGACGCACGCGGTGGTCGTGATCGTGAAACCGCCGGGGACGCGCTCGGCGCCGAGGACCCTGGTCATCTCGGCCAGGTTCGCTCCCTTGTTGCCGAGCAGATCCCGCATCGCCGCCGATCCCTCGGCAAAGGGGACGACCCAGCGCGCCGGCCCGCCTCCGGACGTCATCGTGCTCGCCGCGTCTCTCGCTCCACGGGCGCCAACCTATTGCCAGTGCGGCGCCCCGTCCATCCGTAGTGACAACCCAAGGGGCTTCGGACTCCGCCACGATGTTGGCGACGTCGGGAGCGGTCTACCCTCGGAGGAGGTGTTCCAGGTACGGATCCACGGGAGAGGCGGACAGGGCGTCGTCACCGCGGCGGAGTTGCTGTCGGTCGCCGCCTTCGACGAGGGCCGGCACGCGCAGGCCTTCCCGACTTTCGGATCGGAGCGGACCGGGGCGCCGGTCGTCTCCTTCTGCCGGATCGACGACGAGCCGATCCGGGTCCGCGAGCCGATCGCCGAGCCCGACGCGCTGATCGTCCAGGACCCCACCCTCCTGCACCAGGTCGACCTCTTCTCCGGGCTCGGCGACGAGGCCTACGTGCTGATCAACAGCAGCCGCAGCCTCGGCGAGCTCGGGCTCGCCGAGCTCGCGGACCGGTTCCGGCGCGAGCGGCTGCTGACGGTCCCCGCGACTGCGCTGGCGCGCGAGCACGTCGGCCGGCCGCTTCCCAACGCCGTCCTCCTGGGCGGGTTCGCGGCGGTCACTGGCCTCGTGACGATCGGATCCGTGGCCAAGGCGATCCGCGAGCGCTTCCCCGGGAAGCTCGGCGATGCGAACGTCGCCGGGGCCGAGGCGGCTCACCGCTGGGTGGGGGAGGAGATCGGAGGGCTCGTCGATGCTTGAGCAGCTCGAGGGCTCGCAGGCGATCGCGCGCACGGTCGCCGCCTGCCGTCCGGAGGTGATCTCGGCCTATCCGATCTCCCCGCAGACGCACATCGTCGAGGCGCTCTCCGACCTCGTCCGGACGGGCGAGCTCGCGCCCTGCGAGTACCTGATGGTGGAGTCGGAGTTCGCTGCGATGTCCGCCTGCATCGGCGCGTCCGCCGCCGGTGCCCGCGCCTACACGGCCACCGCCAGCCAGGGTCTCCTCTACATGGCCGAGGCCCTCTACAACGCCTCCGGCCTCGGCCTCCCGATCGTGATGACGCTCGCGAATCGGGCGATCGGTGCCCCGATCAACATCTGGAACGACCACTCGGATGCGATGTCCCAGCGCGATTCCGGGTGGATCCAGCTCTACGCCGAGACGAACCAGGAGGCCGCGGACCTCCACGTGCAGGCGTTCCGGCTCGCCGAGCAGCTGTCGCTGCCGGTGATGGTCTGCATGGACGGCTTCATCCTCACCCACGCCTTCGAGCGGGTCGACCTGCCCGAGCAGGAGGCGGTCGATGCCTTTCTGCCCGCCTTCGAGCCGCGGCAGGTGCTCGATCCGGCGGAGCCGGTGACGATCGGAGCGATGGTCGGCCCGGAGGCCTTCACGGAGGTCCGCTATCTGATGCACGCCAAGCAGCTGCAGGCGCTCGACGCGATCCCGCCGATCGCGTCCGGCTTCGAGGCCGAGTTCGGCCGCGCCTCGGGCGGGCTCGTTCGCGAGTACCGCCTCGAGGATGCCGAGACCGTGGTGGTCGCGCTCGGCTCGGTGCTCGGGACGATCGAGGACGTCGTCGACGGGCTCCGGGACGAGGGCGTGAAGATCGGGGTCCTCGGCATCAAGTGCTTCCGGCCCTGGCCGCTGGAGGAGGTCCGGACGGCTCTCGGCTCCGCGCGGAGGGTGGTCGTCATCGAGAAGGCCTTCGCGGTCGGGGCGGGAGGGATCGTCGGCCAGAACGTGCGCCTGGCGCTCGACGGGCTCGGCGTCAGGGTCGACGACGTGGTCGCCGGGCTCGGCGGCCGGCCGATCACCAAGCGATCGCTTCGCCGTCTCTTCGGCGACGTCCTCGAGGATCGACTGGAGCCGGGAGCGCTTCACTTCCTCGATCTCGACAAGGGCGTGGTCGAGCGCGAGCTCGAGCGCATGCGGACCCACGCACGCCCCGGACCGCACGCCGAGAACATCGTCCGCGAGCTCGGCATCGTCGCCGCGAGGCCGCACTGAGGAGCGCTGGATGGCCGAGCAGCGGATCAAGGGCTACCAGACGGGCACCTACGTGGTCGGCAACCGGCTGCTCGATCCGGAAGAGCGCTCGGTACAGGCGCGGATGGATCGCTCCAACACCCTGACCTCGGGACACCGAGCGTGCCGGGGCTGCGGCGAGGCACTCGGCGCCCGCTACGCGCTCGACGCGGCGATGCGCGCCACCGGAGGCCGCCTGATCGCGGCCAACGCGACGGGCTGCCTGGAGGTCTTCTCGACCCCGTTCCCCGAGTCCTCGTGGCAGCTCCCGTGGATCCACTCGCTCTTCGGCAACGCCCCGGCCGTGGCGAGCGGCATGGCGGCGGCGATGAAGGTGAAGGGCCGCGACGACGTCCGGGTGATCGGGCAGGCGGGCGACGGCGGCACCGTCGACATCGGATTCGCCTGCCTCTCGGGCATGTTCGAGCGCAATGACGACGTGCTCTTCGTCTGCTACGACAACCAGGGCTACATGAACACCGGCGTGCAGCGGTCGGGCGCGACCCCGCCGGCGGCGCGCACCGCCAACACGAAGCCGGTCGGCTCCGAGCCGGGCAACGTCTTCGGCCAGGGGAAGAACGTGCCCCTGATCGCGATGGCCCACGGAATCCCGTACGTGGCCACGGCGACCGTCGCCGAGCCCCGCGACCTCGAGGCGAAGGTGGAGCGGGCGATGGGGATGCGGGGCGCCCGCTACATCCACGCCTTCGTCCCGTGCCCGCTCGGCTGGGGATCCGCCTCCGAGGACACGATCAGGCTCGCGCGGCTGGCGAAGGAGACGGGGCTGTTCCCGGTGTTCGAGGCGGAGCACGGGGAGATAACCGAAGTCTCGAGGATCCGCCGTCGCCGGCCGGTCACCGAGTACCTCGAGCTGCAGAAGCGCTTCGCACACCTCTTCTCGCCGACCGAGAATCGGCCGGTGCTCGATCGGATCCAGGCGGATGCCGATCGCAACATCGCCCGCTTCGGCTTGCTGGGCGGGGCGGGGGAGGAGTGATGGAGAAGCCGTTCGCGATCACGCTCGACGTCGGATCGAGCCTCGCCAACAAGACCGGGACCTGGCGGACCGACCGCGCGGTCTACGTCGATCGCCTGCCGCCGTGCAACCACGCCTGCCCGGCGGGCGAGGCGGTCCAGGCCTGGCTGTACGAAGCCGAGGAGGGGGGCGAGGGCTACGAGCGCGCGTGGCGTCGGATCGTCGCCGACAACCCGTTCCCCGCGATCATGGGTCGCGTCTGCTACCACCCGTGCGAGACCGCCTGCAATCGCGGGCAGCTCGACGAGGCGGTCGGCATCAACTCGGTCGAGCGCTTCCTCGGGGATCTCGCGATCGAGCGCGGCTGGCGGCTGCCGGAACCGGGCTCCGACACCGGCAAGCGGGTCCTCGTCGTCGGCGCCGGCCCGTCCGGGCTCGCCGCCGCCTACTTCCTCCGCCTGCTCGGACACGGGGTGACGATCCGCGAGGCGGAGCCCGCCGCAGGAGGGATGATGCGCTGGGGGATCCCCCGCTACCGGCTGCCGCGCGACGTCCTCGACGCCGAGGTGAACCGGATCATCGACCTCGGCGTGGAGCTGGAGACCGGCGTCGGGGTGACCGACGCCGAGGCGGCGCTCGAGGACGGGTTCGACGCCGCGTTCCTCGCGGTCGGCGCGCAGATCGGAAAGCGCGCCTACATCCCGGCCGGGACGGCGGCGCGGATGCTCGACGCGGTGACGATGCTCCACGGCGTCGAGGCGGGCGAGCGGCCGCTGCTCGGGCGCCGGGTGGCGGTCTACGGCGGCGGTGACACGGCCATGGACGCCGCCCGGACCGCGAAGCGCCTCGGCGCCTCCGACGCGGTGGTCGTCTACCGGCGCACGCGCGAGCAGATGCCCGCGCACGAGGTCGAGCTCGAGGAGGCGAGCGAGGAGGGCGTGAGGATGCGCTGGCTGTCGACGATCAAGCGGGCCGACGAGGGGCGGCTGACGCTCGAGCGCATGGAGCTGGACGAAACCGGCTTCCCGCAGCCCACGGGCGAGCTCGAGGAGCTGGACGCCGACGCCGTCGTCCTCGCCCTCGGCCAGGAGTGCGACCTCTCGCTGGTCGAGGGCGTGCCCGGGATCGACGTCGAGGACGGGGTCGTCGACGTCGGCAGCGAGCTGATGACGGGTCGCCCCGGCATCTTCGCGGGCGGCGACATGGTGCCGGCCGAGCGATCGGTGACGGTCGCCGTCGGGCACGGTCACCGCGCCGCCGGAGCGATCGACGCCTGGCTGCGGGGGGAGGAGCCCACCGAGGTGGCCGAGCCCGAGCTCGCGAGCTTCGAGACGCTGAACACCTGGTACTACGCGGACGCGGACCGGATGCACCGCCCCCGGCTCGATGCGGTCCGCCGGCAGGACAACTTCGACGAGGTCGTCGCCGGCCACGACGACGAGACGGCGCTGTTCGAGGCGCGACGCTGCATGTCCTGCGGCAACTGCTTCTCCTGCGACAACTGCTTCGGCGTCTGTCCCGACAACGCCGTGATCAAGCTCGGTCGCCCGGGCGAGCGCTACGAGATCGACCTCGACTTCTGCAAGGGCTGCGGGATCTGCGTCGCCGAGTGCCCGAGCGGCGCGATCCAGATGGTCCCCGAGCAGATCTGACGAGGCGGAAAATCGTTGACTCGGAGACAACCTGCGTCATCCGGTGGGCGAATACGCAACAATGCCGTCCCATGAGTTGGGTGAGGCTCGTCCCCGGAGGTTCAATCGTCGCTGCGTGCGCGGTCGCGCTCGCGATGCTCGTCGCGGCGTCCCCCGCCAGCGCGGGGGAGCCGGTCCTCCAGCCGGCGACCTACCCGGACATGACGACGTACTCGTGCCGGACCGATGCGATCGACATCCATCCGGGCCAGAACATCAACGACTTCTCGACGACCAAGACCTGCCCCCACGCCGAGGTCGTCAGCGGCCCCGGCAGCGCCGACGTCTTCAACGCCGGCTCCGACGCCGAGGGCTACATCACCCGATTCAAGCCGAGCATGCTCGAGATCAAGCCGAGCGGGAAGCTCGTGACCCCGTCGGTCTGGGACCTGCACCTCCATCACGTCGTCTGGATCGCCCCCGACGGCGGCCCGACCTTCGCCTCGGGCGAGGAGAAGACGATCGCGACGATGCCGCAGGGCTACGGCCTCAAGGTAGCGGCCGACGGCAACTGGTACATCAACCAGATGCTCCACAACCTCGGGGCCTCCGACAACCGGCAGGTCTATCTGACCTGGGAGATCGACTGGGTTCCCGAGACCACGCCGGCCCGGACCGACATCATCGGGACCAAGGTCCGGTGGATGGACGTCGCCGGCGCCCCACAGCTCTATCCCGTCTTCGACGCCGAGAAGGGCTACGACCTCGACGGCGACGGCAAGTGGACGTTCCCCGACGACGTCCCGACCGATCCCTCGCTCCCCGGCTACGAGGAGCGCTCGAAGATCAGCGGCTCGCGGCAGTGGACCGTCAACAACAACAACGGCGCGACGCTCGTGTTCGCGGCGGGGCACCTGCATCCGGGTGGCGAGGACGTGACGATGAGGGTCGCACGCGACGGCCCCGACGCCGGGTCCACGGCCGGCGACGACCCCTCGGAGATCAGGGACCTGTTCCGGTCCGACGCGAAGTACTACGAGCCCGCCGGGGCGGTGAGCTGGGACGTCGCGATCCGTGCGACCCCGCGCGACTGGCGCATCAGCTTGAAGAAGGGCGACAAGGTCTTCATCAACGTCACCTATGACGTCCACAAGGCGTCCTGGTACGAGTCGATGGGCATCATGCCGGTCTCCTGGACGCCAGGGCACCCGGACCCGAACGCCAAGGACCCGTTCGACGACGATGCCGCGGTGCAGGCGATGTTCGACGAAGGCGGAGTCCTGACCCACCGGCGTCTCGAGGAGAACATCGACTACAAGGCGGGCAAGAACCTCAAGCTCCCGAACCCGCGCAAGCTGCGCAGCGCCAAGCGGGTGCCGAAGAGCGGCATCGACATCCGCAGCTTCACCTACCTGAACGGCGGCTTCACGGCGCAGCGTGGCTTCCCGACCGACCTGATGAAGCCGCCGACGATCAAGTCGGGCCAGAGCGTCCTCTTCACGAACCTCGACGCGCTTCCGGGCGAGACGAACGAGGAGCAGGCCTGGCACTCGATCACCTCCTGCCGCGCCCCCTGCAACAAGGGCTCCGGGATCGGCTACCCGCTGGCGAACGGCCCCGTCAAGTTCGACTCCGGCCAGCTCGGCTACGGGCAGGGCGTGTGGAGCGCCGGTGTGACCACCGGATCGAACCAGTACACGACCCCGGCCCTCTACTACAACAAGAACAACCGGGACACGATCAAGACCCGGAAGGGCAAGCGGAAGCTGAAGGCGACGACCTACACCTACTTCTGCCGGATCCATCCGCTGATGCGCGGTTCGATCCGGGTGGTCAACAAGTAGGGTCGCAGCCCGCATCCGAGGCAACTGCGACATGGGGAGCGGCGACGTGGCAGAGTGCCCGGCCATGGTGGAGAGAGGAAGTGCCTTCGCCGGCATGCGTTGCCGGGCTACAGCTATCGCGGCGATCCTGTTCCTCGCCGCCGCCTGCGCCCTCTCCGCCGCCCGGGCCGACGCGGGCGTCTCGGCCCTGACCGCGCGGGGCAGCGCCGAGCAGGTGCAGGTCACTGGCGCCACGCCGGGTGCAAAGGTGAAGCTACTCCGCGACGGAGAGCGGGTGGCGGTCAGAAGCGGCGGCGAGCTCGGTGGGGTGGTCTTCCGCAAGGTCGAGCCCGGCCGCGGATACGCCGTCCGCTCGGAGGGAACGACGACGGCTCCGTTCCGGGTCTTCTCGACGAAGCCGAAGCCGCCCGACGAGTCGGTCTACGACCAGACCCTCGACTCCGGCTACGGCTACCTGACGACGCGCGACGGCACGAAGCTCGCGATCAACGTCCACCTGCCCTCCGGCCCGGGCCCGTTCCCGACGGTGGTCGAGTACTCGGGGTACGGCTACGCCCGGCCCGGAGCTCCGGAGAGCGGCATCCAGCCGGTCGCCGAGACGCTGGGCTACGCCGTCGTCGACGTCAACATGCGCGGGACCGGTTGCTCCGGCGGTGCCTTCGACTACTTCGAGCCGCTGCAGTCCCTCGACGGCTACGACGTGGTCGAGACCGTCGCCCGCCAGGACTGGGTCGCCGGCGGCAAGGTCGGGATGATGGGCATCTCCTACGGCGGCATCAGCCAGCTCTTCGTCGCCGCGACGCGTCCGCCCCATCTGGCGGCGATCACCCCGCTCTCGGTCATCGACAACACGACCACCACCCTCTATCCGGGCGGCATCCTCAACACCGGCTTCGCTCTCGAGTGGGCGCAGGACCGGGTCGACGACTCCCAGCCGGCCGGGCCCGACTCGGGCCAGAGCTGGGCCTGGGACCGGATCCAGGGCGGCGACGGGACCTGCGCCGCCAACCAGGATCTGCACCCCGAGGCGACGAACCTGCTCGACAAGACCTTCCGCAATCGCTACTACCGCCCGCGGATCGCCGATCCGCTGTCCCCGGTGAAGTTCGTCGACAAGATCGACGTGCCGGTGTTCATGGCCTGTCAGTGGACCGACGAGCAGACCGGCGGGCACTGCCCGACGCTGGCGAGCGCGATGACGGGGACGAGGAAGAAGTGGTTCACGTTCACCAACGGCGTCCACGTGGACTCCCTCGATCCCGCGACCTTCAACCGCTGGTACGACTTCCTGCAGATCTACGTGGCGAAGCAGAAGCCGGAGCTGAGCCCGAGCGTCAAGGCGCTGGCGCCGTTGCTGTTCCAGGCGTTCACGGGGGTCCCCGGCGTGACGCTGCCTGACGATCCGATCCAGCAGCAGCCCGACCTCGCCGCGGCCAAGGCGGCGTTCGAGGCGCAGAAGCCGATCCGCATCCTCTACGACAACGGCGCCGGCGAGACGCCCTACAAGCCCGTGCCCGGGTTCGAGCGCTCCTACCGGAGCTTCCCGCCGCCGCGCATGGAGGCACGCTCCTGGTACTTCGGCGACGACGGCAAGCTGGGCAGGCACCCCGGCCGCGGCGCCGACGAGTTCACCTGGGATCCGGATGCCCGCGCTCCGACGAGCTTCAGCGGCAACACCGGCAGCGGCACCAACGGCCTCTGGACCGACAGCCCGAGCTACGACTGGACCCAGAACCCGGACGGGACCGCGCTCTCCTACGTCAGCCGCAGGCTGTCCGCGGACACGACGGTCCTCGGCGCCGGCGAGGTCCAGGTGTGGGTGCGCTCGCAGGCCGAGAACGTCGACCTGCAGGCGACCGTGACCGAGGTCAGGCCGGACGGCAGGGAGACGTTCGTCCAGGGTGGCTGGCTCCGCACCGATGCCCGCAAGATCGATCGCGCCGAGAGTCGCCTGACCGAGCCGCAGCCCACGTTCCGCAAGCGTGACGCGAAGACCCTGCCGAAGGGCCGCTGGGTGAAGGTGCGGATCCCGCTCTACTACGAGGGACACGTCTACCGCGAGGGTTCACGCGTCCGGGTGATCGTCTCGGCGCCCGGCGGCGATCAGCCGATCTGGGCGTTCGCCGACGCCGCGCCCGACGACACGCCGTGGGTCGCGGTCTCGCACTCCGCCAAGCATGCCTCCCGGCTCGTCCTGCCGGTGATACCCGGCGGGGCCCCGACGGAGCTGCCGGCCTGCCCGGGTCTCCGCGGCCAGCCGTGCCGCGACTACCAGGAGCTCGAGAACCGGCGTTTCGGCTGAGCTCGGCCGCCATCGGTTTCGCCCCTCGGAGGGCGGGGTAGCCCAAGCGTGTGCCGAGAAGACCCCTCCTTGACGTAGCCCCGAGCCTCGCGCGACGGGCATCCGACGGAGTGAGGCGGCAGCTCCGAGAGTTGACGGTCACGACGAGCGAGGTGCCGCCGGGCGGATTCGACCCTGGGGAGGTCGCCGCGCGACCGGTGCTCGGCTTCCTCGTCGGCCGCGGGATGATCGCCAGGACGGTCGAGGTCGCCGGGGGCACGTGCGTCGAGCTGCTCTCCGCCGGAGACCTGCTCCAGCCCAGCGCATCCGAGCAACCCTCGTTCGCGCGGATGTGGTGGACGGCTCTGGACTCCGTGCTCGGGTCGAGGCGTCCGTCGGTCACATCGGCGCTGACGGCGCTCGGCGACCGCGACCTCGTGACCAGGCTGCCGGACCGGAGCTGGCTCCTGAAGGGCAGCCCGCCGGAGCCGTGAACGGGACCACCCGGGTCGCCCAGGCCTGGGATACGCTGCGGACGAGCTTCGGGTTCCTGCCCGCGATTGCGATCGCGGTGGCGATCGCAGCCGCGATCGCGCTGCCCGTCCTCGACCGCGATCTCGGGGTCGACGTGCCGGCGCTC
>JAGQUO010000062.1 GCA_020438445.1 Solirubrobacterales bacterium
CCGCTGGAGCAAGCCGCGCGGGCGATCACGGGCGACGCGGGTGCTGGCGTGGCTGACCGCACTGCTCGGGCTCGCGTCGCTGCTGCCGACGCTGCCGTGGGTGCACGTCTCCCTCGGGCTCGGCGACCTCCTCGACCGAACCGACCGTTCGTACCTGTTCATCGTCTCGGCGGTCCTCGGCATCGGCCTGATCGTCGTCTCGCTGCAGCTCGCGCGGGGCAAGCGCAGAGCCTGGGGCATAGCGATGTTCCTGTTCGCCGCTGCGGCGATCGTCCATCTGGTCAAGGGGCCCGATCCGGTCGCGGCGCTCCTCGACGTGGGAATGCTCGTGGCCCTGGCCTCGTACCGGACCGAGTTCCGGGCCCACGGCGACGTGAGCACGCTGCGACAGGCGATCCTCTTCGTGCCGTTCTACCTGCTCGTGGTCGGCATCTTCGGCTTCGTCTCGCTGCTGACGCAGCGCGACTTCGTCTCGCCCGAGCTGACCTTCGGCGGGATGGTCGAGGCGACCTACGGCGGCCTGCTCGGATTCGACGGGCCCTACGAGTTCGAGCATCGCCTGTTCTCCGACTTCTTCGGGGACGCCCTCCTCGTGCTCGGAATCGCCGGGCTGATCACCTTCCTCTTCCTCGCCTTCCGACCGCTCGTCCGCGGCCGCGGCCCCGAGGAGGAGGCACGCGAGCACGCACGGCGGATCGTCCGCGCGCACGGCTCCGACACGCTCGCCTACTTCGCGCTGCGCCGGGACAAGAGCTACTTCTTCTCCGCCGACGGTCAGTCGCTGATCGCCTACGCCTACGTCCGGGGCTACGCGATGGTCGCCGCCGATCCGATCGGGCCCCCCGAGGCGACGGGCGAGGTCCTCGACGAGTTCCTCGCCTACTGTGCCGAGCAGGGATGGAAGGCGGCGTTCCTCGCCGTCCGGGAGGACGCGACCCCGATGTACCGCGAGCGCGGCATGCATTCGCTCTACCTCGGGGACGAGGCGATCCTCCACTGCACGGACTTCAGCCTCGAGGGCGGTGAGATGAAGGCCGTCCGCTCGGCCGTCAACCGGGTCGGCAAGGACCATCGATTCGAGTTGATCAGGGAGTCGGATGCGACGAGCGCGCTCGTCGCCGAGCTGAACGAGATCAGCGAGGAGTGGCGGGACGGCGCCGAGGAGCGCGGGTTCACGATGGAGCTCGGCGAGGAGGTGGAGGGTGTCGAGGAGGACTTCGTGATCGCCATCGCCCGGGAGTCGGGCGGCGACGGCCGCGTCGCCGGGTTCCTGCGCTTCGTTCCCTGCTACGGGCCGCACCCGGGCTACTCGCTCGACTTGATGCGCCGCCGCCCCGGGTCCGAGAACGGCCTGACCGAGTTCCTGATCGCGAACGCGGCCCTGAGCCTCGGCGCAAGCGGAGTCGAGCGGCTGTCGCTCAACTTCGCCGCCTGGGGACGTCTGCTCGACGAGTCCGAGGGCCTCGGCGTCGGGGGCCGGATCCAGCGCCGGGTCGCCGAAGCGCTGAACCCGTTCTTCCAGATCCAGTCGCTGCGCGACTTCAACGCGAAGTTCGAGCCCGAATGGCTGCCGCGCTCGATCGTGATCGAGGACCCCGCCGACCTGCTGAAGGTCGCGATGCTGTACGCCTCCATCGAGGGATTCATTGAGCTTCCGGTGATCGGGCGGTTCCTGGTGCCCCCGGTGCGCAGGGCCGAGAGCGGCGTCGCCCCGGCCCCCTAGCCCTGGCCGGCGCGGTTCGATCGCTGCTGACTTAGACTCAACGGCGGAGAGAAGTCGAGGCTGCGGGGAACCGCATCCACCGGAAGCCGAGGGTGTTGTCGAAGTCATGAGAGTCGTTACGTTCGCAGCCGCGATGCTCGCGACCGGGGTCCTCGCGGCAAGCGCGAGTGCCGCCGAGATCCCGGACACGGGAACCCCGTCGATCCCCGAGTACCAGGGGGCGCCGGCCGTCAAGAACCCGCTCAGGAACCCGACGAAGCCGGGCCGGAACCCGCACATGGCTCCGAACCCGGACTCCAACATCCACAACGACACGTGGATGACCGACGCCTACAACCGCAGGGGGCCGCTCGGCCGCGACCCGCAACAGGACAGTTACTCCTACCCCTCCTCGCTGTGCGGCTCGCTGGCGTTCGACTCCGAGGGCCGGATCGTCACCGTCTGCCCATCGATCCCGCTCGCCCCGCAGGCACGGATCATCGACCCGGAGACACTTGCTCCGATCGACACCCTCGACCTCCCGAACGCCGCCAACCCACCGAACACCAAGCCGTACCAGAACTTCTCCGGCGGCGGCTACTTCTTCCTCGACGACAGGGACCGGATGTGGATCCCGACCAAGACCGATCACATCCTCCGGGTCGGCTTCGGCAGCGACGGCGACACGCTGACGATCGAGCGCGACTACGACCTCACGGGCGCCCTCGACGAGGACACGGAGCGCATCACCTCCGCCCTGCCCGACTACGACGGACTGATCTGGTTCGTCTCGAAGCAGAACGCGAAGATCGGCACGCTCGACCCGAAGACGGGCGAGATCAAGAAGATCCGCCTCGACGGCGACGAGGAGATCGAGAACTCCTTCTCCGTCGCCTCCGACGGCGTCTACGTCGTCTCGAACAAGCGGATGTACCGCCTGAAGGCGCGCAACTCGACCCGGCAGGAGAACCGGCCGCGAATCGTCTGGCAGGCCCGCTACCCGAACTCCGGGATCGTCAAGCCGAGCCAGGTGGACGCGGGCTCGGGAACCACCCCCACGAACCTCGCCGGCGGGTACGTCGCGATCACCGACAACGCCGACCCGATGCACGTCGTCGTCTACCGGACCGCGAACGAGCTGCGGAAGAACCAGCATCGGGTTGTCTGCAAGGTGCCGGTGTTCAAGCGCGGCAGGAGCGCGACGGAGAACTCGCTGATCGGCTCCAAGCGGAGCGTGATCGTCGAGAACAACTACGGCTACCAGGACCCGTTCGGACCGGACTCGGGAGCCGTCACGGAGGCCGGCTTCGCGCGAGTCGACGTCGACCGGGACGGCCGCGGCTGTTCCAAGAGGTGGACCAACGAGGAAGTCCGGTCCCCCACCGTCGTCCCGAAGATGTCGACGAAGACGGGACTGATCTACACCTACTCGCGACCCGACGACCCGCTCAACCAGGGCTACTTCTGGACCGCCATCGACTACCGGACCGGCGCCACCGCCTGGATGCAGTACGCGGGATCGGGCCTTCTGTTCAACAACAACTACGCCGGACTCGCGCTCGGTCCCGACGGCACCGCCTACCTCGGCGTGATCGGCGGGATGATCGCGCTCCGGGACGGAGAGTGAGCGCATGACGAACCGGCTGAGAGCGACCGTCGCGGGACTTCTGGTGACCCTCGCCGCAGCGGCCGCCTTCACCGCGTCCGCGGACGCCGGGCTCGCGGCTCCGACCGCCGGAGAGGCGGAGCAGCTCGGGCGCGAGGCCTATCGCTACGGGCTCCCCCTGATGGAGTTCCTGCGGGTGCGGAAGGAACAGACGAGCGTCGCCTGCCCCGACGGCCGCGGCAACTCGCCGGTCAACTCCTTCGCCAATGCGAAGCACTTCCCCGAGCCCGAGGACAGGACCGTCGTCGCGCCGAACACCGACACGCTGTACTCGATCGCCCACCTCGACCTGGGCCACGGCCCGATCGTCCTCAGCCACCCGAACATGGGCAAGCGCTATTTCAGCTTCGAGCTGCTCGACCCCTACACCAACGTCATCGACTTCGTCGGAACCCGCGAGACGGGCTCGAAGGCGGGCCGGTTCGCCATCTCCTGGCGCGACAAGCCCGCCAGGGGGAAGCCGAAGATGCCGGTGATCAAGTCGAAGTACCGGCGCGTCTGGGTGATCGGGCGGACCCTCGCGACCGACCGCGCCGACCAGCGCGCGGCATACAAGAAGATGAAGAAGTTCGGCCTCGCCCGTCTGCACCGGGATCCGAAGCGGTTCGCGAAGGACTGTGACGCCGGCGAACCCGGCGAGTTCCCGACCCCGACCGACGGCGAGGCTTTCATCGCCGGGCTGAACCGCCGGCTTGCGTCCAATCCCCCGCCGCGGCGCGACGACCCGCTGCTGGCCGAGCTCGAACCGCTCGGCGTCGGCCCCGGGCTGGATCCGGAGCAGGCGGGCCTGGCGCCGGACGTCCTCCAAGCCCTCTACGACGGGGTCAGCTCGGAGGCGGCTTCGTTCCCGACCACGGCCCGACTCAGGGTCCTGCAGGAGTCGATCGCCCAGGGCGGATGGCTGCTGCCGGCGCCGAACATCGGCGACTACGGGACCGACTACGACTTCCGCGCCCTGATCGCGGTCGTCGGGCTCGGGGCCAACACCCCGGACGAGGCGATCTATCCCACCGGGTTGACCGATTCGAACGGAGCGCTGCTGAACGGCGCCAACGACTACACCGTGACCTTCGCCCCCGGCGAGGAGCCGCCGGCCAAGTATTTCTGGTCGCTCACGGTCTACGACAGCAACGGCTACCTCGCCCCGAACGCGATCGACCGCTACTCGGTCGGCCCGAGCCATCCGCCGCTGGTGAAGCGCCCCGACGGCTCGATCGTGATCGCGCTGAGCCACGACGAGCCGGCCGACGACGACGTCAACTGGCTGCCCACCCCGGACGCCGGCTTCCGCGTCAACCTGAGGCTGTACGGACCGACGAAGGCGGCGCAGAACGGGAAGTGGCACCCGCCCGGGGTCATCCGGCAGCCCTGAGCGGCGCGGCGCCCATCCGCCGAAGGATCCGGTCGCCCGGCGAGATCGGATAGAACCCAGCCGATGGAGAAACGAAACCTGAGAGTCGTCCTCGAGACGGATCGGCACCGGATCGTCGGCGAGCTGACGCTGCCGAACGAGGGCTACCGGAGCCGCCTGTCCGACTACCTGAACCAGGGCGACCTCGGCTTCGTCGCCCTCACCAACGCCACCGTCATCGAGCGCCTCGAGTCGGGAGCGACGGACGCAACCGAGCACGAGTTCGTGACCGTCGGAACCCGGCACGTCCTGATCGCCTACCCCGACGAGACCGGCGGCGGCTCGCCCCCGATCTACGGGTAGCCGGCCGGGGCGTCCCCGGCGAACGGTTGCTCGGTGAGTTCGGGGCCATCGGCAGGTGAGGGTGGGTTCGGCTGGGGAGGGGAGGTCGATCGGCCGGCCCGGCTCCCTCGTCGGGCCGGATGCTGATTTCGACCACGACGTGGTCGTTTTCCGCATCCGGGGCCGGGTGGATGGCAAGAAGCGTCGACTGACTCGTCGGTTCTTGCCATCGACCGCCTGATCGGGCCTGTTCGCCGCCGCTACGGTCGCCGGCCCTCCTCCCCAGCCTCAACCCCCGTCCGGCTGCGGCGCCATTCCCTGCCCCGGCTTACTTCGGAGGCATGCGGATCGCGCCGTCGAGGCGGATCGTCTCGCCGTTGAGCATCGGGTTGCCGGCGATCGCGGCGACGAGGTCGGCGAACTCCTCGGGGCGGCCGAGGCGGCTCGGGAACGGGATCGACTCGCCGAGGGCCTGCCGCGCGGGCTCCGGCAGGGCGGCGAGGAGCGGCGTGTCGAAGAGCCCCGGAGCGATCGCCATCACCCGGATGCCCCGGCTGGCGAGGTCGCGAGCGGCGGGAAGGGTCATGCCGACGATCCCGGCCTTCGACGCGGCGTAGGCGATCTGGCCGATCTGCCCGTCGAACGCCGCCACGGACGCGGTGCTGACGAAGAGCCCGCGCTCGCCCTCCTCGTCGGGATCGTTGGCGTTCATCGCGGTGGTGGCGAGCCGCAGCAGGTTGAACATCCCGATGAGGTTGACCCCGACGACGTTCTCGAAGAGGTCGAGAGGATGTGGGCCCTGCTTTCCGGTCACCCGCTGTGCCCAGCCGATTCCGGCGCAGCCGACGGCGATCCGCAGGCCGCGCGGCGCCTCCGAAGCGACGGTGGCGGCGGCCTCGACCGCCTCGGCGTCGGTGACGTTGACCTCCTGGAAGCTCGCGCGCTCGCCGAGCTCCGTCGCCAGGGCTTCGCCCTTCTCGCGGTTGAGATCGGCGATGACGACGTGGGCGCCGGCCCCGTGCAGGCGCCTGACGGTCGCCTCGCCGAGGCCCGAGGCCCCGCCGCTGACGAGCGCACCGGCTGAGTCGATCTTCATCGACTCAGCCTATGCGGTCGGGCGCCCCTAGACGCTTCTCCCCCGGAACACGGGCGCGAGCAGCAGCACGAGCCCGATCAGGATCACGACGATCCCGAGGATGTAGTTGACGAGAATCGCCAGCGCGATCCCGATGATGATCAGCAGTACTGCCAGTGGCATACGTACGTGTCCCTCCTGTGGTCTCCCATCGTTGGCGCAGGGTTACCCGTATGCAGCGATTTCTATTCACACCGCCCGAACCCGCCGCGCGGCGAGCGTCAGCCGATGCTGTCCCAGAACTCCTTCTCGGCCCGTCCCAGGTCGGTCGACGGCGGCTCGGCGGCGAAGTACTCGGCCGCGATCCGGGCCCAGTCGGCCCCGGCTCGGAGCTCGGCGAGGGTCATGAAGATCAGCCCCTCCTGCCGTCGCATGAGCAGCGAAGCCGGCGGCATGGTCTGGCGCTTCATCGCCTCGTAGTGGGGACTGCGCGGCGAGCTGCTGACCTCGATCAGCTCGCGCGCGTACTCGGGGCTGAGACGCCGGAACCCGGGCTCGAAGAGCCAGCGCGCGCCCGTGTAGACCTGGTCGAGCAGGTCCTCGGGCGCGAACTCGTCGGGGTCGGGCAGGTAGCCGAGCTCCGACATGAGCTCGTGGACGCAGACCGCGTCCCGGCCGGAGATCGCCCGGCCGAGCGCCCGCTCGCGATCGAAGTGCTCGAACGGCAGCCGTCTCACCATCCCGAAGTCGAGGAACCCGACCCGCCCGTCGGCCAGCAGCAGGTAGTTGCCGGGATGGGGGTCTCCGAGCACCATCAGCGTCCGCTCGCGGTCGAAGAAGAACCGGAAGACGATCTCGCCGTAGCGGTCGCGGGTCGCCTCGTCCATCTCCTTCACGGCCTCGAAGCGCTCGCCCTCCAGATATTCGGTCGTGAGCACGCGGCGGCCGGAGAGCCTCGTCAGCACCTTCGGCACGACGGCGAACGGATGCCCGTCGAACGCGCGCTCGAGAGCCCGGTGGTTCTGCGCCTCGAGCTCGTAGTCGAGCTCCTCCGAGATCCGCTCGCGGATCTCGCCGCCGACCGCCTTCACGTCGAGCCCGGGGGCCATCCGCTTGACCAGCCGGAGGATGAGGTGGAGGTTCCGGAGGTCGATCTCGACGGCCTCGGCCACCCCCGGGTACTGGACCTTCACCGCGACGGCCTCGCCCTCGTGCGTGGTGGCCCGGTGGACCTGGCCGATCGAGGCCGCCGCGAACGCCTCGGTCTCGAAGCCGGCGAAGGCGGTTCCGATCGGCCGGCCGAGATCCTCCTCGACGACCTTGCGGATGTCGTCGAACCCGAACTTCGGCGCATCGTCGCGGAGCTTCGCGAGCGCCGCCCGGAACTCGGCCTGGCCTTCCTCGGAGAGCCCGGGCAGCTCGACCGTCGACAGGACCTGACCGATCTTCATCGCCGCGCCCTTCATCTCCCCGAGCTGCTTGGCGACCTGAACGGCCACCGAGGCGACGCGCTCGTCGGTGGCCTGCTGCGAGCGCTCCTCGCCGCGGGTCAGGTTGGCGATCCGGGTGCCGGCCCAGCGCAGGCCCTGTCCGGCGACCATGCCGCCGACGCCGGCGGTCCGCCCGACCCGGCCGGTGCGGATCCGGGGCGAGTCGTCGTCGGGCCGGCGCTCAGCCAACGGGGATCCTCCGCAGCCGGCCCGGCACGAACGGCAGGACTCCACGCTTGACGTACTCCGCCCAGGCGCCGACGGTGAGCCTGCGCACCGGCGCTGGCGGCAGGGGCGAGAACCCGTATTGATCGCGGATCACCGCCGGCAGCAGCGCCACCGTCACGTAGTTGACCGCTTCGACCAGCGGCCTCAGGTGGATCGGCACCGGCGGATCGAGCACGATGCTGCGAGCCTGCGTCCGCGCCCAGTCGCTCACGTGGAGGTCACCGCTCTCGTACATCTCCAGGCGATAGGCGTCGAGTGCGTCGAGGTCACCGGGCATGTCGCCGTCATCGAGCCCGAAGAGGTTGCCGACCACCCTGAAATCGGCCCAGTAGCGCTCCTTCTCCTCGCGATCCAGGGTCGCGACGAACCGTTCGTAGACCACGAGTCCGGAGTCGACCAGAGTGAACAGGACCCACATCAGCAGCGCGGGGTCGTCGGCCGCGTAGGGCGTGCCGGCCGGAAACGGCCCGGCGTCCGCGGCGAGGACGCCGCGGGCCCTCCGGTGCATCGCCCGGACCCGTCGGGTCATGCGGTCGGCCTTCTCGCGGGACTCGAAGCCGATCGCGGTCATCACCTCGGCCGTTCGGCGCAGGCGCGTGTAGGGATCGTCGAGCTCGGTCGTATGTGCGAGCAGGCCCTCGACCGCGAGCGGGTGTGCGGCCTGCATCAAGAGCGCTCGTGGCCCCGCGATCATCAAGACCCGCTCCCCCTGGACACGGCGCAGCATCGAATCCGCTGCGAAATAGCCGTCCATTGCGACTGGTTATAGCGGGTCGGCATCGCCGGCCTCGGGAGGACGGCGGAGCTCAGGAGGCCCCCGTCGGAACAAAACCGACTGCGTCACACGGAATTTGTTAGGGTGGCCGAACTTAGGGTTGCCTAATGAACCATGGCGGGCCCGATCGACCACGGCAAAGACCAGGGAGACGAACATCCGATGCGAACCCGTAAGCACCTCGTACGACTCAGCGCCGCGCTCTGCACCGTCGCCGGAGCATCGCTTCTGGCCGCCGGCTGCGGATCAGAGGACTCCGGCGAGACGACGACCGCTGCCGCGGCCGGCGGCGATCTTCCCGCCGTCAAGGACTACCTGACCACTCACGCCGACAGCCTCGCCGAGCAGGTCGACGTCCTCGCCGCCAACGCGGAGACGTACTACGAGCTGGCGGAGGCGGCCGACTTCGACTACGACGCCCTGATGGAGGAGAACTGCGAGGAGGTCAGCGCGCTGCTGGCGGAATCGCGGGACGCCTTCGTGCGGGCGAACCCCGACTACGAGGAGATGGAGGGCATCGTGGCCGGCGTGCCGCGCCTCGCCCAGTACGACGTCGACATCGACGCGGGGGCCGACGCGAGCGATCCGGAGAACGCCGTCTCGTTCAGCCTCGAGCTGCCGGACGGCGAGACCATGAAGCAGCCGGGCAATCTCTTCTTCCTGACGGAGACGGCCCTGTTCGGCACCAACGAGGAGCTCCTCGCCGATGTCGAGCAGGACGCCGACTGCGACGGCAAGGTCGAGTTCGGGCAGGGCATCCCCGATGCGAACACGTACGTCGCGACGCTGCGGGAGTTCAAGGCGCAGGCCGAGGCGCTGCAGGCCGATGCCGCCGCCTTCGAGCCGACTCCCTCGGACGCCCTGACGGCGATCACGATCATGACCCCGACGATGAGCGAGTACTTCGAGGCGTGGAAGAACTCCGCCTTCATCGCCGGCTCGGATGCCAAGGAGGAGGGCTTCGTCGCCACCTCGAGGCTCTCGGACATAGCCGACATCCTCAGCGGTATCGCGTTCACCTACGCCGAGATCGAGCCGATGATCGCCGAGGAGGATCCGCAGCAGGCGAAGCAGACCGCCGCGCAGCTCGATGAGCTCCTGGCTTACGTGGAGGGCCTGCGCGACCGCGAGGAGGCGGGCGAGAAGTTCACCGGGGAGGATGCCGACACCCTCGGCTCGGAGGCCCAGGCCCGGGCCGAGGAGATCGCCGGACAGGTCACCCAGGCCGCCCAGCGGCTGGGAATCGAGCTCCAGGACGCGTAGCCCGATGGGCCCGCGGGCGAGCCTGGGACTCCTGAAGGCCGCGACGGCGATCGTCGCGGCCTTCGCCCTGTTCGCGCCCGGCGGTGCCGTCGCCGCCGCCGAAGGCGCCGGTGCGGACGAGAAGCCGTGGTCGGCGGCGGAGGAGATCCGCACGTCGCTGTTCGATGCCCGCACCGAGCTCCTGCTCGATGGGAACGAGGCCGAGCAATCGGTGAGCCGGGCGGAGAATGCACTCGGCGCGAGTTTCGAGGCCGACCTCGCGCGGTTCGCCCCGGCCGAGCTCCGCAAGCTGCGCGGCGCGATCGATGCCGCCGAGCTGGCGGTCGCGGACGGCGATGCGGTTGCTCTCGCCACGGCCTACGGCACGGCGGTCGGCGCTCTGAGGAACGGCGCCTACGAGGTGACGATCGCCTACGCCGAACGGGGCAGGGCCGCCGAGGGCCGCGGGTGGCTCCTGATCCGGGACTTCCGGCAGGCCACCCGCTACACCCGGCCGGGTGTCGACGCGACGACCGCGCTGGATTCCCTGCAGACCGGCGATCTCTCGCCCGCGGAGGCGGTGACGCAGATCCGCAAGGACCTCCTCGACGCCTATCAGTCGCGGCTGATCGAGTACCTGGACGAGGCGGCGACGGAGAGCGAGCGCGGTTACGAGCCGGCCGTTGCGGAGTCGCTTGCGATCGCCGCCGGCTACTGGGGGATGCTCGCCCCCGAGTACGAGGAGCAGAGGGGCGCCGCCGAGCGCGAACGGGCCGACTCGGCCTTCGCCGCCCTTCCCGCGACCGCCGCCACTCCCGCCCGCGTCCCGGATGCGGTCGCGGAGGCCGAAGCGCTGCTCAACCACTTCACCGCGGCCCCGTTCACGCCCGAGGAGCAGGCACGGCGGGCGCAGCAGCTGATCCGGTTCGTCGACCTGATACCGGTCGAATACGACCACGGCGTCTCCGGGACCGAGGTGACGACGCCGTTCGAGATCACCGAGGGCATCGCCTTCGTCGACGCGGCCCAGTCGGCGCTCAACGACCTCTCCCCCGAGCTGGAGAAGCTCGATCCGGAGGGGCTCACCGAGCTCGAGTCCGTGCTCGATGAGACGGCCGGCTACCTCGACGACGCGAACGAGGGCGGCACCGTGGTCCCGCTCGAGACGATCGAGGACGCCCACGACCGCTCTACCGCGCTGATCGACGAGACGTTCCCGGAGGCGTGGAAGAAGTCGAGCGACGAGGCCGACTACGACCTGATCCAGATCAGCCTCGACCAGATGGAGGCCGCCGTCGCGGCCGGGCAGCCGCAGACCGCGGAGCAGGCGCGGCTGACCGCCTACGCGTTCTTCGAGTTCGGCCCCGAGATCAAGCTGAAGGCGTTCGACCCCGGCCTCACGACCGAGGTCGAAGGGCTGATGTGGTACGGAGCCCGCGGCTTCGACGGCCTCGCCTCGCAGATCGCCGACGAGGCCGGGGTGCGCGAGATCCGAACCACCCGGCTCGAGCTCGACGAGGCGCTCGAGGACGCCCGGGCGAAGACCGGTGAGGGCGAGAGCGCCGGGACGGTGATCACCAACTCGGCGCTGATCGTCTTCCGCGAGGGGCTCGAGGCGATCCTGATCATCGCCGCGATCACCGCGAGCATGATCGGCGCCAAGCGCGAGCTGCGGCGGCCGATCCTCCGGGGGGCGCTCCTCGCCGTGCCGGCCAGCATCGCGCTGTTCTTCGTCGCCATCCTGATCCTCGACTCGCTGTCGCAGTACGGCGAGAAGCTGGAGGCGATCGTCGGGCTGATCGCGATCGGCGTGCTCTTACTCGTCCTCAACTGGTTCTTCCACAAGGTCTATTGGACCGAGTGGATCAAGGGGCATCGCGAGCGCAGCAAGGAGCTGATGGCCGAGGGAGTCGGCGCGGCCGCCGGTGCGGCGGCGGGCACGATCACAGGGCTCTACCTGCTCGGCTTCACGAGCGTCTTCCGCGAGGGGTTCGAGACCGTCCTCTTCCTGCAGTCGCTCCAGCTCAGCTCCGGGACCGGCATCGTGCTCGGGGGGGTGACGCTGGGCCTGCTCGCCACGGCGATCGTCGGTTACGCCACCTTCGCCCTCGAGCGCAAGCTGCCCTACAAGCGGCTGCTGATCGTGACCGGCGTTCTGATCGCGCTCGTCCTGATCGTGCTCGTCGGCAACACCATCCGGACGCTGCAGGGCGTCGGCTGGCTGCCGATCACGCCGCTGGACATCGAGTTCCCGCTGTGGATGGGGACGTGGCTCGGACTCTTCCCCACCGTCGAGAGCCTCGTCGCACAGGCGGTCGCCTTCGCCTTCGTCGTCGGGAGCTACTTCGCCGCCGAGTGGGTGCGCAAGCGGAACCTGCGCCGGGCGGCGGAGGAATGGATGCGACGGCAGGACGAGGAGGCCGAGGCCCCGGAAGCCGGGGAGCCGGACCGGGTGCCGATCGCCGGCGGCGCCGGACGGACCTGACTCCATATACCCGCAGGGGGTATATACTGCCGCGGATGGAGACCGAACAGCCCGGCTACCTCGACGACAAGGACGACCTGACCAGGCGCCTGCGGCGGATCGCCGGGCAGGTGAACGGGGTCGAGCGGATGGTCGAGGACGAGCGCTACTGCATCGACATCCTCACCCAGATCTCAGCGATCCGCTCCGCGCTGGACCGGGTCGCGCTCGCCGTCCTCGACGACCACGCGCGCCACTGCGTTGTCGCGGCCGCCGAGGGCGAACGCGACGAGCGGACGGCGGAGATGATGGACGCGGTCGCCCGCCTGCTGAAGGGCCGCTGACTTCCCGGATCAGCCGACCTTGCTGATCCGGAACGAGTAGCCGCCCTTCACGTTCTTGAACTTCTGCTTCGGCTTGAGCAGCTTCCAGCCCTTCGGCAGCACGTTGCCGGGCGCGCTCAGGAACTGCTTGAAGTCGTTCGACGCGCTCCGGCAGGCCATCCGCTTGACCCTGATCTGGTACTTACCGGCGGGGATCGCCAGTTTGTTGATCCGGTCGTTGTGAAGCACCTGGAAGGTGCCGGGGCACTTGCCGGTCGTGGCGCCGCCGCCACCGCCACCGCCGCCACCGCCACCGCCGACGCGCTTGACCCGGAAGGCGATGTCCTGCTTCTTGTTCTTGAACTTGAGGCGCTTGGCGAAGAGCTTCCAGCCCTTCGGGATGCTGTTCTGATCACCGGCGAGGAACCTCTTGAAGTAGTCGCTGGCCGACTGGCAGGCCATCCGCTTGACGTTGACCGAATAGTTGCCGGCGGGGAAAGCGACGCCGTCGATCTTGTCGTCGTGGAGCACACGGAAGGTGCCGGGGCACTTCTGGCCGGCTCCCGCGGTGGCGGTCGCGGCGCCTGCGCCCGCGATCAGCGCCAGCGCAGCGAACGTGGCCGCGCAGCGGACGACGGTTCTCATGATCGATCCTTCTCTCAACTCGCTCTCCCTCGTGCGTTGAATGGCTTCATTGCCGGACGGCCGGCCAACGGTATCCGCCGTCGCCGCGGCGCGCGCCGCTGGTCAGCAGTCCGGCAGCCCGAACTGCCGCCGTCGCTCGGCGGGGACCAGATCCAACTCGCGTGGATGCTCCTCGATCCACCGCCGGACGAACGGGCAGAACGGCAGGACGTCCAGCCCGTCTCGCCTCGCCTCGGACAGCGCCGCCGAGACCAGTTGCCCGCCGAGCCCGCGGCCGGCGAACGCCGGATCGATCTCGGTGTGCGTGAACGCGATCCGGCCCGGCCGGCGCCGGTACTCGGCGAATCCTGCGAGCTGTCCGTCGACCACGATCTCGAACCGGTTCCGTTCGGCGGCGTCGACGACCGCCGGCTGCGCGCGGCCGTCGTCGCTGTCCCGATCGGTGGTCACACCGGCCAGGCTAGCCCCGCCCCGGCTTCAGCCGCTCAGTTCCTGCGGGTAGCGCGCTTCCCGGCGCTGCGCTTGGCGCCCTTGCGCTGACGGCTCGAGGAGCCCGATCGCTTCGCGGCGGCGGTCCGCCGGCCGCCGTTCCGTCGCGCCGGCTTGCGCTCGGACGCCGGGATCTCCGCCTTGGCCACCGCCTTCGTCATGACCGGGATCTGCTTCTCGAGGAAGGACGCCATCCGCTCCTCGTCACGGCGGATGCCCTTCGCCAGCCTGGCCGTGTCGGTGTCGCCGACCTCGGTGGCGAGGATCTCGATCGCGAGGTAGGTGGCGATCTCCTCGTGCTCCTCGGAGTACTCGGTCTTGGCGTTCTTGAGCTGCCGCTCCTCCGCGCCGGTGCCGCGGACCGCGTGAAGCGGTCCCTTCGCAACGGCCATGCCGCGGCCGGCGAGCTCCCCGGCCTTCGCCGTCAGGCCCACTTCCCCACCGAGCTGCTTCAGGCGTCGCTCGGTCAGCTTCGCGTGCTGCTTC
The DNA here is from genome assembly GCA_020438445.1 of Solirubrobacterales bacterium. Lineage (GTDB taxonomy): Bacteria > Actinomycetota > Thermoleophilia > Solirubrobacterales > 70-9 > RHKX01. Next base: position 14,279 of record JAGQUO010000062.1, read on the forward strand.
GTCTCCTTGAGGTGTTCCCTGAGCCGCTTCTCGTAAGGCGGCCGCTCCGCCATCTCGATGTGCGCGGCGAGAGCCGTCTCGAGCTCCTTCTCCTTGCCGTGGGCTTCGGCGAGGTACTGGACCAGCTTCGCCTGCGCCGCCGTCTGTTCCGCCATCTGTCCTGCCTCCTGGCCTCGATTTCGGGGGTCCACGCCACGTACCCGGTGCGGACGTCGCTAACCGGATGCCGGAGCTGGGCCCCGATTACCCTTCAGCGCCCGGTGCGCCGCGCGTTTCCCTACATCGCAACCCTGCTCGTCGTCGGCGTGATCGCGGCGGTCTTCGTGCTCCGGCCGACTCCGTTCATCGGCGTGACCTCGGCGTCGATGGCGTCCTCGCTCGCGAAGAAGCTGCCTGCGGCCGCCGAGGTCGGCTGCGAGGAGGCCGGCGAGGACGCGTGGACCTGCGCCGCCGCCGCCGCCGCCTCGGATCGGAGCTACGAGGTGAGCATCAACGGCTTCGGCTGCTGGACCGCGACTCCCGCCGGCAGGGCGCAGATCGGCACCCCGCCGACCCTCACTGGCTGCATCACGGTCTTCGACCACTGACTACAGGTTGGAGAGCCCGGCTGCGACGGCGAAGCCGAGGACGCTGATCAGCCCGGCGGGACGGCCGGCCTGCTTCGCGGCCTCGGGGATCATCGAATCGATCAGCATCACGAGCAGCGCGCCGGCGGCGAACCCGTCGATCGCAGCCGTGAACCAGCTTCCGGTGACATCGGCCAGCGCGTAGCCGCACGCAGTCGCGACCGTGACGACGACGGCCACGACGACCCAGAGCCGGATGATGGCGCCCTTCGAGCGCCCCGCCTCGCTCATCTCGCTGGCGGATCCGATCGCTTCGGGAAGGTTGGAGATGAAGATCGCCAGCAGCAGCGGGGCGCTGACGCCCGCGCCGCCGGCCAGTCCGATGCCGAGCACGAGCTGTTCGGGAATGCCGTCGAGGGTGGCTCCGAGGGCGAGGGCACCGCCCTCGCCCGCGGAGCCGGAGCCCGCCCGCGATGGCGGCCGGTGCCCGTCGCGGGC
>JAGQUO010000063.1 GCA_020438445.1 Solirubrobacterales bacterium
ACCTCCGCGGCGAGGAGGTCGAAGACCTCGCCCGCCGTCCCGGCGCCCGGGTCGTCGCCGAGGCGGGCCGACAGCTCGCTCAGGGCCTGCCAGAGGGGCCGGACCGTTCCCGGGTGCGGAACCGAGGGGCGAACCCGCTGCAGGCGGCCGTCGGGGTGCGTGACGGTGCCCTCCTTCTCGGCGTGGCTCTCGGCCGGGAGGTGGACGTGGGAGGCCTGTGCCAAATCTCCCGCGAACATCGAGATGCTGAGCGTGAACTTCGCCGCCGACAGCGCGCGCCGCCAGCCCTCGGGATCGTCGAAGTCGCGAATCGGGTCGACGTCGGAGAGGATCAGAGCGTCGATCTCGCCCGCTTCGAGCGCGTCGCGAATCTCATCGGCCGAGCGTCCGGGTGCCGTCTCGCTCAGGCCCGGACCGAAGTCCTCCGCGCAGCCGACCTCGCGGAGGCCGCGAGCGTTGGCGGCGTCCGGGACCTCGTAGAGCCCGGCACCCTCGGCGCCGTCGAGGCCGAGGACGTCGGCGAGGGCGAGAAGGGAATCGGCGACCTGCTCGCGGTCCTCGCCGGCGAGGATGCCCTCGCCCCAGACGACCACGACCGGGCCGGCGTCCCGCAGGGCGTCGGCGAATCCGGCCGCGTCGGCGTCCGTGTCGCCGGATCCGATCGCAGCGCGCAGGTCGTCGATGAAGCGGCGGGCTTCGCCGGGCGCGTAGCGCTGCGCCTCCAGACAGCCGGCGGAGCCGATCGCAGCGCCGCCGTCGAGCGCGGTCGGGCGCTCGGTGGCCACGAGGAGGCTCGAGCCGTTGCGGCGAACGGCCTTGCGGATCCGCAGCTCGAGGATCGGCATCTCGTTCATCGGGTCGCAGCCGAGGACGAGGATCGCGCCGGCGTGGTCGATGTCGGCGGTGGCGACGGAGAGCTTCGGATCGCCGAGCCGCGCCCTGGCGCTCCGGCTCAGGCCGCGTCGCCGGGTCGCGGCGACGTCGCCGGAGCCGAGGGTGCCGCGGACCAGCCGCTGGATCAGCCAGCCCTCCTCGTTCGAGGTGCCGCCGCCGACGATCGCGGCGGTGCGGCCGACGGCCGGCGCCAGTCCCGCCGCCGCCTTCTCCAGCGCCTCCTCCCAGCTCGCCGGCTCGAGACCGCCTCCGGAGCGGACCTGCGGGGTCACCGGGCGGTCCGGGCTCGAGAACATCTGGTAGCCGAAGCGCCCCTTGTCGCAGAGCCAGCCGTCGTCGACCGCCTCGTTGTCGCGGGCGAGAGCGCGCACGACCTTCTCGTCGCGGACCGTGAACTTGACGTTGCACTGGCTCGGGCAGAGGGTGCACACCGATCCCGCGTCCTCGATGTCCCAGGGCCGCGCCCGGAACCGGTAGGCCTGCGAGGTCAGGGCGCCGACGGGGCAGAGCTCGATGATGTTGCCGTGGAAGGGACCGATGTAGGGCCGGTCCTCGTGGGTGCCGACGAAGGTCTTCGCGCCGCGCTCGAGGAGCTGCAGCTGCTCGTCCTCGGAGACCTCCTGGCTGAAGCGGACGCAGCGGTAGCAGAGGATGCAGCGTTCGCGGTCGATCCGGATCAGCGGCGAGAGCGGGATCGGCTTCTGGAAGTGGCGCTTGGGATCGGTGACCCGGCTCTTGCCCGGCCCCCAGCCCATCGCGATGTCCTGCAGCGGGCACTCGCCGCCCTTGTCGCACACGGGGCAGTCGAGCGGATGGTTGACGAGCAGGAACTCGACGACCGCGTTCTGCGCCTCCTTGACCCGGTCGGTCTGCGTGTAGACGACCATGCCGTCGCGGACCGGGGTCGAGCAGGCCGTCTGGAGCTTCGGGATCCCCTCGATCTCGACCAGGCACATGCGGCAGGCACCGACGGGGTCGCCGAGCTTCGGCTCGTAGCAGAAGACCGGGATCTCGACGTCGCCGTGCTTGGCCGCGTCGACGAGCATCGCGCCCTCGTTCGCCTCGATCTCGACGCCGTCGACGACGATCGTGATCGGGTTCGGCTCCTTGTTCGGGCTCACGCGCCGACTCCGGCGGGCGTCATCACGGCCGGCTCGACGTCGAGCGGCGCCGGGCCGGCATCGCGGGCGCTGGCGATCGCCTCCTCGAACTCGGCCCGCCAGCGCCGGACCATCGACCCGACGGGCATGGCCATCGCGTCGCCGAGCACGCAGAGGCAGTGGCCGATGATGTTCTCCTGGACCGACGCGACGATGTCGAGGTCCATCGGCGTCGCCTCGCCGCGGACGACCCGCTCCAGCATCTTCACCGTCCAGTTCGTCCCCTCCCGGCAGGGGCTGCACTTGCCGCAGGACTCGTGCTGGTAGAAGCGGGCGGTCCTCAGCGCCATCTTCGGAATCGAGACGGTCTCGTCGGCGACGATGATGGCGCCCGAGCCGAGCATGGAGCCGGCATCGGCCATCGCCTCGAACGAGTAGGGAAGGTCGAGCTCCTCGGGCCCCAGCACGGGCGAGGAGGAGCCGCCCGGGTACCAGGCCTTGATCTCGCGTCCCTCGGGCGGGCCGCCGGCGAGCCCGTAGATGATGTCCCGGGAGGGGATCCCGAGCTCGACCTCGTAGTTGCCGGGGCGCTGCACGCAGCCGGAGACGGAGACGACCTTGGTCCCCGTCGACTGCTCGGTGCCGAAGCCCTTGAACCAGTCGGCGCCGTTGTTGACCACGTTCGGGAGGTTCATCAGCGTCTCGACGTTGTTGATCAGCGTCGGGCCGTCGTAGAGACCCTGGATCGCGGGGAACGGCGGCTTCAGTCGCGGATTTCCCCGCTTGCCCTCGAGCGAGTCGAGCAGGGCCGTCTCCTCGCCGCAGATGTAGGCGCCGGCGCCCCGGTGGACGACGAGGTGGACGTCGATCCCGGTCCCGAGGATGTCCTCGCCGAGATAGCCGGCGTCGTAGGCCTCGGCGACGGCGGCGTCGAGCCGATCCGCGATCTCGGCGTACTCGCCGCGGATGTAGATGAAGGCTCGGGTCGCGCCGGCGGCCATCGCGCCGATCGCGACGCCCTCGACGAGCCCGTGCGGGTTCTTGAACATGAGCTCGCGGTCCTTGAAGGTGCCCGGCTCGGACTCGTCGGCGTTGCAGCACAGGTACTTCGCCATGTCGCCCTGCGGCAGGAAGCTCGCCTTCTTTCCCATCGAGAATCCGGCGCCGCCGCGGCCCCGCAGCCCCGACGCCTCGAACTCGCTGACCAGGTCGCCGGGCTCACGCTCCTTGAAGGCGGCCCGCAGCGCCGTGTATCCGCCGAGCCGCTCGTAGGTTCCGATCTCGTGGAGTCCGGGCTCGTCGATGTGCCGGAACAGGACCCTGGTCTCGAGGCCCTCAGACACGGTGTTCTCCCGCTGGCAGCACCCCGCGAAACCTACCGGAAGGCGCCTCCGGCCCCACTTCATGCGGATCGCTGCTTCGAGGCCGGTCTGCCCCGCAACTGCGGCTACAGCGGACGGAACCGCGACGCGATGTCGGCGGCCAGGCCCGGCCGGTCTCGTCGCAGGCGCCGTGCTGTGACACGCAGCGTGTGGATGTCCTCCCGGAGAAGTCGTGCGTCGCGCTCGCGGTCACGCTCGGCCTGCGACCAGTGGGCGTGGAAGGCGCGACTGTCGAGCTCGGCCACCAAATGCGCATCCGGCCACCAGAAGTCGACGACGAGGCCGGAAACGAGGACGTTCCGCTGGGGCTCCGGCAGGCCGTAGTCGGCCAGGAAACGGATGAACTCCATCTCGATTCCCTCGTGGCTGCCGGCGGCGGACAGGTACTCGTCGAGGAGCCGTGCTAGCGGCGCATGGCCACGTCGGCCCGGATTGCGATCCATGCAGTCCCTGATCGCCCGGAGGTCGAGCAGCTCCCGGCGCTCCGCCTCCTCGGCGATCGACCGCACGCGCTCGTATGGCTCGGTCTCGGCGAGGTCGAGAAGCGTGCGGGGGACCGTGGTGACCGGTAGGCCGCCGACCGTCGTCAGGTCGTCGGGGTGGAGGCGGCGGGGCCGGTGGACCACGACACCGCTGAGCGACCTCGCGGGCGGGCGGCCCGGGACGCTGACATGAACGGTCCCGCGCTCCCGCGCCAGCTCCTGGGCGGCGGCGGAGCTGAGATGACTCAGGGCGGGTGACGGGCGGCAGGCGAGCAGCGCTGCGAACCAGCGACCGCGGGCGATCAGCGGTTGTGAGCCGACGGCATAGACGGCCGGGTGGACCGGGCGGAGGCGGTCGCACCGCAGCCGATGGGCGATCGAGCTCCGCGTGAAGCCCATCCCGATCAACTGATCGCGGGCGACGACCCCGAACTGGCGCCGGGCGAGAGCCGCCAGGCGTCGCTCCATCTCCCTGCTCGCGGCCCGCCCGTCAAGCGGACGTGGGTCGGTTGGAGCCCCCCAGGGGTGTCCGATCCGACCCACGTCCGCCATCCGGCGAGCATCGCGCCCGAAAGCGCGCGCGTGGGACGCGAATTCGAGCGCTCCGTCACGGAGGGGTGACGGTCTGCGCTCAGCCGGCGACGTGCGCGTCGGGCTCGCCGTCCGGCCCGCCCGCGGCCGGGCGAATCGCCATCGCCTTCTCGGGCAGGACCTCGCTGCCGGCCTTGACCGAGGCGACGGCCGCCTCCGCGTCGTCGCCGTCCAGCGGCCCGTAGTAACGCTCGTCGATCGACGCCATCGGGGCCAGGTCGCAGGCCCCGAGGCACTCGAAGCCGCTCACGTAGATCTCGCCGTCGGCCGAGACCGCACCGCCGTGGGCGGCCGCCTCGGGATCGGCGCCGGCGGCCGCGCAGAAGGACTCGAGCAGCTCGTCGCCGCCGCGCATCCAGCAGGAGATGTTCGTGCAGACGAGGACTCGGTGGTGCCCCGCCGGGGAGAGGTGGAAGAGGTCGTAGAAGCTGGCGACCGACTCGAGGTAGGCGGCGGTGACGCCCATCACCGCGGCGCCCTGGCGGATGCCCTCCGGCGTGCACCAGCCGTAGCGGCGCTGGATCGCCCACAGCGTCGGGATCGAGGCGGAGCGCTTCTGCGGGTAACGACCCATGATCTCCTCGATCTCGGCCCGGAGATCGTCGGGCACGTCGACCTCGTGCGCCTCCGGGATCTGGACCGCGTCGGTCTCGGTGACGCCCGGGTGTGCAACCGCTTCGGCGGCGCCCGCGCCGCCGCCGTCGCCCGCCACCTCGGCGCCCGCCTGAGCCGGCTCGCCGGAGCCGGGACTGCTCTCGGCGTCGGGAACCGGCGGCTCGCCGGACTCGCCGATCGCCTGCTCGCGCTCGTCGGCGTCGCCCGGGCGCTCGCTCACCGGTCGATCCCCCCGAGGATCGGGTCGAGCATCGCCAGGTTGGCGATCAGGTCGGCCACGTAGCCGCCCACGCACATGTCCCGCAGCGACTGCAGGTTGACGAACGACGGGTCCCGCATGTGAACCCGGACCGGCTTCGACGATCCGTCCGCGACCAGGAAGACTCCGTACTCGCCGCGCGGCCCCTCGATCGGGAAGTAGACCTCGCCCGGCGGCACCCGGAATCCCTCGGTCACGAGCTTGAAGTGGTGGATCAGCGCCTCCATCGACGTGCCGAGCTCGTCCCGGGGCGGCAGCACGACCTTGCGGTCGTCGGCGATCCAGGGCCCCTCCGGCAGGCCGTCGATCGCCTGCTCGACGATCCGGACCGACTCCCGCATCTCGTTCAGGCGGACCCGGTAACGGTCGTAGTTGTCGCCGATCGTGCCGATCGGGATGTTGAAGTCGAACTCGGAGTAGGGCAGGTAATCGTCGACCTTGCGGAGGTCCCAGGGCTCGCCGGCGGCGCGCAGCAGCGGCCCCGTCACGCCGAGGTCGAGCATCCGCTCCCGGGAGACGACGCCGATGTTCTTCGTCCGCTGCAGGAAGATCTCGTTCTGGTCGAGCAGCGCGGCGTACTGGTCGATGCGCTCGGGCATGTCGGCGCAGAAGGCCTTGACTCGCTCGGCGAAGCCGACGGGGATGTCCTCGACGACGCCGCCGACCTGGAAGTAGCGGGTGTGCATCCGCTGTCCCGACGACATCTCGAACAGGTCGAGGATCTTGTCGCGCTCGCGGAAGCAGTACCAGAACATCGAGATCGCGCCGAGGTCCAGGGCGGTGGTCCCGAGGCCGACGAGATGGGAGTGGATCCGGTTCAGCTCCAGGTGGAGGATCCGCAGCCAGGCGGCCCGGCGCGGGATCTCGAGCTCGAGGAGCTTCTCGGTCGCGCCGCAGAACGCCTCCATGTTGAAGAAGTAGGAGAGGTAGTCCATCCGCTCGACGAACGGGATCACCTTCCAGTACGACATCGTCTCGCACGACTTCTCGATCCCGGTGTGCACGTACCCGACCATCGGCTTCAGGACCCTGACCACCTCGCCCTCGAGCTCGACCAGGAGCCGCAGCACGCCGTGGGTGGCGGGATGGTGCGGCCCCATGTTGATCGTGAACAGCTCCTCCTCGCGCTCGATCGCGGTCCGCTCGATCGGCGAGGTGCCGATGACCTGCGCCTCGGTCCGGCCGACCGCGTCGCGCCCGAGCTGCTCGGGCGTGCGCGTCGTGTCCGCGTAGTCGGGATGCCCGGGAGTCCGCGTCGTGGGGTTCATCCGCTCGCTCTCACTTCGTCCATCCGGGAACGCTGTCCTCGGTGTTGGTGAAGATCACGGGGTCGCCGCCGACCGGGAAGTCGCGCCGCTGCGGGAACCCGACGTAGTCCTCCGGCATCAGGATCCGGCGCGGGTCGGGATGCCCGCGGAAGACGATGCCGAAGAAGTCGTAGACCTCCCGCTCCTGGAAGTCGGCGGTCGCGAAGAGCCCGGTGACCGAGTCGAGCTCGGGAAGCGTCCCGTCGCCGGGATCCGGCAGCAGCGCCTTGACGCGAAGCCGCTCGACCCGGGGCATGTTGAGCAGCTCGTAGTGGACTGCGAACCGGGGCTCGGCGGGAAGGTAGTCGGCGCCGTGGAGGCTGGCGAGGAAGCGGTATTCGTGTCCCGGAGCGTCCTTCAGGTACGCCAGCACCTCGCGGATCGAATCGGGGTCGGCGAGCAGCGCCGCCTGCTCGTGCTCGTAGGAGGTGCCGACGACGGCGCCCTCGTGGCGCTCGTTGATCTCGTGAGCGATCAGCTCGAGTCCGGGTGCGTCAGGCATCGCGCCCCCAGGCCGCCGGCGGCCGCGAGGTCGTCACCCGCTCGTCGTCCGCGGCCTCCTCGTAGGCGTCGTGCGCCTCGTGGCCGGTCAGCTCCGGATGGGAGACGGGCGCGTTCAGCTCCGCTTCGGTCGGCGGCGGGCCGTGGCCCTCGACGATCCCGGCCGCGGGCGTCTCGCCGACCCGCTCGACCGGGAGGGCTCCCGGCCTCCAAGGCCGGGCGTCCTCCTCGGTGCCGTAGGCCTGGTAGCGCTCGCGCCAGCCGAGGTCGGGGTCGCCGAAGATCTTCCGCTGCAGCTTCAGGATCCCGTACATCAACGCCTCCGGCCGCGGCGGGCAACCCGGGATGTGGATGTCGACGGGCAGGAACTTGTCGGCGCCCTGGACCACGGCGTAGTTGGCGAACATGCCGCCGGAGGAGGAGCATGCGCCCATCGAGAGGACCCACTTCGGCTCCAGCATCTGGTCGTAGATGCGGCGGATCACCGGGACCATCTTGATCGAGACGCGGCCCGACAGGATCAGCATGTCCGCCTGCCGCGGCGAGGCCCGGAAGACCTCCGAGCCGAAGCGGGCGGTGTCGTAGCGGGCGGAGACCATCGACATCATCTCGATCGCGCAGCAGGCGAGGCCGAAGGTCGCCGGGAACAGCGAGTTGCCGCGGGCCCAGTTCTGCGCGCGCTCGAGCGTCGTCGTCAGCACCCGGGACTCGACGTACTCGTCGAGGTCGGCGCCGTCGAGGTCGCCGCGGAGCATGTCGCGGGCCTTCATCTGCCGCACCCGGAGCTCCTCCGGCGAGCGCGGCTGATCGAGCGGGCTCAGCCCGCGGAGCTTGGTCCGCTCTACGTCCATGCGGGAACCGCCCTCACCCGGTCATTTCCAGTTCAGCGCACCGCGGCGCCAGACGTAGACGAAGCCGACCAGCAGCAGGAACACGAAGAGGACGATCTCGACGAGCACGAAGATGCTGTCGGAGATGTTCAGCAGCGTTCCGACGGGATAGAGGAAGACCACCTCGATGTCGAAGAGGATGAAGAGCATCGCCACCATGTAGAAGCTGATGCCGAAGCGGAACGTGCGCGTCACCTCGGTCGGGAGACCGCACTCGTACGGCTCGCTCTTGACCCGGTTCGGCCGGTTCGGCCCGAGGAGCTTGTTGAGCGCCGTGAAGGCGCCACCGACGATGATGCCGAGCCCGACGAAGACGATTACCGGTAGATAGCTCTGAAGCAATTCGTTCCTTTTCGCTGGCGGCCTGAACCGTCGTCCCAATCTATACCCAGCCGCTCCCGCCCATGATGACAGCGACGGGCTCCCTGCTATCAACTGCCCCGCGATGCTCACCCTGCACCTGATCACCGGCATCACCGTCCTCCTCTCCAGCCTGGCGGCCGGCGTCTGGGGAGGCCTCTCCTGGTATCTGCGGAAGCCGGCGGTCGGCTTCTGGTACGTCCTCCGCGTCGCCCAGGTCGCGGTCGTCGTGCAGGTGGCGATCGGGGCGATGCTGACCCTCGACGGGCGGGAGGCGCCCGACGGCCTTCACTACGTCTACGGGCTGCTGCCGATCCTCGTCGCCCTGCTCGGCGAGGGGGCGAGGGTCGTCGCATCCGAGCACGAGCTCGAAGGGCTCGACTACGACTCGCTCCCGCGCGATCGCCAGCTCGCCGTCGCCGCGGCGATCTCCCGCCGCGAGACCGGGATCATGGCCGTCACCGCCCTGGTCATCTTCGGCCTCGCCCTGCGCGCCGCCTTCACCTCGCCGCTCTAGGCCCCTCAGGCGAGGTCCCGGTACTCGCCCTCGTGAAAGATCAGGGGGCGGCCCGGGCGCTCGGCGACGTCCAGCACCTCGCCGGTGACGATCACGTGGTCGCCGCCCGAGATCACGTCGCGCAGCTCGCAGCCGATCCAGACGATCGCGGCGTCGAGGACCGGGATCCCGCTTCGTTCCGACCAGCCCACCTCCCGCCACTTCTCCTCGACCGGGCGCTTGCTCGCGAACCCGAGGGCGAGCGCCGCGTTGCCGGCCTCGAGCACATTGAACCCGAAGCGGCCCGCCTCTTCGAGGGCGCGGAGCGTGCGCGACCCCCGGTCGACGCAGGCGAGCATGAGCTCGGGCTCGAGCGAGAGCGAGCTGACGGCGTTGGCGGAGAGCCCGGCGGGCCCACTGCCGGTCAGGGCGGTGATCACCGTCACCCCGGTCGGGAAACGCCCCATCGCGTCGCGGAACCGCGAGGTTGCCGCGGGTCCGTCGTCCTGGGGTCGATCCGGCGCTGCCATGCGTGCGGCTGAAAAGTATGATGGCGGCCCGTGCGCCGACTACTCGTCGTCATTCCGATCGCCGCTGCCGCCCTCGTCCTCGCCGCCTGCGGCACCGAGGACGTTTCGGTCACCAATGCATCCGACGAGGAGGGCGCAGTCCTCTTCGCCGATCACTGCGCCGGCTGCCACACGCTCTCCGCGGCCGGCACCCAGGGATCCGGGAACCGCTCGCTGCGGGCGCAGGGGCCGAACCTCGACCAGCGCGAGATCTCCTACGACGACGCGCTCTACGCGATCCACAACGGCGGTGCCTCGGGCGCGGTGATGCCGCAGAACATCGTCGTCGGCGACGACGCCGAGAAGGTCGCCCAGTTCATCAACGATTACTCGGGCACCCAGGTCGAGGACTCGCCGCGCCCGTCGGCCGACGGCAGCGGCTCCGGCTCGGGCTAGTCCGCTGCTCGACCTGAGGCGCATCCGCGAGGATCCGGCGCCCGTCCGCGCCGCCCTCGCCCGTGTCGGTGCGGCCGAGGACCTCGACCGGCTGCTCGAGCTCGACGGGCGCCGCCGCGAGCTGCTGCCCGAGGTGGAGGGCCTGCGGGCGCAGCGCAACGAGGCCTCCGATGCGATCGGGGCCGCCAAGCGGGAGGGTCGCGATGCGGACGCGGAGATCGCCCGGATGCGCGAGGTCTCGGCACGGATCAAGGAGCTCGAGGCCGAGCTCGAGGCGGTCGAGTCCGACCGGTCGGAGCTCTCCGACCGGATCCCGAACCCGCCCGATCCCGACGCGCCGGACGGCGAGACCGACGAGGACGCCGTCGTCCTCCGCGAGGTCGGCGTTCGGCCCGACTTCGGCTTCGAGGTCCGCGACCACCTCGACATCGGCCGGGCGCTCGGGCTGATCGACACCGAGAAGGCGGCGGCGGCCTCGGGCGCGCGCTTCGCCTACCTGCTCGGGGACCTCGTCCTCGTCGAGCTCGCGTTGATCCGCTTCGCGGTCGGCATCCTCGCCGAGGAGGGGTTCACGCCGGTCGTGCCGCCGGTCCTCGTCCGCGAGGGCCCGCTCTACGGGACCGGGTTCTTTCCCGGCGAGCGCGAGATGATCTACGAGGTGCCGAAGGACGAGCTCTTCCTCGTCGGGACTTCGGAGGTGGCGCTGGCCGCCCTCCACGCCGACGAGATCCTCGAGCCAGGCACGCTGCCGTTGCGCTACGCGGGCATCTCCACCTGCTTCCGCCGTGAGGCCGGAGCCGCCGGCAAGGACACGCGGGGGATCTTCCGCGTCCACCAGTTCGACAAGGTCGAGATGTTCTCGTTCGTCGAGCCGGCCGCAGCGAAGGCCGAGCACGAGCGCCTGCTGGCAACCGAGGAGCGGATCCTCGGGGCCCTCGAGATCCCCTATCGCGTCGTCGACATCCCCGTCGGCGATCTCGGCGCGCCGGCGGCCCGGAAGTTCGATTGCGAGGCCTGGATCCCGAGCCAGGAGCGCTACCGCGAACTGACCTCGACCTCGAACACCACCGACTACCAGGCCCGCCGCCTCAACAGCCGGTACCGGCCCTCCGAGGGCGCTGCGCCCGAGCACGTCGCGACCCTCAACGGCACCGCGGTCGCCGTCGGCCGCACGCTGATCGCGATCATCGAGAACCGGCAGGAGGCCGACGGCTCGGTCTCGATCCCCCCGGCCCTGGTCCAGAGCGGCGCGCCGGCGAAGCTCGGCTGAGGTCACCTCCCGCGGGTCCTGTCGCGGGGTGTGCCGCACCCACCGGCTGCCGCCGCTGGGCGTCGGCACGACCCCGCGCCACCCGCGGCAGACGCTTCACCCGGCCTGGACCGCCGGGCCGGAGCTTCATTCATGGCCGGGAAGGGGAGGTCGGTCTCGTGGGCCGATTTCGACGCACCATGCGTCGTTCTCGGCCCACCACCAGTTGCGAGGCGGGCGCCGAACCCTGGCGCAGGGAACGAGAGACGGTGTGCCGTTCCCACACCGCCTCCGCAATTCCCTCTCCTGGTCAGGAGCCTTGCGCGCCCTCGGACTCGAGGTCCAGGGCACAAGAGTTGATGCAGTATCGCTGCCCGGTCGGCGCCGGCCCGTCCTCGAAGACGTGCCCGAGGTGGGAGCCGCAGCGAGCGCAGAGGACCTCGGTCCTGCGCATGAACATGCTGTTGTCGGGGCGGGTCACGATCGCGTCGTTGTCGGCCGGCTCGAAGAAGCTCGGCCAGCCCGTGCCGGAGTCGAATTTCGTGCCGGAGCTGAACAGCTCGTTACCGCAGGCGGCGCAGCAGTAGGTGCCGTCCGCCTTGGTGTCGACGTACTCGCCGGTGAACGGGCGCTCGGTCCCGTGGTTGCGCAGGATCTCGTACTGCTCGGGGGTGAGCTCCTCGCGCCACTCGTCGTCGGTCTTCTCGATCTTCTCCATGCCGGTCGAGGATACTCCCGCCGGTGAGCGGGAAATCTGCGACAGCGACCCGGCTCCCCGCAAAGTCGGCCTTCTACGAGCCCGACGGAGAGGGCTTCGCCGCGACCGAGCTGACCCGCGGTCCCTGGGATCCGTCGGCCCAGCACGCCGGGCCGCCGGCGGCGCTGATCGGTCGCGCGATCGAGCGTCTCGACGGCGTCGGTGCGGGGCCGGGCGATCGCGTGGTCGGACGGGTCACCTTCGAGATCCTCGCTCCGGTGCCGATCGGCCCGATGCGGGTCGCCGCGGAGGTCGTCCGGCCCGGTCGCCGCGTCGACATGGCCGAGGCGACGCTCGCCGACGGCGACGGAAGGCCGCTGATGCGGGCGCGGGCCTGGCGGCTGCTCCGTCGCGAGGTTGGCATTCCCTCCGGCCTCGCCGCGCGCGATCACCCGCCGCCTCCGGCCCCGGACCGGCTCGAGCCGGCGGACGCCTTCTTCCCGACCGGCCACGACGTCGGCTACCACACGGCGATGGAATACCGCTTCGCGCGCGGGTCGTTCGTCGAGCCCGGTCCCGGCGTCGTCTGGATGAGGATGGGACATCCGCTGGTCGCCGGCGAGGACCCGACCCCGCTCCAGCGCGTCCTCGTCGTCGCCGACTCGGGCAACGGGATCTCGGCCGCCCTCGACTACCGCCGGTTCCTGTTCATCAACGTCGATCTGTCGGTCCACCTCAGCCGGATGCCGGAGGGGGAGTGGGTCTGCCTCGACGCCGTCACGGTGCCGGAGCCGACCGGGGTCGGGCTCACCGACACTGTGCTCCGCGACGAGCGCGGGCCGATCGGGATCGCCGCCCAGACGCTGCTGATCGCGGAGCGCTGACTCAGCTCGCCGCGAGCAGGGCGTCGGCGATCGCCTCGGCCGCCTCCGGAGCGGTGTCGAGGTAGAGCGCGGGCTCGATCAGCTCGAGCTCGATGACGGCGGGGCCGGATTCGGTCCCGACGACGTCGACGCGGGCGTAGAGCGGGACCTCGGGCGAGACGCCGACCGCGGCGGCGGCGATCTCGCGCACGACCGAGCCGAACTCCTCGTACTCGTGCGTGCCCCCGTACTGGGGCTGAACGCGGAAATCACCACGTGCCGGCAGCTTCCGCAGGGAATGGGTCAGCTTCCCGCCGACGTAGACGAGGCTCAGCTCGCCCTCGGTGGCGACCGAGGGGAGGTAGGGCTGCGCCATCGTCGCGACGTCGAAGGCGGCGAGCATCTGCTCGACGTGTGCGGCGCCGACGCGCACGAGGTTGCGCGCCCCGAGATCGATCACGGGCTTGAGGACGACCGTCTCCCAGCCGAGCTCGCCGATCTCCGCGGCCGCCTCCGCCTCGCCGCCGGGCTCGACCCAGACGGTCGGAATCGTCGGCACGCCGGCCGCCTCGAGCTCGATCAGGTAGCGCTTGTCGAGGTTCCACTCGACGATCGGGAGCGGATTGACGAGTCGCGTGGACGCCGCGGCCGCCGACAGCCAATCCCGGAACTCGTCCTGGCGCTCGTAGTAGTCCCAGGTCGAGCTCAGCATCGCCATGTCGAATCCGCCCCAGTCGACGCCGGGGTCGCTCCAGCCCGGGACCTCGACGTCGGCGCCGCGCCGCTTCATGGCCGGTACGAGGAAGTCGAGGTCGACGTCCCGCTCGATCGGGCGCTCGCAGGTGACGAAGGCGATCCGCATGGGTGGCGGTCGCGCTCAGGCGGTGACAGCCGCGTGCCCGGCGGGCTTCGCGCGGGCGGCGTTGTCGGCGATTGCCCGGGTGATCCGCGGCCAGAGCTGGAGCGGCAGGTCGTGGCCCATGCCCTCGATCAACTCGAGCCGCGATCCGTGCACCGCCCGCGCCACCGCCTCGCCGGCGGCGGGCGGCATCAGCTTGTCCGCCTTGCCGTGGATCACCAGCGTCGGGCAGTGGATCCGGCGCAGCTCCGCGGTCCGGTCGCCGGAGGCCATGATCGCCATCAGCTGTCGCGCCGTTCCCGTCGGGTAGAAGCAGCGGTCGTACATCATCAGCACCCGCTGCCGCAGGCGGTCGTAGTCGTGGTCGAATCCGGGCGAGCCGATCCGGGTGAAGATCCGGGCGAGGTGAGTCGCGTAGGCCTCCCGCTCCACCGGTGGCTTGGCGAGGAGCGTGCCCATGACGCTGAGCCGCGGCATCACGCTCGGCCTCCGGCCGCCGGGCCCCGACATGATCGAGGCGAGCGACGCGACCCGGTCGCCGTGGCGGGACGCGAGCGTCTGCCCGATCATCCCGCCCATCGAGACGCCGGCGACGTGGGCCCGCTCGACGCCGAGGTGGTCGAGCAGCCCGATCGCGTCCGCCGCCATGTCGTTCAGGGTGTAGCGGGCCGACCCGGTGAGGCCGAGGGCCCCGGCGATGACGTTGGGCGGCCCGCCCCCGACCTTCGTGGACAGACCGATGTCGCGGTTGTCGTAGCGGATGACGTGGAAGCCGCGGTCGACGAGGGCCTGGCAGAACTCCTCGTCCCAGGCGAGCATCTGCATGCCGAGGCCCATGACGAGCAGCATCGCCGGGTCGGCGGGGTCGCCGAAGGTCTCGTAGGCGATCTCGATTCCGCCGCCGACGTCGGCGGTGCGCACGGAGTCGCGTGTCGGGTCCTCGACGATCATCGGTCCCCATTCTCCAGCAACTCCTTGAGGCGGGCCAGCGAGCGCTCGGCCTCGCGGTCGCCGGAGACGGCGTTGAAGGCCCGCCCCGCGAGCTTGCCGACCTTGCCGGCCGGCAGCTCGAACTCGTTCTCGTAGTCGAACCTCGTTCCCGTTTCGGTCTCGCTGAGGTCGTAGGCGATCCGCGCCTTCGCGCCCGCCGCGGCCGTCCCGCGCCAGCGGGCACGCCGGGGCCGGTCGCACTCGCTCACCTCCCAGCGCACCTTGAGGGGCACGCCCTTCAGCCGCATCTCCTGGCGGAACCGGCTTCCCCGCTCGAGCTGGCCCTCCGGAACCTCGGAGACCTCGCGGTGGATCGTCACCCATTCGCCGAGCCGGTGGGGGTCCATCACGAGATCCCAGACCGTCTCGATCGGGGCGTCGATCTCGATCGACTGCGAGACGACATCACCCATCGCGCTCCTCCTCCTGCTCGGTCAGCGCGCGCTGGATCGCGACGTTGAGCGGCTCGGGGTGGATGTCGAACAGCGCGGCGCCGCTGGGGTCGGTGACGTTGGTGTCGTCGGCGAGGCCATGGCTGAGCTCCGCGGCGACCGACGGCGAGCCGCTCGTGACCGTGGCCGCGCCGGCCGCGACGACGCCCGGGCTGGCGATCAGGTCCGGGAGCTGCACCCGGAGCGCCGGGCGCCTCCCCGACTCCTCGGAG